>NZ_JBFAWH010000019.1:0-151173 GCF_040680235.1 Streptomyces sp. NPDC052101
CTGACCGGCGAGGCCACCATCTCCTGGCGCGACCCGACATCACCGGATCAAATCCGCATCCCGGGATGAAACATCGGGAGAAAACGACCTCTGAGGAGATGACTCGGATGCTGTTCCTCGGACTGCTCCTTCTCGCGGGCACGGGCGCCTTCACCGCCCTGGCGATCGTCGGCAATCTGTCCGGCGGGCCCGAGTACACCGTTTCCGTGCTCGGCCACGACATCGCCACCATGAACGGCCTGGCACTGTTCAGCTCCGGACTCGCGCTGGCGCTGATCTTCTGCCTGGGCCTGACGATGATGGCCGCGGGGTCCACCCACCACCATCGTCACCGCCGCCCTCGCACTCCCCGGGCACGCCGAACGCGGGACACGACCACGCTCGGCGGGATGCCAGGACCGGCAGGACCGGGAGCACAGGCCTGACCATCGGGAGGTCAGCCACGGCCGGACGGGAGGTCAGCTACGGCCGGGGAAGGTCGGCCAGGGCTCGGCTAGGGCGCCGATGCCGCGCCCAGACACTCCTCGCACCATGCCCGTACCGTGTCGGCGACCCGCTCCAAGGCGCCCGGTTCCTCGAAGAGGTGAGTGGCTCCCGGGATCACCCGCACGGTGTGGGGGACCTGGAGCCGCCGCGCGGCCTCCTCGTTGAGCCGCAGCACCTCGGCGTCCCGGCCGCCGACGACCAGCAGGACGGGTGCGCGTACGGCCGGCAGCGCGTCGCCCGCCAGATCGGGCCGCCCGCCCCGGGAGACGACGGTCAGGACGCCGTCGGGGCGCTCGGCTGCGGCCTGGAGGGCAGCGGCGGCACCGGTGCTGGCACCGAAGAGGATGACGGGCAGGTCACGCGTGCCGGGCTGATCGCCCAGCCACCGCATGGCCGCCACCAGGCGACGCCCCAGCAGCGCGATGTCGAAGCGGTGCTCGGCGGTCATCACGTCACGGCGTTCCTCCTCCTCGGTGAGCAGGTCGATCAGCAAGGTGCCCAGCTGAGCCTCCCGCAATGCCGCGGCGACGGCCCGGTTGCGCGGACTGTGCCGGGAACTGCCGCTGCCGTGCGCGAACAGCACCACGGCACGTGCGGACTCCGGCACCACGAGATCACCTGGGAGTGCGGCGCCGTCGGCCGGCACCACAACCGTCTCGGACTTCATGGCCATCAACTTCCCCGAAGGACTCCGAAGACGTCGGTCGTCTCAGTCGTACTGACCGCGTACCACCCGTCCGCCCCCGGTACTCGCGTCGCCCACGATTGAACGCCCAACAAGACATCGCGCCGCGCCGGGCGCACGATGGCTGAGGGCCGTGCCGAAGGCACCTTATGTGCATGTGCCCGGCATCGGTTCCACCATCGCGAACGTCTGCCGACGGGATGGAGGGACGAGCGATGACGACTGCGAAGGACATCATGCACGAGGGGGCACAGTGGGTACCCCGGAACGAGACGCTGGACCGTGCGGCGCAGATGATGCGGGACCACGGGGTGGGCGCGCTCCCGGTGAGCGACCCCGACAACGGCGACCGGATGTGCGGCATCATCACCGACCGCGACATCGTGGTGAAGTGTGTCGCCGCCGGGCACGACCCCGCGCAGATGACGTGCGGTGACCTGTGCGAGGGCACCCCGCGCTGGATCGACGCCGCCTCCGACATCACCGAGGCCCTGCAGGAGATGGAGGGCCACCAGATCAAGCGGCTTCCGGTCGTCGAGAACAAGCGCATGATCGGAATGATCAGCGAGGCCGACATCGCCCGGAACCTCAGCGACGACAAGCTCGCGGAGTTCGTCCACCGCGTGTACGCGACCTGATCCCGCTCGCCTTCACGGCATCTCCGGTGCCTCCTACGGGAGGGACCGGAGATGCCGTGACGCATCAGGAGCCGTCCCTCGATCCCGTCGCCGTCTTCGCATAGGCGTCGTGCCAGGCGGCCTTCGCTCCGGAGTCGCCGATCCGGTACACGTCCACGACCGCTCCCGTCGCGACGGCCAGGGAGAGCACGCCGACGACGATCCGTACCGGCAAGGCGGACCAGCGCATGGTGCCGCCCCGCCCGGGCTCCGCCGGAGTGCGCCGCCCCGCCCACCACACGACCGCCGCCAGCACGAACAAGCCCAACGCCCACGGCAGTAGACCGTCGCCCAGCTCGGTGTGCCGACGTACCAGGGCGTCGTCCTGTACATGCCGTTCGAGCCATTCACCGGCGTGCGTGGTCAACGGCACGCTGACCAGCGCCACAAAGGCGAGCACCGGAAGCAGCACGCCCAGCCGCTCGGCGGCGCGGGGCCACAGCGCGGCCGCGACGAGCGCCAGCGCCGTGAGCGGTATCAGCACGACGACCACATGGACGAGCAGGACATGGGCGGGCAGACCGTTGATCAGAGTCATCCAAGCGCTCCTGAGGGGGACGGGGCGCGTCAGCCTGTCACGGCAAACTCTCAGTTGCCTCTCAGTCGCGGTTTCCTCGTTCCGTGCCGCCGCCTCTTCCCTGTGAACGACCCATGTTTCTGGGCCACTTGACGGTCCATTGGTCCGTACCTATGGTCATCGGTCAGCACCACGTCCAAGGAGTCGCACAGCGTTCATATATGAGGACATGTCTTATGCGGAACATCCCCGCACCACGTCGCCGTAAGTCCCCACGATCCGCTCTCGCGCTCACCGCCGCGGCCGCCATGCTGACCACCGGACTTCTCTCCTGGCCCGGCACGCAGCGGGCAGCGGCCGCACCAACCGCCTTCGTGCACCCCGGTGTCACCGTCTCACGCGCTCAACTCGACTTCGCGCGCGCCCAGGTGCTCGCCGGCGCCCAGCCCTGGAAGAGCGCGTACGACCAGATGACGGCGAGCCCGTACGCAAGCCTCAGCCGCACCGCCAAGCCCCGTGCCGTCGTCGAGTGCGGTCCCTACTCCAACCCCAACCACGGGTGCACGGACGAGCGGGAGGACGCCATCGCGGCGTACACCGACGCGCTCGCCTGGTACGTCACCCGTGACGATCGCTATGCGAAGAAGGCGATCGAGCTGATGGACGCCTGGTCCGCCACGCTCATGGACCACACCGGCAGCAACGCGCCACTGCAGACCGCCTGGGCCGGATCCTCCTGGGCCAAGGCCGCCGAACTCATCAAGTACACGTACACCGGCACATGGCCGAACGCCGCACGGTTTGCCACCCTGCTCCGCAACGTCTACCTGCCCAAGGTCATCAACGGCTCGAACTCCAACGGGAACTGGGAACTGACGATGATGGAGGCGGCCGTCGGCATCTCCGTCTTCCTGGAGGACAAGGCCTCCTACGACTCCGCCATGGCACGCTTCCGCACCCGCACCGCCGCCTATGTATATCTGTCCTCCGACGGCGACCTGCCGAGGACCGTGCCGAGCCAGAACCTGAACACCCGGGACAAGATCGTCTCGTACTGGCAGGGCCAGTCCACCTTCGTGACCGGACTCACCCAGGAGACCTGCCGCGACTTCACGCACACCGGATACGGCATGTCCTCCCTCTCGCATGTGGCCGAGACCAGCCGGATCCAGGGGCAGGACCTCTACGGCACCGACGTCGGCGAGCGGCTGCGGCAGGCGCTCGGCTTCCAGTCCAAGTACGAGCTGGGGGCCGCGGTCCCGAGCTGGCTGTGCGGCGGATCCGTCAAGCGCGGACTCGGCCCGGTCACCGAGGTCGGCTACAACGCCCTGCACAACCGCTTGGGCATCGCCATGACCAACACCCGGACACTGACCGAGCAGAACCGCCCGGCCGGCACCAACAACCTCTTCGTGGCCTGGGAGACCCTCACCGACGGCGACAACCCCGACTGACCGCCGCACCACTCGCCGAAGCGGCGCCGAAGAACGCCCGCTACGGAACGAGGGCGGCGTGGACGAGGCGGAACGCGGCTGACGGGTCGGCGGCTCGTGTGACCGTTCGCCCGACGACGATGTGTGACGCCCCGGCGGCGACGGCGGCGTGCGGGGTGCCGGGGCGGGCGTGCTCGGCCGCCGAATCGCCGGGCAGGGTGACCCCGGGCGTGACGATCAGGGCGTCGCCGTCCAGCGCGCCGCGCAGGGCCGCGACGTCCTGCGGGGAGGCGATGACGCCGTGACAGCCGGACTTGCGGGCCAGGCGGGCCAGCCTGACGACCTGCTCCTCGGCCGAGCCGCTGACGCCGATGTCGGCGAGATCTGCATCGGTCATGCTGGTGACCACGGTCAGCGCGAGGATCCGTAGCCCGGGGAAGCCGCGGGCGGCATCGACAGCGGCTGCCATGATGGCCGTACCCCCCATGCTGTGCACCGTGACCATCGAGACGCCCAGAGCCCCCGCGGCGCGAACGGCACCGGCGACCGAGTGGGGGATCTCGAAGAGCTTGAGGTCCAGGAAGACCTCCTTGCCCTGTGCGACAAGGCGCTCGACGAGGTCAGGTCCTGCCGAGGTGAGAAGCTCCAGGCCGATCTTGTAGAAACGGCACGCGTCGCCGAGTCGGTCGACGATGTCCTCAGCGGTCTGACGGCTGTCGCAGTCCAAGGCGACGATGATCTGTCTGTTCGGATGCACGAGGTCATTGTGCCCGCCACCACGAACCAGGCGATGTGGCTGCCCACCCGCCCGCGAGCGTGAGCGGCGACCGGGATGCGACCCCAGCCCGGGGCGACGCCCGGGGTGCTACCCGGCCCCCTGGTCCAGGACGCGGCGGGCCGCCTCGGCCTCTGCCGCCGGTGGGGACAGCTCGTCGAGGGTGTCGAGCTCGTCATCCGTTTCCAGTTCCCGTTCCCAGGCCGCCGCGAGCCGTTCCCGCTCCTGAGGCGGCTTGGCGCGGACGGCCTCCCGGTGATCCGGGCCCAGGGCCGCCATGAATCGTCCGACCGAGTCTTCCGCCGGCATACCGTGCTCCTTGTCGCAGGTAAGGGTGCGCGCCGCTCCCGGCCCACCATGACCGGAACGGGCCCGCGCCGACCGATAGAGATCACCTCAGAGCATCCAGTGGACACCATCTGAAAACATCCTGATGGCCCCGCCGCTCACCCCGCAATCGGGGCGGCGCCCACCCGGCACCCGCGCGGGTCCGACCTGGACGGTCTCGGGTGCGCACAGGTCTGTCCTCCATAGTGTCGCCGTCGTCCAGGCACCCGCGCCCGCTTCGACTTCGACCCCACCGGTCACTGCGCGCGCCCGGACGTCTTCGCCCTCCACGTAGACGAACCCGCCCGCACCGCCGTCATCAGCAGTTGACCAGGGATCGCCTGCGGCCCGCGAGGGCGGCGGCGAGGAGCAGTGCGGCCAGCGCGGTGAGGGTGGTGCCCTGCCAGCCGAGGGTGTCGAGCAGGGGTGCGGCGAGGGCCGTGGCGATCGCGCCGATGGTGAAGTACAGCACGAGGTAGACGCTGCTGAGACTGCCGGACCGTTCGGGCGAGAGGGCGATGACACGGCTCTGGTTGGCGGCCTGGGCGGCGAAGCAGCCGGCGTCGAAGAGGGCGAGTCCGAGGCCGGTGACGAGCGGGCTGCCGATGCCGAGGGCGAGCAGCGCCGTGCCGGCCGCGGCGGTGAGTATGGCGGCGGTGATCACCGCGGCCGGGGTGTGCCGGTCGGCGAGGCGCCCGGTGAGCGGGAGCGCCGCGAAGCCGAGCAGCCCGGCCAGGCTGTACAGGCCGATGGCGCTCGGGCCGAGGGAGTAGGGCGGCTGGGCCAGGGCGAGGACGAGCGCGACCCAGATGACGTTGAAGGCGAAGTACCACAGCCCGCCGACGGCCACCGCGCGCCGCAGCTCCGGGAACTGGCGCAGCAAGGGAGGGAGAGAGGCGAGGGCGGCGCGGTAGCCGCCGTCCGAGCGGGGCCGCTGCCGGGGCAGGAGTGCGGCGGCGGCGATCGCACCGAGCAGGGCGAGGACGGCGAAGACGAGGAGCATCCTCCGCCACCCGAGGAGGTCGGTGAGCGTTCCTCCCGCCAGGCGGCTGAGCAGGATGCCGGCCGACATGCCGGCGGCCACCGTGGCAACCCCCATTCCCCGGCGTCCAGTTGGGGCATGGCGGCCGGCGATGCTGCCGGCCTGGGCCGCGACACTGGCGGCCGCGCCGATGAGCAGGTACGCGGCAAGGAGCGTGCCCGCACCGGACGCGGCCGCGGCGAGAGCGAGGGCGGCGGCCAGAGCGGTGAGCTGAACGCCGACCAAGCGGTTGGGGGCGAGATGATCGGTGAGCGGCAGCAGCAGGGCGAAGCCGGTCATGCACCCGAGAAGGGCGGCGGTCGGCACGAGGGCGGTCACGGCGAGCGGGACACCCAGATCGGTGGCGACAGACGTGAGTCCGGGCTGGATGGCGTAGTTGTTCGCGATCGCCGTTCCGGCTATGCAGGCCAGGAGCAGCGTGCCGCCGCGGGGAAGCGGGCGGGTCACGGTGTGGTGCCGCGGGTGAGGACAACGGCGTAACGGCACTCGGTGTCGGTGGTGTTGGCGAAGACGCGCTCGGCGGGCTCGCCCAGTTCGATGGTGTCACCCGCGCCGAGTTCATGGACGGAGTCGCCGTCCTGGAAGGTCAGCCGTCCGTCGAGGACCCACACGACCTGCCGTACGAAGGCGAAGGCGGCGGCCGGATACGGCACACGGGCGCCGGCGGGCAGCCGGATCTCGGCGATCTCCGCGGGAAAGTGCGGGCCGGTGATCTGGCGGCGCCGGTAGCCCGTCGCGGGGTCGCGCCACTCGGCCGTACCGGCGCCGCGACGCACTCCGGCCCCCGCCTCGATGCCGTCCTGCGTCCCCTCGGCGAGGGCGAGCAAGGAGACGACGCTGAGCTGGAAGGCGGCGGACAGCTTGCCCAGGACGACGGCCGTGGGGTTGCTCTCGCCGCGCTCGATCCGGCTGATCATGGCCTGGGACACACCGGAGGCGTCGGCGAGCTGGGCCAGAGTCCATCGGCGGCGTTCCCGTTCGGTGCGGATGCGCGCGGCGATCTGCTCCACCAGGGGATCTACTATGTTGGACATGGCTTCAATATACGCAAGAGATCCGGCGCCTGTGACGGTGCGCCCCGCCCGCCCCGAGGACGTGGAGGCCGTCCGTGCCATCCGCAACCACGCGATCGAGCACTCGACGGCCCTGTGGACCGAGACCCCGCAGAGCCCTGACCAGGGGGTCGGCTGGCTGGCCGCCCATCTGGAGCGCGGCTCGGCGTTCGTCGCCGAGGCCGACGGCGAGGTGGCCGGGTTCGCCGTCTACGGACCGTGGCGGGAGCTGGACGGATACCGGCACACGGTGGAGAACTCGGTCTACGTCCGCGAGGGCCGGCACGGGCTCGGCATAGGATCCGCGCTGCTGGCAACGCTCGTCGCCGCCGCCCGCGAGGCCGGACACCACGTCATGATCGCCGGCATCGAAGCCGGGAACGCGCCCTCGATCCGCCTGCACGAGCGCTTCGGGTTCCAGCACGCAGGCACCCTGCCCGAGGTCGGCACCAAGTTCGGCCGCCGGCTCGACCTGACACTGCTGCGCCTGCCCCTGAGCTGAGCGCGGTCGCGTGTGTCAGCTCGTCTGCCGGTCCTCGGGGTGTCGCGGGTCTCCGGCCGCGATCCAGCGGCGTACGACCGTCACGGGCACGCGGCCGTCGGCGGCGATCACGTGCTCGGGTACGCCACTGAGCCAGGCGGCGACCGCGGCTCGGCGGAGACAGGCGGAGCGGACGGCGAGCCCGGCCCGCAGGGCGCTCGCGGAGCCTGCGGTGAGGCTCGGGGCGTCTGCCGCCAGCTGCCGGGCGGCCTGGCGCACGGCGTGGCGGGCGGTCCGGGTGTCGAGGCCGTTCATGCCACCGCCTCCCGCTCGGTGTCGAGGGTCGTGTCGTCCACATGCCAGTGCAGGTCACGTACGCCCGGTTCCAGGGACAGCCGGGTGATGAGCTGCTCCAGGGCGCGGGCGGGGTCACCGTTCAGCGCGACCGCGGCCCGCAGGCTGGTGCTCCCCTCCTCGTCGCGCCGTACCCGGAACCCGGTGGGCGCGAGCCCGTCGCCCGCGAGGGCCTGGGACAGCAGCGCCCGGACATGTGTCTCGTCGCCGCGCTCGCAGACCAGGTGGACGGTGGCGCGTACGTCCTCGTTGTCGGGGTCGCGCTGCGGAACGCGGTCGATCAGCCGGCCCGCGGGGCGCAGCACCATGTGCACGGCGAGCACGGTGAGGGTGCCGATGAGGCACAGCGCCAGTCGGCCGGAGGCGGCGAGCACGCCGACCGCGGCCGAACACCACAGCGTGGCCGCGGTGTTGAGACCGCGCACGCCGCCGCCCTCGCGGAGGATGACGCCGCCGCCGAGGAATCCGATGCCGGAGACGACGTAGGAGGCGACCCGGGTGGGGCTGCCGGGGTCGCCGACGGCCTCGCTGTAGAGGACGAAGAGCGTGGCGCCGACGGCCACCAGGGCGTTGGTGCGCAGCCCGGCCATGCGGGCGCGCCACTGCCGCTCGACGCCGATCAGGGCGCCGCAGGTGACGCCGACGGCGAGACGGAGTGCGAAGTCGAAGGTGGTCGGGTTCGCCATGGGAACCTCCCCTCGCCCCGCCGGAGCGGGACGGGTCGAGGGCATGGCGGCCAGCTGCCGGCTGTGGAGCCGGGGGCTACCGGATGCCCGAGGAGTTGGGGGACACGGGGGTGTGGGGCCGATTGCGGCCCGGACTACTGCTGCGATCCATGTCGCTCACCTCCTCCTCGAATCCCCGGTGTTCCTTGGTGTTCCTCGACCGGGGGCCTCGTCTGCCGTCTATGTTTGCACAGATACGCAACTACTGCGCGCGAGATGTCGTGTGCATCACCGGCTACCATATTTGCATGGAAGCGCAAGTAGCGTCATGGGACGAGGAGCAGGCCGAGCGGTCGGTGGCGGTGCTCAAGGCCGTCGCGGACCCGTCGCGCTACCGGCTGCTGTGGGCGCTGAGCGAGCGAGAGCTGCCGGTCAGCCGCCTTGCCGAGCTGATCGACGCGCATGTCGCGGCCACCTCCCAGCACCTGGCGAAGCTGCGTGCGGCCGGACTGGTCATATCGCGGCGGGAGGGCACGCGCATCTTCTACCGGGCCGCCGGCCCGCGGGTGCGGGCGCTGCTGGAGAGCGCGGTGCTGGCCACGGACGAGGCCAGGGCCGCGGCGGACGGAGGGGCGCCGGAGGCCGTGGCGGCCACCGCCCCGCAGGAGCGGAGCGCGCCCGCCCGGGTGGCCAGGGCCCGGCGGCCGGCCACGGGACACTGACGCCCCCGCCCTAGACCCTGTCGCCGGTGGCGGCCAGACGCAGGTCGTCGTTCTCGTCGAGGTGGTACTCCTGCGGCTCGGCGTCGTAGGAGTACAGCTCGGCGTAGCGGCCCCAGTCGGTGGCCGTCTCCAGCTGGCGCGTGACCTGTTCGGCGGTGAAGTGGTGGGCGAGCAGGTCGCGGAAGAAACCGGCGCGCAGGGTCCCGCCGGGGTTGGTCCGCAGGCTCCTGGTGATCAGGGTGACCAGCGGGGCGCGCTGCACCGCCTCGGCGAAGATCTTCTTCGACTCCTGCACATCGGCACCCGCGAAGGCGGTACCGGTGTCGGTCAGCAGCAGGTCGTCCCCGCTGAGCGCGGTGAAGCCGAGCAGGTCGAGCGCATCGACCTGGGGCAGCAAGTCGTCCACCTCCAGGCCCAGTTCGTCGGCGAGGCCGGCCAGGTCGCACCGTCCGCCGCGGTGCAGCACCATCTCGGCGAGCCCCGACAGCCCGTCCACGCTGGCCGGGGGCAGCGGGGCGTTCGCCGGTGTGCGCTTCTCCAGTTCCACCACCTCGTGCCGGCCCGGCACACGACCCTCCTTCTGGCGGCCGGTCATGGTGCGGTAGACGCGGTCGATCAGGTCGTCGAAGGCCGCCGAGTCGCGGTCGCGGGGACGGTCCAGGCCGACCTCGAAGACCTCGCGGATCGTGCCGTACGGGCGGGCGCCCAGGACGACGATCCGGTCGGCCATCAGCACGGCCTCCTCGATGTTGTGGGTGACCAGGACGATGGCGCGGGTGGGGAACTGGCCGGACTCCCACAGCTCCATCAGCTCGCCGCGCAGATTCTCGGCGGCCAGCACGTCGAGGGCGGAGAACGGCTCGTCCATCATCAGCACATCAGGCTCCACGACGAGCGCGCGGGCGAAACCGACCCGCTGGCGCATACCGCCGGACAACTCCTTGGGGTAGGCGGACTCGAAGCCGTCGAGGCCGATCAGGTCGATGGCCTGCCGGGCGGCGTCCGCGCGCTCGGCGGCCGGAACTCCCTTGGCCTCCAGGCCGAGTTCGACGTTCTGCTGCACGGTCAGCCAGGGCAGCAGCGCGAAGGTCTGGAACACCATGGCCGTACCCGGGTTGGCGCCGGCGAGCGGCGCGCCCTTGTAGGCGACGGTCCCGGAACAGGCGGGCACGAGTCCAGCCAGGCAGCGCAGCAGCGTGGACTTGCCCGAGCCGGACTTGCCGAGCAGGGCGACGACCTCACCGGCGCGGACCTGGAGGTCGATGCCGGACAGCACGGGCAGTTCGCCGTCGGCGCCGGCGTACGACTTGGTCAGGCCGACGGTCTCCAGCAGCAGCTCGCCGTCGGCGGCGCGGCGGGGCCGGTCGGCGGTCAGGTGGGCGAGCCCGGCGCGGGCCTGGCGGTCGGCGCGGAGGGTGCGCAGCGCGTTCAGCACCATGACGTACTCCAAATGCTCGTCGGAGAAGGGAAGTTCAGGGGGGCTCAGAGGGAATAGCGGGTCTCTGCCATCCGGTACAGGCGCCGCCACAGCAGGCGGTTCAGCCCGACGACGTACAGGCTCATCACCGCGACCCCGGCGATCAGATGCGGGTAGTCGCCGCTCTCGGTGGCCTCCGCGATGTATGCGCCGAGGCCGGTGGCCGTGAGGGTGGTGCCGCCGAAGGTGACCACCTCGGAGACGATCGAAGCGTTCCAGGCGCCGCCCGAGGCGGTGATCCCGCCGGTGACGTACGACGGGAAGATCCCCGGGATGATCAGCCGCCGCCACCGCTGCCGGCCGCGCACGCCCAGGTCGTCCATGGCCTCGCGCAGGTCGCTCGGGATGGCCATGGCGCCGGCGATGGTGTTGAAGAGGATGTACCACTGGGCGCCGAGCGCCATCAGCAGGGTGCCGCCGATGTTGATGGACAGTCCGGTCCTCAGGAAGAACCACACCGCTAGCGGGAAGAGGAAGTTGGCCGGGAAGGACGCCAGCACCTGCACCACCGGCTGGGCGATCCGGGTCAGCCGCGGCGAGAAACCGATCTTCACGCCGATCGGCACCCAGACCACGGTGGCCAGCGCGACCAGCACCACCACCCGGGCGAGGGTGGCGAGGCCCAGCAGCAGCGGCTCGCCGAACACACCGAGTCCGGTGCGGTCGTGGAGATAGTGGCCGAGGTCGGTCAGTCCCCACAGGATCAGCCCGCCGGCGACGACGGTGAAGACGATGGCACCGGTGCGCTGCCGTGTGCGGTCGACGACGAGCGGCCGGTCGTCACGGCCGAACACCCGGCCCGCCGTGCTCAACGCGCGTCCCGCCGGGCGCAGTACCCGCCCGAGCAGCCGCGGCCAGTGCGAGCGGCGCAGGAAGTCCAGGACGACGGACCGCTGGACCTCGCTCGCCTCGGACTGCTCGTTCTTGAACTTCTCCGCCCATGCCGTCAGCGGCCGCCAGAACAGGAAGTTCACGCCGATGACCAGCAAGGCCATGGTGAGGATGGCCCAGCCGACCTTGCCGAGGTCGCCGTCGGCGATCGCGGTACCGGCGTAGGAGCCGACGCCGGGCAGCGCGTACCGCTGGTTGTTGACGCTGATCGCCTCGGAGGCGACCAGGAAGAACCATCCGCCGCCGAAGCTCATCATGCCGTTCCAGACCAGGCCGATCATCCCGGCCGGCACCTCCACCTTCCAGAACCGCATCCAGCGGGTGAAGCCGAACGACCGTGACAGCTCGTCGAGTTCACGGGGCAGGGAGGTGAGAGAGGCATAGAAACCGAACGTCATGTTCCACGCCTGCGAGGTGAAGATCGCGAAGATCGACGCGCACTCCAGGCCCAGCATCGAGCCCGGGAACAGGGCGATGAATCCGGTCACCGCCACCGTCAGGAAGCCCAGCACCGGCACCGACTGCAGGATGTCCAGGGCCGGGAGGAGGATCCGCTCCAGCCTTCTGCTCTTGGCGGCGGCACAGGCGTAGCCGAAGGTGAACACGATCGACACCGCGAGCGCGGCGAACATCCGCAGGAGTGAGCGGGCCGCGTCGTACGGCAGCCGCGCCGGATCGGTGTCGACGCGGACGTTCTGGTGGGTGTTGAAGGCGACGGTGGTGCCGTGCCCCACGCGCAGCACCACATACAGCAGGACCAGCACCGCGGCGGCCACCGCCGCGTCCACCCAGGAGAGCTGGGACAGCCGCCCGGGCAGCCGCGCCACCAGCGGTGTGCGCTCCACCGTCTCGGCGGGTTTGTTGTCCGTACGGATCGACATCACGAAGACCTCCGTCCCCACTCTGGGCACGACGGCGTGCCCGGCCGCGGCCAACGCACCGACGGCAGGACAGGGGTCACCCAGGCAGCATGGGAAATACAGGTGAGCAAGATGGGCCCGCCCGGGCGGCCATGGCCACCTCAGCGAGGCGCGACCTTCGTCGAGGCACGCCTTCGTCAAGACGCGACCTTCGTCGAGGCGCAAGGACCTCGTCGAGGCGCAAGGACCTCGTCGACGCTCATGGCCGTGCCCGGCGCGGGAAGTAAAAGTCAGCGAATGCCCTGGAGGCAGCGCGGACTGGGAGGGTCTGCACCCATGGCCGCCTCCGTTCCGTGATGTGGCTCCGCCCCGAGCACGCGCGGCGCGCGCACAGGACCCGACTCCAAGAGTGTGCCCCTTGTTGCGTCGATACGCAAATAGCCGTCCGGATGCGGTCAGGGCGCGGGTTCGGATTGGCGAAGTCCGCGGAACACGTCGGGGGTCGTCCAGCCGCGCAGCGCGGCGTGCATCGTGGGCCGGAACGCGGCTTCCGCCGTGCGGGCGTCGAGGGCCCCGGCCAGTTCGAGTGTCACCAGTCCGTGCAGGGTCACCCAGAACGACAGGGCGATCGACGTCGCCTCACCGGCGAGGACGCCTGCGGTCACGCCGCGCTCGATCGCCGCGATGAGCGGCCGGACAGGGTCACGGCCGCCGACCGCACCCGTCGGCTCGAAGGACTGCACCCCTCCGAACAGCACCGTGTACAGGTGGCTGTGTCCGCACCCCCATCGCCGGTACGCGACGGCCAGCGCGTAGATGTCGGCGAGGGGATCGCCGGACGCCGGCACGGCCGACAGCTCCTCGAACAGACCGGAGACCGCCCTGTCGCGTACGGCCTGGATCAGGCCGTCCTTGCCGCCGAACAGGGAGTACACCGCCGCCGTCGACGTCCCGGCGGCAGTGGCCAGGGCTCGCAGCGTGACCGACTCCTGCGGACGGGTGGCGAGCATCTCGGTCGCGCACGCCACCAGGCGTTCTTTGACGGTCTCGTCGTTCGTTCTGGGCCTACCCATGACGAGAAGCCTACCTTCTTTGATAACGTCGTTTTGAAACGCTGTTCTGAAATGACGTTCTGAAACTCGGGAGGTTCACCGTGCCCACGTCCGCCCTACGCCCTCTCCGCCTCGCCGGACGCCTGCTGCTGGCGCTGACCGCCGCCGCGGCACTGACAGTCGTCTTCCTCGCGCTGATCGTCCTCACCGACGGAGCCGGCTCGGGACTCGCCGCATGGCTGGCAACCCTGGCGGTCGGCGCTGCCGCCGCGCTGTGGCGGAGCCGGAGCCGCACCGGCGCGGCGCGGCTCGTGCCGTTCGTGCCCGTGGTCGTCGCTGCGGCGCTGACGGCCTCGGTCTGCATACCGACCGCGCCCACGGCCCGGCGGTATCCGCCCGCCCTGCCGTTCGTGGCCACGCAGCACTGGAGCCTGGGCACCGGCAGCCGGGTCGCCGTGTACCACTACCCACCCGCGGGCCCCGGGACCCGGCACCGCGTCCCCCTCGTGTACCTCAACGGCGGACCGGTCCGCGGCGTCTCACTGCTCGACCACCGGTTCCTGCAACTCCTGGCGCGCCAGGGCTACGACGTCTACACCTATGAACAGGCCGGCGGCGGCCGCAGCGACCTGCTCCCCATGGATCAGTACACGATCTCCAGGTCGGTCCGTGACCTCGGCGCATTCGTCCAGCATCTGGACCGGGGCCCGGTGGACGTCCTCGGCTTCTCGTCAGGCGCGGTCGTCCTCACCCGAGCCCTGGCGGACCCCTCCGTCGCCGTACATCTGCACCGGACGGTCATCGCCGAACCCGGCCCGATGGACGGCCCCACGACGAGGGTCACCGGGCAGCGTGGGCGTCCCTCCGCGCGCGGTCTCGCGCCGGCCGTGACCGGACCGCGCTCGACTCATCTCCCGCGGTACGCCGTGGCGTTCGGGCTGATGCGATTCGGGCTGCTCACCCCCGACACCGGCCTGATCGGACAGGCCGAGGGCGACAACGCCTTCACCGCCGCCGACCTCGGCAGCGACACCGCGTCCGCCTACTGCGCGCGCGACGCACACCGCATCCCGGTCGAGGACTCGACGGGGAACTTCTCCTTCAGCCCCGCGGCCAGCCTCCGTATCCAGCAGACGGTCAAGGACTCGCCCTCCCTCGCACCGCACCTGAGGCGTTCGAAGACGCCCGCCATGCTGATGATCGCCGAATGCTCCTCCCAGGTACGCCGGTGGGAGACCGCCGTCCTCGGCGCCGACCCCGCCATCGAGCGCACGCAGTACATGCCGGGCGTCGGGCACCACCTGTGGAACGGCCTGGACCACAACAACGACCGGGCCGCCGCCGTCATCACCGCATTCCTCCAGGGCAAGCGGGCACCCCTGCCGAACTACCCGACCCGTGAGGAGATCCCCGAGTTCCTGCGCGACCACAAGTGACGCCGACGGCTTCCGCCGCTGGAACCGGGACGCAACACGGGGTCGGGGATGCGGGGTTGAGTCAGAGGAAGCTGACCCCCTGGGCGAGGGCGAGTTCGCTGGCGTAGTTGATGGTGTTGGTGGCCGGGCGCATATAGGACTTCCAGGCGTCGGAGCCGGACTCCCGGCCGCCGCCGGTGTCCTTCTCGCCCCCGAAGGCGCCGCCGATCTCGGCTCCGGAGGTGCCGATGTTGACGTTGGCGATGCCGCAGTCGGAGCCTTCGGCGGACAGGAAGATCTCGGCTTCCTGCTGGTCGCGGGTGAAGATGCTGGACGACAGGCCCTGCGGGACGTCGTTGTGCAGCGCGATGGCCTCGTCGAGGGTGTCGTAGGTGAGGACGTACAGGATCGGTGCGAACGTCTCCTCCCGTACGACGCCGGTCTGTTCGTCGACACGGACGACGACCGGTTCGATGTAGGCCGCCGCGGGCGCCGCCTCGGCGAAGCGCCGGTTTCCGCCGGCGAGGATCTTCCCGCCCTGGGCCCGGACACGGCTGAGGGCGCTGTGCATCGCGTCGAGCGCCGCCGTGGAGATCAGCGGGCCGACGAGCGTGGTGTCGTCGAACGGGTCGCCGATGGGGAGCTTGGTGTAGGCCTCGGCCAGCCGCTCGATGAGCGTGTCGGCGATGTCGCGGTGGACGATGAGACGACGCAGTGTCGTACAGCGCTGGCCCGCGGTGCCGACCGCGGCGAACACGATGGCAGGGAGGGCGAGGTCCAGGTCGGCGGAAGGGGCCACGATCGCGGCGTTGTTGCCGCCGAGTTCCAGCAGGCTGCGGCCGAAGCGGGCGGCGACGCGCGGGCCGACCTCACGGCCCATGCGGGTCGAGCCGGTGGCGCTGACGAGGGCGACGCGGGGATCGTCGACGAGCTTCTCGCCGACCGTCCGGTCACCGAGCAGCAGGCGGTGCACGTCGCGGGGCGCGCCGGTCTCGTCGGCGGCGCGGGCGAGCAGGTGGGCGCAGGCCAGAGAGGTCAGCGGCGTCAGCTCCGAGGGCTTCCAGACCACGGTGTCGCCGCAGACCAGGGCGACGGCGGTGTTCCAGGACCACACGGCCGCCGGGAAGTTGAAGGCCGAGATGACGCCGACCACGCCGAGCGGATGCCAGGTCTCGGCCAGCCGGTGGCCGGGCCGCTCGGAGGCGATCGTGCGGCCGTACAGCTGCCGGGACAGGCCGACCGCGAAGTCGCAGATGTCGATCATCTCCTGGACCTCGCCGAGCGCTTCGGAGCGGATCTTGCCCGCCTCGACGGTCACGAGGTCGGCCAGGTCGCTCTGGTGCTCGCGCAGCAACTCGCCCAGGCGGCGTACGAGTTCACCGCGTCGCGGCGCGGGCGTCCTGCGCCAGATCAGGAACGCCGTACGGGCGGCGGCAACGGCTTCGTCGGCCTCGGCGTCGGTGGCGGCCGCCAGCCCGAACAGGTGCTCGCCGGTGAGCGGCGTACGGGCGTGGAAGTCGTCGCCCTCGGTCACGGTGACGCCGATGTTCCGCAGGGAGGTACGGGCGCGGGTGCGCAGCTCGTCCGTGGTGGGCAGTGCGATGCTGGTCATGGCGGTCCTTGGGGGGGGGTGAGGGGTCAGCCGAGGGTGTCGGGCAGGTCGAGTGCACGGGCGACCTCTGCGACGGAGCGGTTCTGCTGTCGCTCGTAGAGGGCGAAGGGGTCCAGGACGTCGCGGCCGATGGCGCCGGAGAGCCAGCCGGCGTCGTACGCGGCACCCTGCTGGCCGTTGTCGCGGGTGCCCTCGCCGCTGAGGTTGGACTGGAAGATGCCGGCGGCGGAGCGGGGCAGGAAGTCCTCGTAGACGATGGGCTCGGCGCGCACCCAGCCCTGCCGCACCAGCTCGCCGAGGCCGGCGGGCGGGCGGCTGCCGTCGCGCGGCCGGCCGGGGTTGATCCGGTAGGTGAAGTAGGCCAGTCCCCCGATGGCGAGTTCCTGCTCGCTGCCGGGCATGTGTTGCTCCCACACGGCGCGCGCGATATCACTGCGGGCTGCTGCCGAGGGGTTCCGGGCCGCCTGCTCGTCGACGCGGCCGAGGAGTTCGTCGTACAGGGCGCGGCCCTGACGAGTGAGGGCGATGCCGCGGGCCTCGACCTCGCCGAAGCGGACCCGCAGCGCGCCGCTGACGACGCTGCCGTCCGGGGTGCGCATCGCGCGGGGTTCGGCCAGAGCCCGGAAGGACGTCTGCCGCAGCAGGACATCGGGGCCCTTCCACGCCGGCGGGCCCTGAATGGTGTCGATCATCTCGATGCCGCGCTCGGTCATCCGCCGGTACAGCTCGTCGATGTCCAGGACGCGTGGCGTGAGGTGGTTGATGTGCGTGCTGCGCACCCCGCCGATGTCCGCGGCGACGGCGGAGACCCGCTCCAGGGTCTCGTACCAGGCCTGGTCGACCGGCTCGGCGGACAGTTCGAAGGCCGCCACGGCGAGCCGCAGGAACCGCTCGGCCTGCTGCTCAGGCAGCTCCCGCTCGGCGGCGGCCCGGTCGGCCAGCGCGAGCAGGTCGGGCGGGAAGAGTTCGCGGCCCGCGAGGAAGGCCTCCAGACGTGAGCGCAGCCCGGCGTCGAAGAAGCGGGGGTCGGCCGGGGTGAGCAGGGAGGTGAACACCCGGAAGGGGTTGCGGGCCAGTTCCTCGCCGTCGACCGGCCGGAAGGCGGTGGAGACGACGGGTACGGCACTGGCGGCGGCCTCCCGCAGGTCGTAGAAGCCCACCGGGTGCATGCCGAGCGCGCCGAAGACACGGGCCACCTGCCCCAGTTCCCGTGGCGTGCCGACACGGATGGCCCCGTGCCGTTCGGCGGTCACCCGGCCGATGGACCCGAGGCGTTCGGCGTCGGCTCCCCGCGCGCGCAGGACGTCCTCGTTGACCCCGCGCGAGACGTCCACGAGCGTGGTGTAGGCGGGAACCTCCCGCCCGTACATCCGGGACAGCCGCTCCGCGAACGCCGCCCGCAGCCGCCACTGACTGATCATCGACATGGTTCGGCCTTCCGGTCGGGGTTCACACCACGTGGGCTTCGGGGCGGGCGCCGGCGCCGGGGCGGAACCGGTCGACGCTGAGCGGGGAGACGTCGGTGAACGGCTCGCGCTCCAGATACAGGTCGCGTACGACTTCGCCGACCGCGGGCGCCTGCAGGAAACCGTGACCGGAGAACCCGGCGGCGTACAGGAAGCCGGGCAGCTCGCCGGAGCGGCCGATCAGCGCGTTGTGGTCCGGTGTGACCTCGTACAGGCCCGCCCAGCCGTCCCCGGTGCGCAGCTCGGCCAGGGTCGGGGCACGGCGGCGGGCGACGGCACGGAACAGGTCGAGCCACTCCGGGGTCCAGGTCGTGTCGAAGCCCTCCTCCTGATCGGGATCGGCCAGCCCGAACAGCAGACCGTCGTCGCTGTTGTGGAAGTAGGCGGTCGAGGAGAAGTCGATGGTGAACGGGATACGCGGCGCGGGCGGCGCGAGCGGCACCGTGAACGCCAGCTGGCGTTTCACGGGCCGGACGGGCAGGTCGATGCCCGCCATGGCACCGATCCGCGCCGACCAGGCCCCTGCCGTGCAGATGACGGTGGAGCATGTGATGAGGCCGTGGCTGGTGTGGACGCCGACGACACGGTTTCCGGCCGTGTCGATGCCCAGCACCGAGGTGTGGGTGGCGAGGGTGACGCCGGCCCGGGCCGCGGCCCGCGCATACCCCTGGACGACCAGGGCGGGCCGGGCGTGTCCGTCGGCAGGGGAGTAGGCGGCCGCCACCAGGCCGTCGGTGCTGAGATACGGGCACAGGCGCCGGGCCTCGCCGGGGCTGATCATGCGACTCGGCACGCCGAGGCTGTTCTGGAGCCGCACTCCGGCCTCGAAGGCGCTCGCCTGCTGTTCGCTGTCGAGCAGGAAGAGATAGCCGACGGTGTCGAGCCCGATGCCGGCGCCGGGCCGGTCGGGGAAGTCCCGGAAGGCACGCAGACTGCGGCTGCCCAGCTCGATGTTGAGCGGATCGGAGAACTGGGCGCGGATGCCGCCGATCGGCTTGCCCGAACTGCCGCAGCCGAGGTCCCCGCGCTCGACGACGACGATGTCCGTCACGCCGGCCTCGGCGAGATGGAAGGCGGTGCTCGCACCCATGACACCACCACCGACGATCACGACGTCGGCGGCGGCCGGAACGGTGCGGAAGGCGGAGGAGGACAACAGGCCACTCCCTTCCGGAGGCCACCGCGCCGCACGGGGCCGTGTCCGGGCGGCGGGGCTGTCAGTGACAGAGTGACGCCGATCACCTGTCACCGCGTCATCGTGCAGCACGCCGACCGTTGACGTCCATCAACGGTGTCGCGGAGGCCCTCGGATTCACGCCCGGCGGCGTGTCCCAGCAGACCGCCGCACTGGAGAAGACCACCGGCGCGCAGCTGCTGAGGCGGGTGGGACGCCGCGTGGAACTCACCGAGACCGGAGCCGCACTGGCCGTGCACGCCGAGCGCATCGTGGTCGTCTTCCGCTCCTTCGCCGAACACCGGCCCACGGTGGCGGACCGCACCGCGCTGGTCCTCACCAGCGTGCGCCTCATGAAGCGGCACCCTGCCGAGCGGGGCGTTCCTCTGTGGCGGAGAGGGCAGGATTCGAACCTGCGTGGGCCTGTTGGGCCCGACCTCGAGGCATGCTCGCTGGTCCCCGATCAACCGCTCCGGGCACCTCTCCTCGTTCCCGGCCCCGGTGTTGTCCGGCGCCGTTCACGAGAACCAGATTGGCAGGGCCGACTGACGGGGAACTGACGTGTCACTGATGCGCTGTGCGCGGCGAAGGCCGACACCGCACGACGACGCTCTCCTCGCAGAGCAGAGGTCGACCTGTTCACATGGCGCTGGGCTGCCTCGACGACGGCAGTCGGTACCGGCCTCACTAGAATTCCCGTAACGGTGCCGCCGCTGACCAGGCGGTTCCCGGTGCCGACGCCCGGAACGAGGAGGACCGTGATCATGCGTGAGCTGGCGGAGACGGCACGGCAGTGGGCGGCTCAGGGGCGTGCGGGCGTTGTCGCCCGCCCCCTCACCGAGCAGGGCTTCGGCCCCCGGCACCCCGCCGACGCGATCCTGATCGGCCAGGACGGTCAGTGCCACGGCACCCTGTACAACGGTGTGTTCGACGCCTACCTGGTGGCGGAGGCCGCCGCCCTGCCCGCGGGCCACACCGCCTGCGTGCGCGAGGTCTCCGTCCACGACGACGAGGTGAAGCGAGCGGGCATGACCTGCGGCGGCCAGGCCGAGGTGCTGCTGCAGTCCCTGCACACCGTGCCCGCCCGCTGGTGGGACCTGCTGGCCGAGGGCGCCGACGTAGCGCTGATCACCCAGCTGGACGAGCAGCAGACCCAGGTGGCCAGCACCGTGGCGACGCCCGGGCCGGAAGGCGGCGACGGGCCCGCCCAGGCCGTCCAACGCGCCCGCGAGCTGCTCACCCGCCGCCGGGCCGGTCGGGACGCGCGCTACACGGACGACGGACTCGTCCTCATCGAGACGTTCCCGGCCGTACCTCATCTGGTCATCGTGGGAGGCGGCGAACTCGCCGACCTGCTCACCGCCCAGTCCCGCCTGCTGGGCTGGCACGCCACGGTGGAGTCCACCGCTCGGGACGCTGTCCAGCGGCTCGCCGAACGTCCGGCCGCCGCCTGCCTGATCGTCCTCAGCCATGAACCGGACGTCGACGTGCCCGCCCTGTCCGCCGCGCTGACCAGCGGCATCCCCTACGTCGGCGCGCTGGGCTCACGCCGTACCCAGGCCCGCCGCGCCGCGGATCTCGCCAAGGCCGGCCTCGACGAGACACACCTCAAGCGCATCCACGGCCCCATCGGCCTCGACCTGGGCGCCCGCACCCCGGCCGAGACGGCACTCGCCATCTGCGCCGAGGTGCTCGCCGCCCTCGACGGACGCGAGGCCCGCGTGCTGCGCGAGGCGGCCGGCCCGATCAACACCTGACCGGCCGCCGAGCGCACTTGCGTGGTAAGTCGGGCTGACGCGTCAGCAGATACAAACCCTGTCCGGCATTTGCTCTCGTATCTGCGTTTGCCTGCTCCTGCTCTCCGGGTACGGTCGAGCGGGAGGTGGTGGGCCGGTGATCCAGGTCTTGGAGCACACACCGCAGGAAGGGCCGTACGCCGTCGGTGCCGCGCTCGGGGCGGCCGGGCTGCCGACGCGGGTCTGCCGGACCTGGGCGGGCGACCGGGTACCGGACACGGTGGACGACATGGTGGCCCTGGTGGTGACGGGCGAGCCGCTCTCCGCTGCCGAGGACGTCCTCGGCAGCGGCGCGGAACTGGCACTGTTGCGGGCCGCGCTGGACGCCGAGGTACCCGTGCTGGGTGTGTGCCTCGGCGCTCACCTGCTGGCGGTCGCGGCGGGCGGTGTCGCCCGGCCCGGTACCGGCGCACAGATCGGCTGGGGTGACGTACGGGTGACAGCCGCGGCGCACTCCGACCCGCTGTTCGCTGCCCTGCCCGAGCGGTTGCGGGTGCCGCACTGGCACGACGGCAGCTCGGTGGACCTTCCCGCGCGGGCGACGGTGCTGGCGTCCTGCGACCACCACCCGGCGCAGGCGTTCCGGATCGGTGCCTCGGCATGGGGAATCCACTTCCACTGGGAGGAGGACGAGGAGGGGCAGCAGGACATGGCAGTGGCGATGGAGCCGTTGGCACTGGCGGCCCTGACCCGGCACCGTGACGCCGTACTCAAGTGCTTCGCCGCCTTCGTCGCGGAGCAAGCCGAACAGACGGCGACCCGCGCGTTCTTCACCCGGCGGGCGGCCACCTGGGAGGAACGCTTCGCCGACGACGCCCCCCGGTACGCCGCCGCAGCCGAGCGGATGGCGCTGCGCCCCGGCCAGCGCGTCCTGGACCTGGGCTGCGGCACCGGCCGGGTGCTGCCCGCGCTGCGCGCCCAGGTCGGCGACGGGGGCATCGTCGTCGGAGTCGACCTCACGCCGGCGATGCTCACGGCCGCGCTCTGCGAAGGCCGAGCCGGTGACGGCTCGTTGCTGCTGGCCGACGCCTGCCGGCTGCCGCTGCCGGCCGGCGCGGTGGACGGCGTCTTCAGCGCGGGACTGATCAACCACCTTCCCGACCCCGCGGCGGCGCTGCGCGAGTGGGCCAGGGTGACCACGTCCGGCGGCGTCCTGCTGCTGTTCCACCCCTCCGGCCGCGCCGAACGCGCCGCCCGTCACGGACGCCCGCTCGACCCGGACGACCCGATGGCCGAGGAGAACCTGCGGCCCGCACTCCTGGCCGCCGGCTGGCACCTGACGTACTACGAGGACGCCGCGCACCACTTCCTGGCACACGCGGCCCGCCAGAGCGGCTGACCCTGGCCTGGCGCTGCCTCCAGGCAGGCATCGAGATCGTCGTGGCCGTCGAAGTCGAACCGCTCCCGAGAATCACGGATGGTGTCGCGGTACCGGCACACCTCGATGCCCGGTGCGAGGACGACGAGCAGGCCGGGTCACCGCCGACTTCCCGGCGCCCGGCATCCCGGTGACGATCAGGCAGTCCGGTCGCTCGGCCGTACGCACGCCGGCCATCGTGTCAGCGGGCGCGATGGCCGACAGTCGCATTTCCCTCAGGTGCGCAACAGCCGCAGTGCTATCGCGTCGGCCATGGCCTGCATTCCCTCGTCGTCGGGGTGGAGGTGGTCGCCCGAGTCGTAGGCCGGGTTGAGGGCGGCCGGGTTCGCGGGGTCGCGCGTGGTCCGGTCGAAGTCGATGACGCCGTCGAAGGCGCCGGCGGTGCGGATCCATCGGTTGACGTCTTCCCGGATCGCCTCGGCGACTGGCGTGTAGTAACCGCTTCCCTCGTCGGGCATCAGGGTCGCGCCGAGGACGCGGACGTGCGCGGCATGCGCCTCGTCGATCAGCGTGCGGTAGCCGTCGATGAGATCCTGGGCGGTCAGCGGCTGTCCGTCGGGGCCGGCGTTGTTGCCGATGTCGTTGATGCCTTCGAAGAGGATCACGTCCTTGACGCCGGGCTGGCCGAGCGCGTCATGGCCGAAGCGCTTCAGGGCGCTGACACCCTGCGACAGGTTCGGTGCGTCGGTGAGGACCCGGTTGCCGCCGATACCGGCGTCGACGACACTCAGCCTCTGCGGGCCCGGCCCGGCGCCCAGCCGGCGTCCGAGGAAGTCGGGCCACCGCGAGTAGGTGCCGGTCGAGGAGTGGTAGCCGTCCGTGATGGAGTCGCCGAAGGCGACGACGGTGCCTTCCGCGGTCGACGGTACGACGTCCAGGCCTGCCAGGTAGTACCAGGAGGTCGTCGTGGTGCCGAACGCGGAGGCGGCGTCGTCACCGGTGTGGTTGCCGGAGGCGATGTAGGCGGTGTCGAACGCGTCGGAGTGCCAGGTCGACCTTCCTGTGCTGCCCGGCACATAGAGACTGACGAGCAGGTTCTCCCCGGCGCCGACCGGGATCGGGATGACGTCGCTGACCGCCTCGGCGCCGGCGGGGATCGTGACATGGCCGGACCTGCCGAAGGTGACGTTCCGCGTGGTGCCGCGGGTCGCCGCGCCACCGCTCGCCTGGACGGCCACGTCCACCGCGCCGACGTCGAGCGGAGCGGCGCTGTACCGATTGGACAGGGTGATGCGGGCGCCCGAGCCCGCGACGCTGCTGTGCACCACCATCCGGATGGTCCGGTTGTCGAAGGACGGGCCGCCGGTCGTCATGCTGGGCGACCAGGCGCTGACCCGTCTGACCTTGCTCTGCGCCGCGGACGTGGCGGCGCTCGCCACGTGCGAGGCGCCCAACGGACCGACCGTCAGGGCCATGCCGGTCAACGCGCCGAGCACGGACAGCAAGGACCTGCCGCGCGGGCGGCGTCTCTCCGCCGTTCTTCCCTCTTCTGGGGACATCGTCGATCTCTCCGCTCTCCTCGCGGTGTCTGCCGACCTGATCTCAGCCGAAGTTGCGCAGCGTCACGGACTCGCCGGGTGTGAGACTGACCTTCCGTGAGGTGCCGCCCGCGACCACGGTCGTGTCACGGCCGCCGACGCTCTTCAGCGTCATCTGCGTGACCTTGCCGTTCTTCCACCTCAGGTCGGCGAGGAAGCCTCCGCGGACGCCGACGCCCGATATCGAGCCGGATATCGCCCATGCGGCGGGCAGCGCGGGCAGCAACTCGACGTGGCCCGGCCGTGAATAGACCAGCATCTCGATCACCGCGGAAGGGGTGCCGAAGTTGGGGTCGATCTGGAAGATGCCGCGGCCCTGCCCCATGTCCATGATGTCGAAGAGGTTCGGTGCGGTGCCGTTGCCGCCGTTCACCGACGGCTTCACGTTGTGGACGACGAGCTGGTAGGCGTTCTCCGCGTTCTTCAGCCGTGACCAGCACAGGCTGCGCCAGGCGTTGGACCAGCCGTAGCTGTTCATGCCGCGGGCGGTCGGCAGGGCCGTCGCGCCGGTGAGGAAGTCCTTCGGGGTGGAGCCGGCGGGGCGGATCCGGTCACCGGGGAAGAGACCGAAGAGCGAGGAGAGGTGCCGGTGTGTGGTCTCGCCGAGTACCCGGGTCGCGGTGCGGTAGTTGCCGAGGTGGGCGCGGTTCTGGGTGTACGCGTGGTGCTCGAACAGGTTGTGGCAGAGCCAGGCATTGCCGGCCGGGTGCCACCACCAGCCGCCTCCGCCGTAGGGGTTGGTGGAGATGGCCACGGTCCAACCGGCGATCTTTCCAGTGGAGTTGCGGTACCGGTTGGCCGAGCTGTTGAACAGCCGCTGGGTGACGTCCGTCCAGGACGGCAGTTGTGCGAGGCAGTAGTCCGTGAAAGCGTCGAAGCAGTCGGACAGGCCGGCGCGGTCGGCCAGCCAGTAGTTCATCTGGATGTTGATGTGGGTGTGGTAGTCGCCCATCCAGTCCGGGTCGTTGCCGTCCAGCCAGGTGCCCTGCAGGCCGATGGGCAGGCTGCCGCGCGATCCGGAGATCATCAGATAGCGACCGAACTGCAGGTAGGCCGCCTCTAGTTCGGGGTCTGGGACGTTGTCCCGGTAGCGGGCCTGCACTCGTTGCCAGATGTCCAGCCCGCGTTGCGAGGCGGACGACGTACCGAGGTCGACGGCCAGCTGTTCGAACACCGGCCGGAAGTCGGCGACATGGGTGTGGAGCAGGGTGGTCGCTGCGAGGCGCCGAACGAGGCGCAGTGCCGTGTGCCGTTCGCGGTGGTGGACTCGCCGTGGGCGACGGCGACGGCGACGGTAGCGGTGTAGGTGCCACCGCCCTGCTGGGAGAAGTGCAGGACGATGACGTCGTCGGGGCGGCTGGCGAAGATCTGCCGCTGATAGGTGACGCCGGAGACGTCGTACGAAGCGGTCACGAGGCCCTGGGCCAGATCCAGGGTGCGGCGGTAGTTGTCGACGGAGCCCAGGTCATGCCCGGGGATGTCCACGGTGAGCTCGGCCAGCAGGGTCAGGGACCCGAAGTCGTCCCGGCCGTAGGGGAACTGGCCGTCGCTCTGCAGGGTGTCGTTGAGGCCACCGGTCCACAGGGTGGCGTCGGTGATCATCAGTAGTTCGCCGGCAGGGGCGTTGCTCGCGAGCGCGCCCAGGCGCCCGTTCCCGACCGGCAGGCCCTGCCGGATCATCGAGTCGGCGGAAGCGGGAGCCTGCCACCACAGCTGGTTCCTCGCGGCGGCGGCCGGGGGCAGCAGGGGCGAGGAGGTGGGCCGGGCGGGGGCCGCCGAGGCGGTGAAGGCGGGCAGGCCGCCGAGAGCGGCGGCCGTGCCGGCAGTGGCGGCGAGGTCGAGGAAGCCCCTGCGGCTCGGGCGGCTGTCCCGCGATTCGGTGTGCTGGATGTCCACGTGTTGCACTCCATGTCCGGGGAACAGCGCGGGCGGGTCAGAGGGACTTGGGTACGTCGATCCTGTCGATGTCGGGTGCGTAGTCCCAGCCGCTGTCGAACGTGATGGTGTTGGAGCCCGCCTTCAGGGCCAGCTGGACGCTGACGGTGTCGACCGTGCTCCAGTCGCCCGTGGAGGGGAACTTCAGGCTGGTGCCGTTGCCGCTGTCGGAGTAGACGGTCACCGAGCGGGAGTCGCCGCTGACGTAGGCGACGTTGACGGTGTAGATGCCGTCCTTCTTGACCGTGATGTCGTTGAACTGCAGCTCGCTGTCGACGTAGAGGTTGCCGATCTTCTTGCCGCCGGAGCAGGAGCCGCAGGCGGTGACGGAGGCGGTGACGGAGGCGTTGCCGGTCAGGGTGTTGTCCCCGGACTCCGCCTCATACCTGGTGGTCGCGGGTCGGCCGCCGCCGGGCCTGACGGTGAACAGCCGTGAACCGTGCGCGGGCAGGGTCGCGGTGATCTTCTTCTTGTACGTGGTTGAACAGGGCGACGGTGTATGTGCCGTCGGAGTTCCTGGTGCCCCAGACCTGCTGGTCGCCCATCGGGGTGACGGGGCGCGCGACGGGTGACGAGTTCTGGTCGACGGCGATGACTTCGTCGTTGGTCAGGAGGGACAGGCCATAGGCGTCCAGCTTGGTGAGGTCGTCGCCGGTGAACAGAGGTGACTTGTTGATGGCCCCCAGAGTCATGTAGCTCTGCCATTCGGCGTTGGTGAGGCCGTCCATCGCCCCGTTGCCGACGTCGATGGCGTCAAGGTCGTTCCGGCCGCCCGGGCCCGCCTCATGGCTCCACGCGGGGGCGTCGTTCCACCGGTCGCCGACCGAGTTCTCCCAGGTGACCAGGGTGTTGCAGTAGCACTCGACGTCGGTGTCGATGCACCAGCCGTTGGAGTACCTCCTCCAGTCGGCGGCGTGACCGATATCGAGCGACCAGGAGATCTCCAGGTGGACGGGCGGCCGGCGGCGGCGATGGCCTGGTGCCAGGCGGCGACGTCCGCGACGTCGTCGTAGTTGTCACCGGACTTGGACGAGCCGGGGCCCACGCCGTCCAGCTTGAGGAAGTCGTAGCCCCAGCCCGCGAGCATCTGCGCCTGTGAGTCGATGTACTTCTGGGCGCACGGGTTGTCGAAGTTCAGCTTGTACGCGCTGTCCCAGCCGTTGGTCGTGCGCAGATCCGGGTAGACGACGTCCGCGGTGGTGCAGCCGGGCGCGTTCCGGATCGGCACCTTGCCCTCGCCGTACGCCCCCTTCTCCAGCCCCACGGGCAGGTAGATGCCGGCCTCGAGGCCCTTGGAGTGGATGTGGTCGGCGACCGACTTCATGCCGTGGGGGAAGCGGACCGCGTCGGGTGTCTGGCGGCCGTACTGGTCGGACTCGGACGTCCAGTTGTGGTCCATCCACCAGCCGGCGTCGATGTTGACATAGTCGTAGCCGTACTTCTTCAGCGTGGTGGCGAGGGCGTCCGTCTGCTTCAGCACGTTCGCCTCGGTCAGATAGCTGTAGCTGCCGTTCGGGTTCAGACCCGGGTACGAGGAAGACTGCATGCTCCAGCTGGACCAGCCCATGTAGGGCTTGGCGGCTGTTCCGGAGGCGGCGTCGGCCGTGCTCGCGAGCGAAGTGACGGCTGTGGACGCGGAGTTGGTGGCGGCGGCCATGGCCCGGTCGGCGGCGGCCGGGAACGCTGTGGCGAGTCCGGCCGTGACGGCCAGGACCAGCATCGCTCTGCTGGTGCGGCGGGAGGCCGGGGAGGGCTCCGCGCAGGGCTCTGTACGGGGATGAACGCATGGGTCGCCTCCAGGGGTGAGGTGAGCGGGATCGCGCGGTGGCACCCGGGCGGGGACGGGCGTTGTCACGAGAAGAAGAGAACGGGGGTGGTCGGCAGGACACCGGGGGGAGAGGAGGACGGAGAGACGGGCGGGTGGCCGCTGCCAGGGCGCCGGACCCGTCGGACCGGCGGCTCAGCGGTCGCGCGGCCCGGGACGACGGTGAGCCCGCTGGTGAACCGTCTTCAGGGGGGCGGCCCGACACCGGGCAGCCCCTGGCCCACCGTTGGGCGCCCGGCTCCTGCGGCGTTCTGCGGGCTGCCGCTCCGCGATGTCCTTCATCGCTGCTGCTCCTCCCACTTACCGGATTCCATGAAGGACTGGATGGAGGTGGCCGCGGCCCCTCGCGCCCACTCCTCGAAGGGCAGGGGCCGGGTCATCACGTCGCACTGCGCGGAGGTACCGAAGGCGGACGTGGCGAACGCGTCCCGGACGCCCTCGCCGACCAGGTCGGAGGCGGCCAGGCCCTCCCCGGAGATGATCACCCGCTCGGGACCGAGGATGTTCACCAGGAAGCCGATGGCCTGGCCGATTGCCTCACCGGCCCGTGCCTAGACCGCTCTGACACCGGGGTCTCCGGCGTGGGCCAGGGCCAGCGCGTCGGCTGCGTCGGACACCTGCCTGTCCGTGGCCGCGCGCATCGCGCGGAGTATCGCGGGATCGGACGCGATCGCCTCCACACACCCTCGGTTGCCGCAGTGGCAGAGCGGGCCGAGCGGGTCGAGTGACAGGTGCCCGATCTCGCCGGCCACACCGTGCGCGCCCGACACCACCCGCCCGTGCACCACCAGGCCGCAACCGATACCGGCGCCCACGGTCACCAGGGCGAAGTCCGACAAGCGACACCGGCGCCGAACCAGTACTCGGCGACCGTGAGCGCCCGCACGTCGTTGTCGACCGTGACCGGCAGCCCGGTCGCGGTTCCGGCGATCTCGGCGAGCGGAACGCCCCGCCAGTCCAGGAACGCCGAGTAGCGGACCACACCGCCGGCGCGGTCCACGTCCCCCGAGATCGCGATGCCGAGCCCACGGACCCGCACACCGAAGCCGTCGGCCTCCGTGAGCAACTCCTGCACCAGCGCGGTGATGGCGGGCAGCACCGCCTCCGGCTCCCGGCCCGTGAGTGGTACGCGCCGGGCGATCCGGATACGGCAGCACAGGTCGGCCAGTACGGCGATGATCTCGTCGCCGGTCACCTCGATCCCGATGAACAGCGCCCTCCCTCCGTCCACCCGGACCAGATTGGCCGGACGTCCCACCGCGGGCCGTGCCTGTTCGTCCGCACCCTCGACCAGATAGCCGAGTTCCATCAGCGGACGGACCGCCTTGGTGACGGCGGCCGGGGAGAGCGTGGTCCGCCGCCCCACCTCGGCCCGAGTGAGCGGACCGTGGGAGAGCAGGGCGGTGAAGACCTGGGATGCGGCCGGCGTCGAACAGAGCCTCGGATGGCTAGTTGGGAGGCTATCGAAGGTGGGGTAGGCGAAGTGCCGTATATGATCCGCGCCTTCAGTGGGGACGGCCGGAGGCCGCCGGCTTCTCAGCCGCCCTCGCCCTCCGTCTCGTCCAGGCGCTCCAGGCCGCTGACGCACCCCTGAGCGAGGATCGCGGTGAAGCGCGGGCACGTCCACGATTCCAGGCTCCGGGAGTGCTCGGTCGCAGGGAAGTCGTCGGGGGCGTAGACCTGCGGGAGGCCGTGCCGGAAGTCCACGTAGCGCGTGGCCGGATGGTCGTCCGGATGGGCGCAGTCGGCCGGTCGGGGCGCGGCGGCGAGGGGGCGCATCATGTCGAGTACGCCGCGCGTCACGGCGTACGGCGGGCCGGGATAGGAGATCTTCATCGTCTGGTGGACGGTGATGAAGAGGACGACGCGCTCCCGGGCGTCGGCCCCCTCGTAACGGCGTGCGGCCCACAGGCCCAGGTCGTCGGCGTGCTTCTCGTTCCAGTGTTTGTGGTCGAGCCGGTCGACGATCTTCTCGATGTCCAGCCGTCCGTCCGCGCGCAGGTACTCGGCGTCGAGGTGGCCGGTGGGGCGGTCGCCGAAGAGCTTGTCACGGCCCTCGCGCACGGTCGTCAGCGTCTCGCGGGCGATCTCCGCCAGGTGGGCGGGGCAGAGGAGTTCGTCGAGGGGAGGGTGGCCCCAGTCCTCGCGGTCGCGTTCGTATATCTCCCGCCCGGCGGGGCTGCTCAGTCTGAGGCCGGTCTCGGCGGCTTCCGGGCCGCTGTCCTCCAGCTCCGGGTGGCGTTCATGGGCGCAGGTCGCGTCGGCGTAGTGCGGCAGCGTGGTCTCCACGGCCTCGATCAGGTCGTCGAGGACCGACTTCCTGCGCACCATGCCGGAGACGACGTGCCAGCTGATGGCCCTGGCTACCAGCAGTCGTCCGGGGCGGTCCGCGTCGGCGGCGAGGGAGAGGTTCCAGGCCTGGGAGGCGAGGTCGTCGTCGGGGTCGCCGTTGGGGTAGAGGTTCAGGGTCGCGGAGAGACTCTCGATGTCGCCGCGGATCTCCGCCGGGAGCCGGGGCGGGACGTCCGGCACCGAGCCCGGGTCGAGGATGTCGAGGGCGATGCGGGCGTATCCGGCGACGTTGCGCGGGCAGAGCCACTCGTCGCGGGGCCGGTCCTCGTCCCAGTCGGACGTCTCGGCTGTCTCGGCAGTCTCGGCCGTCTCGTCGGCGAGCAGCCGCAGCAGTTCGGGCAGGCGCCAGTCGTCCTCCTCCGCGTCGTGGGTGCGGTAGGGGTGCGTGGCGTGGTCGCAGGGGCGGTCGCGCAGGGCATGGTCCGTGGCTCGCAGCGCCTCCCGGGCGGCGTCGGCGACTCCCTCACCCGGCAGCCAGGCCGCGTAGGGCGCCATCAGCGTGAGGCCCAGGGTCCAGACGTAGGCGGTGGCCGCGCCGGGGTCGGCGGCGAGGCGGGTGGCGCAGTCGCGGACCTCGCGGTCGTACGAGTCGTCGCGGTAGGCGTTGTCGTCCTCCTGGATGTCGCTCCAGGTGGCCGACAGCTCGTCTACGGAGGGGGCGTCGTCGATGTTCGTCACGATCTTGTCGACGTGTGGGCCGGGCCGGACAGTTCCCTTGCTTTGAGCGTAGTCAGCTCTCGACCTTCAGGGGAAAGCGTGAGGGCTGCGGTTCGAGGGCGGTCTCCGACAACGCCGGCGCCAGGCGTGGCTCAGAAGTCGGCCGGTACTTCAGGCCGCTGTGGCAGCAGTGAGCGCAGTGCCAGCACCGCCAGTTGTGCTTCGACGCTGAGCAGGTCGGCGAGCGTGTCCGCGAGGTGCTGGTGGACCTGGCGGAGGGCCGTGCCGAGGTCCGGGTCGTGGGCCGGGTCGGTGGCGTCGGCGAAGAGAAGGCCATGGGAGCCGGGCCGGTGGAAGCGGTCCATGTGGGCCGGGGGCGATGTCCGAGACTTGCCGCGCTGCTAGCCGGTCTCGGAGAAGACCTCGGTGGCGGCGGCGAGGATCGAGGCGCGGCGCTCCGCCACACCCGGCGTGACCATCGCAACCCCACGCGCATACGAAGTCTTCGGCGCGCTCTGCTTCGCCGGCCGCCGCGCCCGTGCCTTCGCCGGCCGCCGCGCCCGTGCCTTCGCCGGCCTGGCGGAGCTGAGCGGCGCCGCTCCGGGCGACCGCGTCCTGGACGTGGACTGCGGCACCGGCTGCCTGACCCGGGCCGTGGCAGCCCGCATCGGCCCGGACGCCGCGGTGACCGGCGTGGATGCCTCGCCGCCGGTCCTCGCGCACGCCCATGGCCGGAAGAAGCGCCCGGGCAGCGCGCCTTGTGTCTATCGGGAGGGGATCGCCGAGTCCCTCGACTTCCCGGACGCGTCTTTCGACACCGTCGTCACCAGCCTGATGCTGCATCACCTGCCGCAGGAGCTGCGGCCCGCGGCCCTGCGGGAGATGCGCCGGGTGCTGCGGCCCGGTGGGCGGCTGCTGGTGGTGGAGTTCCGGCCGTCGAAGGGCTGGATCGGCCGGCGTCTGGTGCACGGCGGGCTCGCTCACGCCATGGCACACAACCGGGTGGATCTGCTGGAGACGCTCGTCGGGGACGCCGGCTTCGAGCTGAGCGGCCGCGGTGATGTGCGGCCGTGGCTCACCTGTGTCCAGGGGCGGCGGACGCGGTGGCGACAGGGCACGCGGGCTGCGCGGGTCAGGGGTTGGCGGACCCGTTCAGGTACGCCAGCACAGCCAGCACCCGGCGGTTGGTCTCCTCGGAGGCGGTGATGCCGAGCTTGCTGAAGATGCTCGCCGAATGCTTGCCGACGGCGCTCTCGCTGACGAACAGCCGGGCGGCGACGGCGGTGTTGGAGTAGCCCTCGGCCATGAGTGCCAGCACCTCCCGCTCGCGCGGTGTGAGCGTGGCGAGGGGGTCGTCGCGATGGCGGCCGCCGAGCAGCCTGGCCACGACCTCCGGGTCCATTGCGGTGCCGCCGTCAGCCACGCGCCGTACGGCTTCGACGAACTCCGCGGCACCGAGCACCCGGTCCTTGAGCAGGTAGCCGACGCCTCCGGTGCCGTCGGCCAGCAGCTCGCGCGCGTACAACTGCTCGACGTGCTGCGAGAGTACGAGCACGGGCAGCCCGGGCCGGCTGCGGCGGGCCTCCAGCGCCGCCTGCAGCCCCTCGTCGGTGAAGGTGGGAGGCAGCCGTACGTCCACCACGGCGACGTCCAGTTCCTCCTCGGCGAGCGCTCGGCGCAGCTCGGACCCGCTGGCCACGGCGGCGGCGACGGTGAAGCCGTGCGCGCTCAGGAGGGTGCAGAGCCCTTCCCTGAGGAGGAAGAGGTCTTCGGCGAGGACAACACGCAAGGCAGCTCCATCGTCACCAGGGTCGGCCCTCCGGCCGGGCTCCGGACCGCGATGCTACCGTCGAACGCCGACAGTCGGCGGCGGATGCCGACGAGACCGCTGCCGCCCGCTCCGCGCATGGGCCCTTGCTCCTCGTGCGCGCCTCCGCACCCGTCGTCCCACACCGTGCAGCGCAGCACTTGACCGGTGTGGCTCAGCTCGATCCGGGCATGTGCCGCGTCCCCGTGCCGGGCGGCGTTGGTGAGCAACTCGGCTACGGCGAAGTACAGAGCCGCCTCGATCGGCCCCTCCGGACGGCCCCTCAGCCCGTCGGCGGCGACCTCGGCCTCGAGCGGGGCGTCCAGGGCGAGCGCGCGCAGCGCGTCGACGAGCCCGCGCTCGGCCAGCACCGGCGGGTGGATGCCGCGCACCAGGGCGCGCAGCTCCGTCAGGGCACGCGCCGAACTCTCGCGTGTCTGCCGCACCAGCTCGCGCGCCCGGTCCGGGTCCGTGTCCATCAGCGTTTCGAGGGCGCCGAGGGCGAGGCCCATGGCCACCAGCCGGGCCTGCGCACCGTCGTGCAGGTCCCGTTCGATGCGGCGCAGTTCGGCCTCGCGGCTGTCCACGGCCGCGGCGCGGGTCTCGGTCAGCTCCTCGACCCGTTCGGCCAGCCGGCGGCGTTCCACCTCGGCGGCGACGGAGGGGGCCGGGCCGAGCAGCCGCGGCAGCCAGCGGCGGGCGTGCAGCCGGGCGGCGGGGCCGGCCAGCCGCAGCCCGACGTAGTAGAGGACGAGACCGGCGGGCAGTGCCACGGCCGGTGAATGGAACACGGCGGCGTGGGGCAGGCCGCCCTGGCTGCTGTCGAAGAGCGCGGTGATACCCGAGGCGAGCAGGCCGAAGAGGCCGTACCACGCCAGCGCGCCGGGCCCGAGCAGCAGCACCGGCGCGATGAGTGGCTCCAGCGCGAGGAAGCACAGATCGCGGCGGAGGGCCGGATCCTCGCGAGGCGGCCGGTCGCGGAGATAGGGGCTCAGGACGGGGGTACCGTCCCAGCGCCCGGACACCCCACGGTAGGTGTCGGTCAGCTTGCGCATCGCGCGCAGCCAGCCCTGGTCGGGGTCGCCTTCGGCGAAGAGCCTGGCCGGCAGGCAGAAGAGCAGCATTGCCAGGGCCGCCGGGCTGCACCAGCCGATCGTCCAGCAGTAGCCGAGTCCTCGGTGGCGCCGCCCGAAGCGGCGCAGAGCGGTGCCGGCGGCGCGTCCGGCGGTCGTGGTCATGGGGCCTGCCTCCCGAAAGGGTCTCGCGGTTCGTCGCCCGCGCCGCTTCACCAGTGTGACGCGACCGTAGGCCGCGCAGGGTGTGTCCGGACCCCACATGGGGGTGGGCCCAGCCCCACCCCCACTCGGCGCCTGGGCCCAATGTGCGCGCTCGCGCGGGTCCGTAGCGTCGAAGGCGTCAGGAAGCGGACAGGGATCACGGACCACGGACCAGGGTGATGGACATGACGGGGATGCGGAGCATGAACAAGCACGAAGGGTCGTTGAACGGGCCGCTGTTGCAGAGCCTTGCGCTGAACGTCGTCGCCCCGCTGGCCGTGTTCTACGGCCTGCGGGCAGCCGGGGTCAGCCTGTGGTGGGCGGTGCTGGCGAGCGCCGTCCCGCTGATGGGGGAGGCGCTGCTGACCGTGGTGCGGGAGCGGCGCGTCGGGATGCTGGGCATCCTGGTGCTCAGCATGGTGGCCCTGGGCGCGGCGATGTCGGCGCTGACCGGAAGCCCGCGGTTCATGTTCGCCAAGGACGGCTGGATGACGGGCATCGTCGGGGTGGTGTTCCTGTCCACGTTGCGCGGACAGCCGGTCATCTACCGGATCGTGTCGTCGCTGGCGAAGGGCGAGAAGCGCGCCGAGCTGGAACACAACTGGCAGGCGTCGCCGGCCTTCCGCCATCTGATGCGGCTGCTGACGGCGGTCTGGGGCGTGGGCCTGCTGCTGGACTCGGTGGTGCGGGTGGTGCTCGCGTACACGCTGCCCATCGACTCGGTGATGCTGGTGACCACGCTCCAGTACGTGGCGCTGTTCGTGGCCCTGGAGATCTTCAGCCGTCGCTACGGGCGCAAGCCGGCCCGTATCGCCGTCATCCACAACGAGGCCGCCGCGGCGGCAACGGCGGCCTGACAAGGCCATCGGACATACGGAGGAACAGCGTCATGGCGCAGGTTGTAGTGGTCACGGGGGCGGCGAGCGGGATCGGTGCGGCGGTGGCGCGGCACTTCGGCAGGCTTGGTGCACAGGTCGTCGTCGGTGACATCGACGAGACGGGCGGTGCGGCCGTGGCCGAGGAGGTGAACGGGCTGTTCGTCCGCACCGACACCACGCGGGAGGAGGACAACGCGGCCCTGATCGCCGCGGCCGTGGAGGCTTACGGCGGGCTGGACTTCGTGCACCTGAACGCCGGGATCGGTGACGGCGGCGGGTTCGGCGAGGACGACTACGACGCGCGGCGGCAGCACCGGGTGCTGGCGGTGAACCTGCACGGAGTGATGTTCGGGCTGCACGCGGCGCTGCCGGCGCTGGCCGCGCACGGCGGGGGCTCACTGGTGGTGACCTCCAGCATGGCCGGGGTCGGGGCGGCGCCCTTCGACCCGGTGTACGCGGCGAGCAAGTACGGCGTGATCGGGTTGGTCCGCTCGCTGGCCCCCACGTGGCAGGAGAAGGGGGTGCGGATCAACGCGATCTGCCCGGGGTTCGTCCGTACGCCGATCCTGCCGCCGGAGGCGATCGACTACATCCTCGGCGAAGGCTGCGCCCTGGCGGAGCCCGCCGAGATCGCGGCCTCGGTCGCCGAGATCGCGGCGAGCGAGGAAGCGGGGCGCGCGTATGTCCTGCAGGCGGGCAGCGCCCCCGAGCCGGTGGCCTTCCCGCAGCTCGATCTGGTGCGCACCGACACCTGACCGCCGCCCGCGAGAGCGGTACGGGGCCGCCGTTGAGCCGATGCCCACCGACGGCCTCACGCCCGAGCAACTGCCCGCCCTGCAAACCTGGACCACCGGCAGTGAGAAAACCCCTGGCGTGGCGGCCGAGAAGGGCGGAGGCTCGTCTCATGGCTGACATGGGGTCGTTCCGGGAGGCGGTCACCGTGTGGGCGGCCGGTGGACCCGGCAATCCCGCGCATGAGCTGGCCGCGCGACTGCCCGTCCGGACGGTCGTCCTGCTCGAAGGGCCCAGCGATGACGCCGCGGTCAACGCGCTCGCCGCCCGCCGCGGCCGGAACCTGGCGGCCGAAGGAGTCTGCGTCCTGCCGATGGGCGGTGCGATGAACGTCGGACGCTTCGCCGGCCTTCTCGGGCCCAACGGCCTGGGGCTCCGCCTGACGGGACTGTGCGACGAGGGGGAGCGTCGCTACTACGCCCGCGGCCTGGAGCGGGCCGGCGCGACAGAGGCGGGGGGATTCTTCGTCTGCGCGGCCGATCTGGAGGACGAGCTGATCCGTGCGCTGGGCACGGCACGGGTGGAGGAACTCGTCCGGGCGGAGGGCGACCTGCGCGCCCTGCAGACCTTCCTGCACCAGCCCGCGCAGCAAGGCCGCACCTCTCAGCAGCAGTTGCGGCGCTTCCTCGGCACGAAGAAGGGGCGCAAGATCCGCTACGGCCGCGTCCTGGTCGATGCCCTCGATTCCGACCGCGTACCCGCCCCACTCGACGGCCTGCTCGACAGCCTCTGACGCGCTGTGACAGGGGAGACTCCAGGCCGTTGGCATACGTGCGCGGTCGGTGGCCGGCGAGGAGGTCGCCCGGGACACCGCCCGGCTCAGCCCGACCGCGCCGATGACCGCGGGGCCGGGGGCCAAGCCGAAGCCCGCAGCGGATTGGTGGCGGCACTGACATGGAGCCATCACTTGTGAGGCGTCCACTGGACGCATAAAGTGCGTCCAGTGGACGCATCGGAGAACGAGGCACCTGACGGGCAGAGCCCCATGCCCGGCTCGGCCGCCTGGTGGAGCACACGCCATGCCGCCCGGGCACGCCGACGACCTCGGCCGGGGGGCCTCACCCTGGACCTGATCATGGATGCCTCGCTCCGGATCGCCGACGAACGGGGCCTGGACGCGCTGACGATGCGCGCCGTGGCCGAGCGGATGAAACTGCGGCACACCTCCCTGTACCGGCACATCGCGAGCCGCGAGGCACTGCTCGTGGAACTGGTCGACCACATGCTGGGCGAGATCAGCCTTCCCGCGCCGGGCCCCGGCTGGCGGGCCCGAACCGAGGCCGGGGCACGGGAGTACCGCCGTGTCCTGCTCGCCCACCGCGCACTGGTGCCCCTGCTGACACGGGGGCAACTGCTCGGCCCCAACGCCCTGCGCGCCCGCGAACACGGCCTCCGGCTGCTCACGGAGGCGGGCTGGCCCGTAGACAGTGCGGTACGGATCTACCTGACGGTCACGCACTACGTCGTCGGCGCCGTACTCCTGGACACCGGGGGAGCGGCGCGCACACCCGGCGAACGCGCGGCCATGACCGGCCTGTTCGCTTCGCTGCAGGCCCGGACGTATCCGCTGGTCGCCGCCCACTCGGCAGTGCTCAACGACCTCGACGGCGAGGGGGAGTTCGACTTCGGGCTGCGCTGCCTGCTGGACGGCATCGCCGCGACACGGGAGGACCGCTGATGCCCCGGACCGCCATGCCCACCAGCGCGCACTGGGCCACGGGAGGCAGCAGGATCACCGTCGAGGGGCGTACCGGGCGGCACACCCTGTTCGTCCGCGAGGACGGGCCCGTCGCCGGTCCGCCCGTGACCCTCGTACACGGCTTTCCCACCTCCTCCCACGACTGGTCCCTGATCGTGCCCCGGCTGGCGGCACACGGGCACCGGGTCATCACCTTCGACCTCCTCGGCTTCGGGCACAGCGACAAACCGCGACGGCACACCTACTCGGTGCTGGAACAGGCCGACCTGGTGGAGGACATCTGGCGCCGCCTCGACATCGGCGACACCGCCCTGGTCGCCCACGACTACGGCGTCAGCGTGGCCCAGGAACTGCTCGCCCGCGGCCCCGACCGGATCACCCGCATGGCCTGGCTGAACGGCGGCCTCTACCCGGACCTGCACCGCCCCGTGCGCGTGCAGCGGCTGCTCCACGGCCCGCTCGGCCCCCTGCTCGCGCACGCCGTCACCGAACGCGGTTTCCGCGCGACGATGCGCCGGGTCCTGGGCAGGCCCGTCCCCGACGAGGATCTGCACACCATGTGGGAGAGCGTCAGCCGGGACGGCGGCCGCCTGCTGGCTCCGCGGCTGCTGCGCTACATCGACGACCGGCGCGCACACCAGGCCCGCTGGGTCCCCGCGCTGGAGGGCTACGCGGGTCCCACCCTGTTCCTGTGGGGACCCGCCGACCCGATCAGCGGCGCCCACGTACTGGCCCGCATTAGGCAGCGCATGCCCTCCGCCACCGTGACCGAACTCGCCGGACCGCCCGCCGCCGGCCACTATCCCCAGGTGGAGGCCCCGGACGAGGTCGCCGCACACCTCGTCCGCTTCCTCGGCAGCTGGTGACGCCGCTCCGCTCCCCGCGCCTTGCGCGTCATTACCCGGCAGGTCATCGACCACGGCTCGCCCCGGCGGCAGGATCGTGCACACCAGCAGCCGACCAGCCGGAAGGAAGCCGCCATGACCGCATACGCCATAGCCCACCTGCAGGAAGCCGCCCCGCACCCCGAGATCGTCGAGTGCATCGCACGGATCACCGCCACCTTCGAACCGTACGGCGGCCGCTTCCTCGTCCACGGCAGTGCGCACGAGGTGAAGGAGGGCGCGTGGCCCGGGCACGTCGTCGTGATCGGCTTCCCGTCGATCGCCCAGGCACGCGCCTGGTGGGACTGCGACGCCTACCGGGCCATCGCCCACCTGCGTGCGCGGCACATCGACGGCGACATCATCCTGGTCCCGGGTGTGCACGAGGACTACGACGCGACCGCCACCGCCGAGACCATGCGGGAAGCCCTCGCCGCCTGCTGACGAACGGCGACCGGCCGTCAGCCCCGGGGATGGGCCGGCAGCTGCTGCTCCGCCCAGATGGTCTTGCCCGTCTCGGTGTACCGCGTGCCCCAGCGCTGGGCGACCTGCGCGACCAGGAAGAGACCTCGCCCGCCCTCGTCGGTGCTGCGGGCACGGCGCATATGGGGCGAGGTGTTGCTGGCGTCCGACACCTCGCAGATGAGGGTCCGCTCGTGGATCAGACGCAGACCGATCGGTCCGCCGGCATGCGTGATGGCGTTGGTGATCAGCTCGCTCACGATCAGCTCAGTGGTGAAGGCGATGTCCTCCAGACCCCACGCGGCCAATTGCCGGTCGGTGTTGTCCCGCGCCTCGTGCACCGCACGCGGATCCGCGGGCACCTCCCAGGAGGCGACACGGTCCGGGGGCAGGGCCCGCGTCCGGGCGATCAGGAACGCGACGTCGTCGTGCGGGTGGTCCGGCAGCAGAATGCGGACCATCGTGTCGCAGATCTCCTCCAGCGGCCGGTCGGGGTGGGCCAGGGCGAAGCAGAGACGCTCGAACCCGACATCGACATCGCGGTCGGAGGCCTCGATCAGGCCGTCGGTGTAGAGGGCGACGACACTGCCCTCCTCCAGCTCGATCTCGGCCGACTCGAAGGGCAGACCGCCCAGTCCCAGCGGGGGCCCGGCGGGGATGTCGGGCAGTTCCACCGGCTCGCTGAGGTGGGCGATGGCGGGAGCGGGGTGTCCGGCACGCGCCACGTTGAGCTTCCGCGAGATCGGGTCGTAGACCGCGTAGACACAGGTCGCTCCGATCACCACCGGTCCGTCCGCGGCCGCTTCCGCCTCGTCCGCCAGGCGCAGCACGAGGTCGTCGACATGGGCGAGAAGCTCGTCCGGGGGCAGGTCCATGTCGGCCAGTGTCTGTACGGCCGCACGCAGCCGGCCCATGCTGGCCGCGGCGTGGATGCCATGGCCGACGACGTCCCCCACGACCAGGGCGACACGCGCGCCGGACAGCGGGATGACGTCGAACCAGTCGCCGCCGACGCCGGCCTCGGCGTCCGTCGGCAGATAGCGGTAGGCCGCCTCGACAGCGCAGTGATCGGGCAGGTCAGGGGGGAGAAGACTGGTCTGGAGGGCCAGGGCCGCGTTGTGCTCACGGACGAAACGCCGGGCGTTGTCCACGCACACCGCGGCTTGCGCCACCAGCTCCTCCACGAGCAGCAGATCGTCCTCGTCGAACGGGTTGGGGTTCTCCCAGCGCAGCAGGCTGACCACGCCCATGGTCGTGCCCCGCGCCCGCAGCGGCACCACCATATGGGTGTGCACACCGAGGCCGACGAGCTTGGACAGACGCTGCGGATCGTCGGTCAGCCACCATGTCGTCGGATCCAGTACCGGATCGAGGATCGGCCGGCCCGTGGTCAGGCAACGTCGTTGCGGAGACTTGGACGGGTAACCGGTGGGCTCCCCGATGGGAACGATCGCCTCCGGCCGCTCCTCATGGATCGACGCATGCGCCGCCCGCTGCAGCGCGCCACCGGTGACCGGCCCCGGGGTGAGATCCCCGGCCGCGAGGACACCCTGGAAGAGGTCGATCGCCACGAAGTCGGCGAGCTGCGGCACGAGGACCTCGGCCAGTTCCTGCACCGTGCGGTCGAGGTCCAGGGTGGTGCCGATGCGCTGCGCCGCCTCGTTGACCAGGGCGAGCCGCTCGCGCGCCCGGTCCTGCGCGGTGAAGTCGACGGCTGTGTGACACACCCCGAGCGTCTTGCCGTCGACATCCCTGAGCGGGAACGACGAGCGGAGCCTGAGGTGCCCCTGAGAGTTCCGGCGGTACCTGCCCTGCGGCGGCGGCACATGCTCCACGGCCGGCGTGACGCGCCCCGACAGCAGAGCCTGGCGCGCCTGCCAGTCCACGGCCGACGGCACCTGTCCCAGTCCAGGGGGCCCGCCTGCGGGGTGGGCCCCGAGAGGGGCCGGCAGGCCCTCCATGGCGACCAGCACCTGGTTCACCCACTGGAAGCGCAGCTCACTGTCGAGGACGGCGATGCCGATCGGTGACTCGTCCAGGAGGCCCCGCAGCACTGCCTGATCGAGTTCCCACCGCCGCGACTCGGAGACCTCACACGCCACGGCCAGCCAGACGGAGCCCCGCTCCGCGTGCAGCGGACACACCCGTACGGCCAGCTCGACCGGGTGGCCCGCACGGTGACGCGCGATGATCAGGCCCTCCCAGCCCTCCCCGACCTGCTGCGCCGCGGACAGCGCGGCCGCCCGTGAGTCCTCGTTCGCGAGGAGGGAGGCAGCAGGCTTCCCCAGCACACTGGGCGCCGGATACCCGAGAAGGTCTTCCGCGCTCCGACTCCAGTAGCGGATCAGGCCGTGTACGTCCACGAGGGCGACGGCGGCAGACGTGATGCCGAACGGATCGCCCCGGTGCTTGGCGGCCAGATCCCTGAGACCCATCGTGTTCGGCCGTATCCGCAGGCGGGCTTCTTGACACCACGGTCTCACATGGACACGGGAGTGTCCTCGGACCGAAGGGGCGAAGACCGCTCGTTCAGCACTTTCTCCAGCCGGGGAAAGCTCATCACCTGTGGCACTGGTACAGCGTCTGTTCGGTGCCCTCCCCATCGCTACGGCCCTGGGAACCGGAGGCGCCCTCGAAGGCAGCGTCCGGGATCCGGCGGCACGATGACTCGACCCATGCGGTGATCCGAGCGCCGGCCGTCGTCCCGTGGGCATCGCCGAACAAACCGCCCGAACCGCCCTCCATGCCGCCGAGCACCACGTACTTCAGCCTGCCGGAGCCGACCAGTTGCCGGAACTGCGCCGTGCTCGGGAAGGGCACCCTGCCGCTGAACCCGCCGAGCGGCAGCACATGGGCCCCGGTGGTGAGGATGTACGGCGCCGCGCTGCTCCAACTCGCGGTGGCGAAGACGTACTTCGCCGATCCGCGATGCGCGGACGTGTAGGCGAGCAACTTGCGCTGATCGGCGGTGAGTTCGCCCTCCATGCCGATGCCGCCGGAGCGCTCGAATCCGCTGATACCGCCGAAGCCGCGTGCCCCGCCGGGTCCTGTCGCCCGACCGCGCTGCATACCGCCCGCCCAGGGCATCCGTCCGCTACGACGGCTCGCCGACATCCAGGAACCGTGGCCGAGGTTGCCGCCGGAGGGGCCGACCGCGCCCATGCCGGAGTCCCGGTACGAGGGGCTGAGCACCTGCGCCGCCCAGGCGCTCGGCGCGATGAGCATCGCCACGAGAGACACGGCCAGACCGACCAGGGCCGCCCTGCCGCCGGACGCGGTACGGCCGGGCCTGGCCAGCACCAGCAGGGCGACCGCGACGAGACCGAGCAGGCCCACCACGGGCGCGAGCCACGGCAGGAACGACGGGAACCGGTCGGCGAGGTACGCGCTCCACGCCGCCGTCGCCGCCACGGCACCGGGCAGCACCCACGCGCGTGGGCCGCCCGCCCGGTAGGCGCGCCACATCGCAGCCACACCGCCACCGGTGAGCGCGGCGAGAGGAACCGCGATCACGCCCATGTAGTAGGTGTGGCCGCCGACGCTGCCCGCGCTGAAGACCAGAAAATACGTGGCCAGCCAGGTGCCCCACAGCAGGAATCCGGCACGCGACCGGTCGGTGCGCGGCTTGCCGCGGCGCCAGAGCAGACCGCAGACGCAGGCGAAGGCACCCATCGGATACAGCCAGCCGGTCTGCGAGGCCAGCGCGGCGCCGAACATCTTCGACCAGCCGTTCTGGTCACCGCCCCGTCCGCCGCCGGCGCGGAACCCGCTCACGGCCCCGGCTCCTGCCGCCCGCCCCAGGACAGGACCCGCCGGGCCGCCGACCGGATCTGACGCCTGACCGTGCCGGCCGCCTCCGCCGCCTTGCGTGGCGCTCACGCTGCCCGTGGAGGCCGCGGTGATACCGAGCGAGGAGAAGCGGTTCAGGAAGTTGTAGCCGACCACCATGCTGAACGCGGAGTTGTTGGTGGTGCCATCCACATAGGGCCGGTTCTTGGCCGGGACGAGCGTCACCACGAGCATCCAGGAAGCCGATACGGCGGTCATCACCACGCCGGACAGCGCAAGGTGCGCCAGTCGCTTCCGCAGGGCGATCGGCGCCGAGACGAGATAGACCAGGGCGAGCGCCGGCAGCACCGCCCATGCCTCCAGCATCTTGGCCTGGAAGCCGACGCCGACCCACACACCGGCGGCCACCAGAGGGCGGAGCCGACCGCTCACGGCGGCGCGCTGGGTGGCCTCGGCCGCCAGCAGCACGCAGAGCGTGAAGGCGGGGTCCTCGACGGCGGTGCGGAAGAGCCCCACGGCCACCGGGGTCACGAGGAACGCCGTGTCGGCGACCAGGGCCGCGTGAGGACCGGCCCAGCGGTTCACGATTCGGTGCAGGACCAGCAGGCTGGCCACTCCCTCAAGGACCTGGGGCAGGACCAGCGCCCACGGATGAAATCCGAACACACGGGCCGAAAGGGCCTGCGGCCAGAGAAATCCCGGCAACTTGTCCAGGGTGATGGAGTTTCCGGGGTCGAAGGAGCCGTACAGGAAAGCCTTCCAGCTCTCCGTCATACTGCGTGCGGCAGTCGCGTAAAACGTGTGGTATTGGCTGTGCTCGATACCCCATGTGTACAGCACGGCCGCGAGCACGATGATGACCAGCAGCGCCGGACGCACGTGAACTGTCTTACCCATGCCCGGCATTCTTCGGTACCGCCCGAGCCCATCCTCCAGAAGCGGCGGCTTTCAAGGAAACTCTTGTCAGATCCAGGGGGATCCTTTACTGCCCTTGCCTGGCCTTAAAACCGGTCGAATCCGGGAAGTCCTGCGCATTGCCTGCCACACAATTGCGCCGTGTACAGAAATTCAACAGGTGGTACACAGATTCCTGAGAAGGTGCACGCGGGCGGGTCAGTGGGCCGCCGTGGGTGCGGTCTTCTTCCGGGCGCGGTACGCGGCTGCCTTGATCTTGTTGCCGCAGGAATCCATCCCGCACCACTGCCGACGCGTACCCCGCGAGCGGTCGATGTAGGTCCGGGTGCATTCTGGGTTGCCGCACTCCTTCAGGAGAGGCACGTCCGGCCCGCTGAGCAGCTCGACGGCGTGGCGCGCGACCAGGGAGAGGGCTTCTTCCGGCGTTGACTGTGTCCACCGCCCCGACGGGGTGAGCTGCGGTACCGCCGGCGGCTTGCGTGCCGCGTTGTTCACCACGGTCAGCGCCGACCTGTCGTACTCCTCCTCGAGCCGGCGGGCGGTGACCAGCTGGTAGATGGCTTCCCGTACGGTCGTCGCCTGCTCGACGTCGGCTTCCCGGCTGGGGGAGACCGCGTCGACGATGCCGGACTCCACGTACCATGCGTTCAGCCTGTCCGGCGTCGCGAACATCTCGAAACGCACCGAACGGCGCGCTCTGAGCGTCGCGGCGAAGTCGAGCGCCGGGTTTCCGCACACGAAGACATGGTCGAGGTTCACATCACCATTCTGGCAGGTGATGATGACGGTGGACAAGAACCCTTGAGGTCAGTCATCACCTGTCAAGAAGGTGACTTGGATGATCCGTCAGAAATGGTCCACGTCGATGACGGCCTGGGCGAAGGCGGTGGGTGCCTCCTGGGGCAGGTTGTGGCCGATCCCTACCAGGGTGCGGTGCTCGTACGCACAGGTGAACCTGTCCCGGTACGAGGCGCCGTTGCCCGGAGCGGTGAAGGGGTCGCGCTCGGGGTCGAGGGTGATGGCGGGGACCGCGATGACCGGCCGCGCTGCGAGCCGCTTCTCCAGCCCGTCGTAGCGGCGCTCGCCGTCGGCGAGGCTCAGCCGCCAGCGGTAGTTGTGGATGACGATGGCCGCGTAGTCGGGGTTGTCGAAGGCGGCCGCGGTGCGTTCGAACGTGGCGTCGTCGAAGTCCCATGTCGGGGAGACGGTTTCCCAGACGAGCCTGGTCAGGTCGTGGCGCAGGGTCCTGTCCTCCATGGCGAGCCGGCCGCGCTCGGTGGAGAAGTAGTACTGGTACCACCAGGTGTGTTCGGCCTTGGGTGCCAGCGGCTTCAGGTTGGCTTCGAGGTTGGTGACGAGGTATCCGCTCACCGACACGAGGGCCTTGCAGCGTTCGGGCCACAGGGCGGCGATGATGTCGGCGGTGCGTGAGCCCCAGTCGAAGCCGGCCAGCACGGCTCTCTCGATCTTCAACGCATCCATCAGGGCGATGATGTCGAGGGCGATGGCGGACTGCTGGGCGTTCCGGAACGTCCGGTCGGAGAGGAAGCGCGTCGTGCCGTGGCCGCGCAGATACGGGACGATCACCCGGTAGCCCTCTTCGGCCAGCAGCGGGGCGACGTCGACGTAGCTGTGGATGTCGTACGGCCAGCCGTGCAGGCAGATGACCGCGGGGCCGTGGGCGGGGCCGAGTTCGGCGTACCCGACGTTCAGCAGTCCGGCCTTGACCTGCTTCAGCTGCGGGAAGCCGGTGTGCGTGCCGGGGCTGACCGCGGGCACGGTCGCGGACTCGTCCCGTGTGCGGGCGGATGCCGCTCGTGTGCCCGGGCCGGCCAGGACCGCGGCGGCAACGCCCGTGCCCAGCCCCAGGGCCTTGCTGAAGCTACGCCTGTTGATCATGCTTCCCTCCGCGTTTCCCGGTGCGCCGGCTGGTGCGATGGCTGACTGTTGCACAAGCTGCGTCACCAGTCAAAGGGGTGACGCATCCTGAGTGCACATTTCAAGCCCCGGCAATCATGCGTGCAACTCGGCCAAATTCGCCTCAGACCCAGTCGTTCCCTCTAGTCGATGTCACCGTATTGACAGGTGATGATCGGTCGCATGGGTAGCGCGACCGTGCGGCTCCCTCCAGGTGGGATCACGGATGGCCTGAGCAGCCTTGATGCTGGCCGGGTAACTGCTTGCAGCGTCTGCGTCGAACCCTCAACATGACCTTCCCCACCTGTTGCTCGGCAGGGCCCGAGACGGGTGGAGGCCGGTGTCCCGTGTGTCTCCGGAAGGGGCTGGACGTGCCAGAGCCGTTTGATGCCATGACTCCTGCCGTCGCCGGCGGCCCCGGGTTTCCACCGGAGGCCACCGCACCGCCGACGGTAGGTGTGGAGGAGGAGTTCGTCCTGGCCGACCGGCACAGCGGGTCGGCGGTCTACAGGTCGATTTCCGTCGTGGGTGCCGCCCGCGCCCGCCTCGGCGGACCGCATGCCACTCCCGAACTCTCGCCGTCGCAGGTGGAGACCGTCAGTGCGGTGTGCCGTACCGCCGCCGAGCTGGAGGCGGAAGTCGTGCGATTACGCACGGGCGCGGCGGTCGCCGCGGCGGAGCACGACTGCCTTCTGGTGCCCAGCGGCATGGCCGTCCTGGGCCGGTCCGGGCCACCGCCCGTCCTCGGCCAGGCGCGTTACCACGCCCTTGCGGGCCGCTTCGGGCCCGTGGTCGACGGGCAGGGCGTGAACTCCTGCCACGTGCACGTGGGCGTGGCCGACCGGGAGGAAGCCATACAGGCGGTCAACCATCTACGGGGCTGGATGCCCCTGCTGCTGGCCCTCACCGCCAACTCCCCGTACAACGACGGGGCGGACACCGGATACGCGAGCTGGCGCTCGATGGTCTGGAGCCGGTGGCCCTCGGCCGGGCCTCCTCCCTATCTGCGGGGCGCGGCCCACTACGCGTGGGTCGTCGACCAACTCGTGGGTACCGGGGCGGCGATGGATCAGGCCATGCTCTACTGGCACGTCCGGCCCTCGGCTCACCTCCCCACCATCGAGGTACGCATCGCGGACGTGCTGCCCGATGCCGGGACCACCACCGCGTACGCCCTGCTCGTCCGGGCCCTCGTCGGACACGCCGTCGAGGCGGTACGGGCCGGCGAACGCGCGCCCGAGGTCCCCGATCTGCTGCTGAGGGCGGCGTGCTGGCAGGCCGCCCGGCACGGGCCGGTCGGCACCCTGCCCAGCACCCACACCCGCGACTGCGCCCCCTTGGGCGTCGTCCGGCTGATCGAGGAACTGTGGAAGCGGGTCGAGCCGTATCTCAGCCGGCACGGCGACGACCGGCGCGTCGGCGACTGGCTGAGCGATGTCCAGCTCACAGGGCCCGGCTCCGCGCGACAGAGGCGGGTCGCGCAACAGCGCGAGGGCGACCTGCGGGCTGTGGTGGACGACCTCGCCGTCCCGCTTCCGTAGCTCCGTCGCCGCCGAAGCGCATGGGCACCGTGCCCGGTCCGCATCCGATGTCGGCGATGCGTGCTCCGGGTACGGAGCCCGCGCGGGCTGTGGATCGCCTCGGTCCGGTCGATCGATTCAGCTGTCCGAGGAAGTGTCAGCCGATGATGTCCGTGAAGCCGTGCCCGGTGATGTCCTCGCCCGCGAGCGTGCCGGTCACGTGACATGCGCCCGTGTAGGCACCTTCAGCGCTGGAGAGCGCCTGATGGGAGACTTCAAGGGATGCGTCGAGGGCGGGGACGGTCAGGGTCCAGCGCCCGTCGTGGTCGGTTCGCCGGGCGGGGGCGATCAGGTGGGAGCCGTCGTCCGTGAGCTGTGTGAGCCAGGACGTACCGTCGCCCACGGAGTCCCAGACGCTCAGATACCGGCCCGCGCCGAGGTCGAGTCCGAGCCATGTGAAGCGCGGCGGCTGGGTGATGCCGGAGACCCACTGGCGGTCCAGCCATGTGCGTCCGCTGACGTGATGGGTGGTGCCCTCGATGGTGACGGTTCCCGACGCGGTCAGTCCGGGCAGCGCGTACTGCCCCGTGGTCCCGCCGAAGAAGGGAAACACTCCACCGCCGCCGTTGTAGAGGACGGGTGCCTCACGGCGCAGGGTGAGGCGGATCGACGCGGCGTCCGTCGCGCCCGATAGCTCGAGCTGGTCCAGATCTCCGCTCACCGTCAGGAGTGATGTCTGTACATGGAGGGAATCCGCGGACACTTTCACATCGGCAACGGCTTCGGCACTGTACTTGCCGCTGTGGTGGCCGTCTCCTTCTTCCAGTAGGGCGACGGTGCTGTGACAGACACCCTGCATCGTCATCGTGTGGATCTTCACCCAGAAGACCCTGTCCTCCTCCTGCAGCTTGGCGCAGAACCACCAGGAGTCCGTGTTGTCGGGGGAGGTCGGGGTGAGACCCTCGGCGGCGTCGATCAACGTGGGACGGGTCGTGGTCATCGAATCTCCTTTCATCGGGCGGCTGTTGCTGCCCGGTCTCATTGAATCAAAGTGACACGACTGTTCAGTTGGCCGAGGAGGCGGCGGAAGCCCCCATGGGCGGCATTTCGTGGCGATGACTGCTCGCCTGCAAAACTCCGTTGACTCCGGCTGAACGGCCGTGCAACGGTGAGAACGCGCTCTGTCGAGAATCACTGGGCACTGGAGGCTGAACGCTGTGACCTTCGGAAACGACGACCCCCGTCAGGGCCAGGCAATGGAGCGCAGTCTGACTCCAGATCAGCTCGAAGTCTTCGAGAAGGCGTTCGCCGCCCGGCCGGTGAACCGGCTCATGCAGAACGCCGTCACCCAGACACCGGTGGACGATGTGGCTCTGGACCGCCGGGTCCTCACCGGCATCGACCACTCGGTCTCCCACCACCTGGATGACTGGAAGGCCACCAACCAGAAGCAGAGCGGGCGCTGCTGGATGTTCGCCGGGCTCAACCTGCTCCGGGTCGGCGCCGCGCGAAAGCTGGGTGTGAAGGACTTCGAGTTCTCCCAGAACTACCTGCTCTGGTGGGACAAGTTCGAGCGGGCGAACCATGTCCTCGAGGCGATCATCGAGACCTCGGACCGCGATGTGGACGACCGCACGGTGGCGCACCTGCTGGCGGACCCGATCGGTGACGGCGGGCAGTGGAACATGTTCGTGGCGCTGGTCGCCAAGCACGGTCTGGTACCCAAGTCGGCCATGCCGGAGACCGACAGCTCCTCCGCGACCCGGGCGATGAACCGCGCCCTGAAGACCCTGCTCCGCCAGGGTGCGCGGGACCTGCGTGAGCTGGCCGCCGAGGGAGTCGAGGCGCAGCGGGAGCGCAAGCGGGAGGTGCTGGCCGCCGTCCACCGGGTGCTCAGCATTCACCTCGGCACGCCACCGCAGCGGTTCCTGTGGCAGTGGGAGGACAGGGACAAGAAGTTCCACCGCGACGGCTGGCTCACCCCCGCGGAGTTCGCCGCCTCCTATGTGCAACTGCCCCTGGACGACTACGTCTGCCTGGTGCACGACCCCCGGGAGTCGAGCCCGGTCGGCCGTACCTTCACGGTCGAGTACCTGGGCAATATCGTGGACGCCCCGCCGGTGGTCTATCTCAATGTGCGGATGGAGCTGCTGAAGCAGCTGGCGATGGACGCGATCGTCGGCGGCGAGCCGGTGTGGTTCGGCTGCGACGTGACCAAGATGATGCGCTCCGACGCCGGCGTCTGGGACGCGGAGCTGTTCGACTACGCGGCCGTCTACGACGCCCCCTTCACGATGGACAAGGCCGGCCGGCTGCTGTACCACGACACACAGATGACCCACGCGATGCTCTTCACCGGCGTCGACGTGGTGGACGGCAGCCCGCGCCGCTGGCGGGTGGAGAACAGCTGGGGCGAGGAGAAGGCCGACCACGGCTTCTGGACCATGAACGACTCGTGGTTCGGGGAGCATGTCTTCGAGATCGCGGTCCGCCGCTCCGCGCTGCCGCCGGAGCTGGCCGCCGCCTTCGACCAACCGCCGATCGTCCTCCCCGCCTGGGACCCCATGGGCGCCCTCGCCGACTGAGGAAGGCGTCCAGGCTGGGCCGTAATCCTGCGGTCGGCGCGTTCGACCCCGGACAGAACCCGGCAGGTGAACTGACCGGCCCGGCTCGCTGCCGGGGTCAGGGGTCCATGGCGTGCAGAGCGCGGTGCGCGGTGGTGCGGAGGTGGGCGAGGACGTCCGGGTCGGCGTCGAGGGTGTAGTCGGTGTCGAGGCCGGCGAGGGTCTGGGCGATGCGCGGCAGGTAGTCGTCGGAGGCGTCGACGCGGCAGGTCCGGTCGTCGATGGGCTGAAGACGGGTGGCCAGGCCGCGGCTGCGGGCACGGACATGGTCGGCGGGGGCGTGGACCGTGGCGACGGCGCGGTAGCGGGTGGGGGCAGCCGAGAGGCGGGCGGCGACGAAGGCGGCGGGGTCGTCGCCGGGCACAGGACGGGGCGCGACGCGGCGGCCGGTGGGCCTGACGTCGGTGATCCGGTCGAGGCGGAAGAGACGCCAGTCGTCCTTGTCGGTCGCGTGCGCCAGGAGGTACCACAAGCCACCGGACTCGACCAGGTGACAGGGTTCGGCCCGGCGTGTGCTGCTGGTGCCGTGGCGGGTGGTGTAGTCGAAGGTGACGATCTCGTGGTCGCGGCAGGCGACGGCGAGCGCGCCGAGGAGGGCCGGGTCGACGCGCGGCCCCCGCTCCTCCCAGCTGATGCCGGTGAGTGACGTCTGCAGGGCGGCTACCTGCCCGCGCAGCCGCTGGGGGAGGACCTGCTCGAGTTTGGCCAGGGCCCGCAGGGCGCTCTCCTCGATCCTGGCCAGGCCGCCGGCTGTGGTGCGCAGGGCGACGGTGATGGCGACGGCCTCCTCGTCGTCCAGGAGAAGCGGCGGCAGATCGCTGCCCGAGGTCAGGCGATAGCCCCCGGCGTGCCCGCGGGCGCTGGCCACGGGGTAGCCCAGCTCCCGCAGCCGGTCGATGTCGCGGCGAACGGTGCGGACGGTCACGTCGAGCCGTTCGGCGAGACCGACGCCGGACCACTCCCGGCGGGCCTGCAGCAGGGACAGCAGCCGCAGCATCCGGGCGGTCATGTCGCTCGTCATGGATCCCATGATGCCGCGATTAAAGGACATAGCTTGTCCTGAAAGGACCCTACGGTGGACCTGTCCGCACGGAGCAAAACGGGAGGTTTCCCCATGAAGATCGCTGTTCTCGGTACCGGCGGCGGTGCCCGCTGCCACATCGCCAAGCTGCTGGAACTCGGCCACGAGGTCGTGGTCGGTACCCGCGACCCCAGGGCCACACTGAGCCGCACCGAGCCCGACATGATGGGCACCCCGCCCTTCGGCCGGTTCCTCGCCGAGCACCCGGCGGCCGACCTGCGTACCTTCGGTGACGCGGCGGCCGCCTCCGACGGCCTGGTCATCAGCGGCATCGACGGCCACAGCGCCGTCAACGCGCTCTCCGCCATCGCCGACCGGCTCGCCGGCAAGACCCTGATCGACTACGCCGTGCCGTTCATCTACCAGCACGAGCCGGAGCACCCGTGGCCGACCCCGTGGGGGATCATGCCCAAGCTGGAGCCGGTGGACACCGACAGTCTCGGTGAGCAGATCCAGCGTGCCCTGCCCCGGACGAAGGTCGTGAAGTCCTTCGTCACCCAGGAGCAGAGCACCGTCGTCAACCCGGCGAGCGTCGGCGACGGGGAGCACACCATGTTCGTCGCCGGTGATCACATGGATGCCAAGCAGCAAGCCATCGACCTCCTCAAGTCCTACGGCTGGACGGACATCCTCGATCTTGGCCAACTCGTCTGCGCGCGCGGCATGGAGATGTACGCGCACATGCACTCCGCCATCGGCTTCGGCCTGGGCCAGCAGTTCGGCGGCCACTTCGGCATCAAGGTCGTCCGCTGACCCGGCACTGCTGGAACGACCGCTGAAGAACTGATGGAAAACCGCTGAAAGAGCGCTGAAAGAGCGCTGAAAGGCCGCTGGAATGACCGCTCTGCCTCGTATCACCGCCGCGCAGCGCCGCGCTCGCCTCGTCGTTCGTCATCTCCTCGCACCCGGCGTGCGCAAGGACACGGCCGGAGGCGTCGCCGAAGCACTGGTCGGTCTGCACGCCACCGACCCCGCAACCGTCTACCTCGCCGTCGCGGCCCGCATGCGTGCCCCGACCGCGGCCGCCATCGACCACTCCCTCTACCACGCCCCCGACGGCCTGCCCGGACTGGAGCGCATCCGCTGCATGCGCCGCACCATGTTCGTCGTCCCCGCGCACCTCGCCCCCGCGATCCAGTCCGCCACCACACGCGACGCCGGCCATCACCGCACCCACGCCACAGCCCGGTTGCGCGAGGCCCTCGGCTGGTCCGAGCGCCGCTGTGCCCGGGTGGAGCAGGCTGTGCTGGAGGCCCTGGTCGTGCGCGGCGGAGCCACTGCCGCCCAACTCGCAGGCGACATACCCGACTTGCGCGAGCAGATCGTCATGTCCCCCGGAAAGCCGTACGAGTCCCGGCAGCGGGCCAGCGCACCCCTGCTCGGTCTGCTGGCGGCGGAGGGACGTATCCGCCGGGCCCGGCCGACCGGATCATGGACCTCCGCCCAGTTCCGGTGGACCCTCGCCCACCCCCTGCCGCGTATCCCCGAAACGGAGGCGAAGACCGCGCTCGCCCGTCACTACCTCGCAGCGTTCGGCCCGGTGACACTCGATGACCTGAAGTGGTGGACGGGATGGACCGTCACCGACACCCGCAGAGCCCTCGCCGCCACGGGCCCCCAAGCCGTGGAACTCGACGAAGGAACCGGGTACGTCCTGCCCGAGGACCTCCCGCACCTGCAAAGCCTCCAGGACCTCGAACGCGCTGAGGACCATGAGCCCGCAGCAGTCCTGCTGCCCAGCCTGGACCCCACCCCCATGGGCTGGCGCCACCGCCACTGGTACCTCGACCCGGAACACACCAAGGCCCTCTTCGACCGCAACGGCAACATCGGGCCCACCATCTGGTGGAACGGCCGCATCATCGGCACCTGGGCCCAGCACAAGGACGGGCACATCAACCACCGCCTGCTGACCGACCCCGGCAGCGAAGCCCGCACCGCCGTCGAAGCCGAGATCCGACGCACCCTCGCGTTCCTCGACGGCACCCGCGTCACCCCCTGCTACCGCACCCCTCTCGAACGCCGCCTCGCCGCCTGACACCCACAAGTCGCCCGGCGACGCCGGGACGGGACCTGACGGGTCCGCAGAACAGGGCAGGCCCGGGGCCGGGGTCAGCCGATGAGCGAGTGGAACTGCTCGATCGTACGGCGCCGCATGGTCAGGAAGGCGAGCCAGGAGCCGTCGGAGAAGTGCAGCCGGAAGCGGGCCATCAACTGCGTGCGGGGCCGGCGTTCGACCCGGACGACCCAGGTTCGCGGCACCTCCCACACCGGGGTCCCGTCCAGCGGCTTGACCAGTCCGACGCGCTGGTCGGTCACGCGCAGCAGCAGCGCGCCAGAGGTGCTCGGCATCCCCGCGGCGATGCTGCCGGCTCCGGCGGACTCGGCACCGACGGTGTTCACCAGGTAGTTCCCGATGGACGCGCCGACACCTACGCCCTTGGCACTCTTCGCGGGCACGACGGAGGCGTACCCCAAGAGTTGCTCGCCAGGAGCCAGTTGATTGTGGGCGGAGCGTTCGCGGAGGGCTGACATGCCCTTGATCATAGACGGCGCCGGGAATCCGGCGGCACCGGCCGCTGACGCCGTACGGTCCACGGGCGATGGCCCGCCCCGATATCCCCCGCCGGCCGGACTGTAGGTTGGGGCGCCCGGCGGGTCTCCGCCCGGCGGAACACGAGGCGAGGGAGCGGGCGTTGGGCGTCGTACTGTTGGCACTGGGCGGAACGATATCGGTGCCCGGCGGCGCACGGGGAGCGCGGCTGAGCGGTGCCGAGATCACCGCGGCGGTACCGGGCCTGGCGGAGCTGGCGATCCCCCTGGATGTGCGGGACGTACAGGCCGTGCCCAGCGGAAGTCTCACCTTCGCCCAGGTCCTCGACGTCGTCGCGATCGCCTCGCGGGCCGTGGCCGAGGGCGCGGACGGCGTCGTCGTCACGCAGGGCACCGACACCCTGGAGGAGACGGCCTTCCTGGCCGACCTGGTGTGGCCGCACGAGGCGCCGTTGGTGCTGACAGGTGCCATGCGGCAGCCGGCCATGGCGGGGGCGGACGGACCGGCCAACGTGCTCGCCGCTGTGCGCGTCGCCATGGCGCGGGAGGCACGCGGCGCCGGTGCGCTGGTCGTCCTCAACGACGAGGTGCACGCTGCGCGATGGGTGCGCAAGACGCACAGCACGAGCACCGCGACCTTCGCCTCGCCGAGCACCGGTCCGCTCGGTCACGTCGTCGAGGGCCGGGTACGGATGCTCCTCGCCGCGCCCCGGCACGAGCCGTTGCCGGCCCGGTTCGACGCTGAGCGGCTGGAGACCGCCCGCGTCGCCCTGCACGTGGTCACCCTGGATGACGACGGTGCGCAGCTTCAGGGGCTTGAGACCACGCACGGGGGCCTCGTCGTGGCCGGCTTCGGCGTCGGTCACGTACCGGGCGTACTCGCGCCACGGCTCGGCACCCTGGCCGAGCACATCCCGGTGGTGCTGACCTCGCGCACCGGCAGCGGTTCGGTCCTGCGGCACACCTACGGCGCACCCGGCTCGGAGAAGGACCTGAGGCAGCGCGGGCTGATCGACGGCGGATTCCTCGATCCGTACAAGGCCAGGGTGCTGCTCCGGCTGCTGCTGGCGGCAGGCGCCGGACGCGGCGACATCGAGGAAGCGTTCGCCCTGCGGGGCTGAGCCTGGTCCTCCGGTGCGGATGAGGTGCCGGCTGGCATGAGGGGCGGACTCAGTGGCCCAGAAGCAGCCCCGCCCCCGACACGTCGACGTGGATGCCGTCCTTGCCCACGGCCACGCGTTGCAGGTGCAGCGCCCCTCCAGGCGGTTTCGGGAGCTGGAAGGCGAAGGAGAAACGGTCGGCGATCTGGGGGCGGGTGAGCTTGGTCAGTGTGGTGAGCAAGGACGGATCGAGGCCCAGCCGCTTGAGGAGGCTCGGGTGGGCGAGTGCCACGTCCACGAGGTTGATCGTGGTCAGATCGTGCAGGAAGCGCGGTGCGCCGGTGAGTTGATGGAGTTTGTTTTCGTCGTGGAGCGCGGCGCTCACCGCACTGTCGGGGACGCCCAGGCGGTGTACGACCTCCGGCACGGTCAGCAGGGACTTGATCTGTTCGGCCTCCCGGGTGAGACGGCTCGCGGCGGCGCGCGTCAGGTGGAGACCCTCGGTGGGCGCGGTGCCGGGCCGGTACGTCGCGAGGTCGTCGATGTCGAGCCGTATGCCGTCCACGGAGGTCGCGATGCCGCGGTCTCCCTCGCGCCGGATGCGGGCGTCGGCCTGTACGCTCAGGTCGCGGCCCGCGATGCGCAGGGTGCCGTGGGCTTGGACGCTGTCGGGCCCATGGGCCGTGAAGGACACCTGCGACGCGCCGAGTTCGCGGTTCATGTCGGCGAAGGACAGCAGGACCTGGCCGTGCACCTGTCGAACGAGTGCGCCGCTCACCGTGGTGGGTCCGTCGCCGTCGATGCGTATGTCGTCGGCGGTTGCGGTGACTTGGGTGAGGGTGACTCGGTGGGCCGGGACGTCGGGGACGGTGACCCGGACCGAGTCCAGGCGTCGTGCGGCCAGCTGGGTGAGGAAGGGAAACCCGCCGATCGTGACCTCCGGGGCGGCGGCGAGATGCATCGTGTCCTTGAGCCGTTCTGCGGCCTTGTGCTCTGCGTAGAGCAGCGCCCAGCGGTCGGCGAGGACGAGGAGGCAGACGAGCGTCAGCACCCAGATGAGGAATCTGGCCATGGTGGGCAGGCCGGTGGCGCGATTACGACGGCGGCTGCCACGCCTGTGATTGGGCGGCGCCCAGGGCTCTTCCTCTTCGTTGCCCTTCTGGGCCGACGCGCCGTCCTCGGTCAGGAAGTCGTCCAGCGGATGGTCTGCCAGTGCCGCCAGTTCGTCGTATGGATTACGGCTGGGTGGAACCGGATCAGCGGGAGGCCCGTCCGACTGAGCAGTTTGATGCGTCTGTATGTGGGGGGTACGCATCGGCTGATTTCATCACATAGTCGCACCAGGTCTGCAAGTCCTACCTGAAGTAAGGGGCGAAATAAGTCACTTCGCGTCCGGCACGAGGCGTCGGAGAAGGAGACCGGCACCGTGCAATGTCGCCCAGGGGGACCGGTCGGAGCCGAGCACCTTGCTGCCGATGGCCAACTGGGTGGCGTCATGGGGCCGCACTCCAGGTGGACTCCGCTGCCGGCGAGCAGGAGCAGTGCCACGCCCGAAGCGGTGACGACGGTGACGGTCGCCGAGCCGAGAGCCATGCGGAGGATGGCGGTGAGCCAGGCCAGGATGATCGGCGACAGGGACCAGCCCATGCCCGGCTCTCCTCGTCGGTGAAGACGCGGTCACTGACCAGGCCGGTGGGTATGGGGTGCGGCGGCAGGAAGCTGTGCATGGTGGACAGGGCGATCGACATCGGCAGCCCGACCCACGGCGGTCCGCACAGGTCGAGCAGCCTGCTGGCGATCCGCTGGGCGGCGCCGGAATCCCCCCTCACCCTGCCGACCCTCGCGCCGAGCCCGATGGTGAGCATGGCGTCGCCGATCTGCCCGCCGATGCCCTCGGGTGACGACGGCGTTCCGAGTCTGAGGCGGTCGGAGCGACCGACCTCAGCGATCAGAGGCTGAAGATCCGGCGGGCGTTCCCGGACAGGAAGAGTTCGGTGGCTTCTTCGTCCAGATCGAGATCGCCGAGGTGTTCCAGTGCCTGGGCTGGGGTGATCATGGGGTAGTTGGTTCCGAACAGCACCTTCCTGCGGCCACGGCCACGCAGATAGTCAACCAGCTCTCGTGGGTAGCGGCGGACGGTGTAGGCGCTGGTGTCGATGTAGACGTTGGCGTGTTTGTCGGCCACGGCGATCATCTCGGTGGTCCAGGGATAGCCGATGTGCCCGCAGACGATGGTCAGTTCGGGAAAGTCGAGTGCGACTTGGTCGATATAGGGGATGGGGCGGCCGGTTTCTGAGGGGCGGAGCGGGCCGGTGTGGCCGACCTGGGTGCAGAAGGGGATGCCGAGGTCGACGCAGGCGGCGTACAGCGGGTAGTACAGCCGGTCGGTGGGCGGCAGTTGCCACAGCCAGGGCACGATGCGCAGGGCCAGGAAGCCGAGTTCCTCAACGGCGCGGCGTAGCTCGCGTACGGCTTGCATGGGCCGGGTGAGGTCCGCGCCTGCGACCCCGCGCAGCCGGCCGTCGGACTGGCCGACGAACTCGGCCACCTCGTCGTTGCTGATCAGTGGGCCCTGGGGCCCGTACCAGGCCGCCGAAAGACCGATCTCCACATCTGCCGCGGCCATGGCGGCCATGGTGGACTTGACCGGCAAGGGCTCTGCCAGCAGCCCCTGCCCCGTCCAGCGGCGCAACGACTCGAACATCTCGTGGTTGGAGTGACGGAGCGTGGGGTGCTGCATCCGTGCATCGATGACTGGCACGGGCTTCTCGCCTCTCTCCTGGCATCGTTGCCAAGGGCACACAAGTGGCTAAGCGATCGCTTAGTGCAAGCCTAGCTGCTGTGTGCCGCCGCGCGCACCCCGATCGTCAATCGGCCGCGTCGGCATCAGTAGGGGCGCGATCCGTCCTGGTGTCACGGCATGGGCGGATGTCGCGCCATGCGGGCGAGGTCCTGCCGGGCTGTGGCCCAGTCCTGTGATGTGTGCAGTTTTGGCCCCCGCTGGTCCGCCGCCCCGGGACCGGCGGACCGGCGCCCTCAAGGGCGCTGTCGCGGGGTAAACGGAACCTACGCTTCCAGCGGCCGTGGCGGAAGACCTACAGGCGTGTGGTCCAGGTCACGTCGGCCCCGGCCAGGTCGTACGCCCCGCAGGTCCCCGTCCCCGCAGGTCCCCGCCCCGCAGATCCCCCGCCCAGGGCGCGCGCCGCCCCTGCCCGTCGGCAGCGCGGGCCCCGTCGAGCCCAGAGCCCGCCTCGACGGGGATCGTGGCCCCTAGGGAGCCGGCCCGGGCAAGAACCACCGCTCTCGCCGGGCGGACGCCACCCGCCCGCCGGCAAGGTCGACGACGCTTGCCAGGGTCAGCTACGGCTCAGTCAAGGGGGTCACCTGTGTGGTGAGGAAGTCCAACAGGGCGGTGTTGAAGCGCTCAGGCTGTTCGGCGCTGGGCAGATGCCCTGCTCGTTCGATGACGGTCATGGTCGACTGGGGGACGAGACCACGGATCGCCTCGGCTTCCGCGATCGGCGTATAGACGTCGTCCGCGCCGACAACGATCAGCACCGGTACCCGGACGGAGGCCAACGTGTCACGGTAGTCGGGGCGTTCGGCCCGCCCACGCAGTGCCGCCGCTGCGCCACGGGGATCGGTGGCGCGCATCATGCCCAGGACCCGGTCCGCGACAGCCGGCATCTCAACGACGTTGTACGCGGCGAGCATCTTGTCGATCACCTCGTCCGCGTAGCCGTCCATCCCCTCGGCAAGGAGCCTGTCGGCCAAGTGGTTTCGGAACTTCTTGCCCTCGTCGGTCTCGGCAGGGGCGGAGGTGTCGGACAGGACGAGTGCCTGCACCCGCTGAGGGTGGCGGCGCTGGAACTCCATGGTGATCTGGCCGCCCATGGAGACGCCGCCGACCACCGCTCGCTCGATGCCGAGGTGGTCGAGGAGCGCGGCGAGGTCATCGGCGAAGTCGGAGAGGAAGACCTTTCCGGGGGTGACGCTGCTGCGGCCGTAGCCACGCAGATCGGGGGTGATGACCCGGTACCCGGCTTCGCTCAGTGCCTTGGCCTGGGGTGCCCACAGGGTGCGGTTGAAGGGGTGCCCGTGAATCAGCAGGACCGCCCGTCCGGTCGAGGGCCCGAGATCGTCGTAGTCGATGGTGGCGCCGCGCAGGGTGATGGCATTCATGCCCGCACCCTAGCTTCATGATCGGCAGGACGGCAGGGCGGCAGAGAGGTTGTACTCGGCACCTGCATGTGCGCGGTCATGGAATCACGGGAGTTCACGCCCAGCGCTTATACGGCTGACGTCGCTCAGCCGGCGTCCGGCAGGCCTTCGTGCCGGCGTTTCTCGTGCGTGGTCTGCTGTACGAGCAGCCCGTTGTAGTCGCGGACCGCGGCCAGCCACCGCCAGGGTTGGATCTCGTCGAGTGTGAGGCCGGGGCAGGCCAGTTGGTGGGGGATCCGGCAGTGGGCTCCGGGGAGCGGTGCGTCCAGGCCACCGTTCCAAGCGATCCCGTTCGCGTCGATGTACCAGCGGTGCCCTCCGGGCACCAGATGCGCGGGCACGGTGAGCCGAGGTTCCAGGAGAACGTGCTGCCCGGTATAGGTGAGCCGCCGTTCCCCGGCGAGCCCGCAGTTCGGGCACGACGGGGGAGCGGGCGGCTCGGGGCCGGTGGCACCGTCGACGGCGGCCTGCGCGCGGTCGGCGTTCTCCCACGGCTGGGGTGTACCGGGCGACCACTGCCGGTGTCCGTCGGGGCCGAGTAACGGCACGATGCTGTCGTCTTCCCCCATGGAGTCGAGCGTGCGGGCCGCCGCAGAGACGGGGTAGGGCGCGACCGGGGCGCAAGTGATGCAGAGGACAGGCTCACGCGGAGTGCCCAGCGGGCACCGGGCAATACTCCGTGCCGACCAGGGCGTCGCGGGCGAACGCGTCCGGCAACTTGGGCCAGCGGCATTGCGCCGGACGTCGGCTACTCGACGGCCGGATCCTCCTGCGCGTGCTGTACGGCCCTCTTCACGGCCTGCTCCACCTCGTGCCGGCTGGCGTCTGTGGCTTCGGCGTGCGCGGTGATGGCCGCCTGTACGGCATCGAACTTCTGGCGCCAGCGGCGCAACTGGGCGTCGTACGCCTCACCGGTGAGGCCCGCGAGCTTCGCGCGTTCTTCTTCGGCGGAACATTCCAGCCTGATCAACTCTTCGGGTACCTCTGTCACAGGCACGGATCCTAGAGGGCGAGTGCGGCATGGCGTTGAACGTGCTCACCGCCCGATCGGGTAGAGCTGTGATCGGTCGGCGAGCGCGAGGGGGAGTAGACCCTTGTCCATCTGGGCCGTGAAGAGGGCCCGGCTCGGCCAGGTTCGGGCTCAGCCGGAATGGAGAGACCGTAGTCGGCATCACTGCGCCGTCACGGTGACCCGCCACGGCATGACTGCATGAGGGCAGGCCTGGCCAGGGCCGGACACGCAGCGCATCTGTGAGGCGAGCGTGGTCGTTCCACCGGACTGGACGTGGAACACCGCACTGGCGTCGCCTTTCGCGTCCACGCTGCTGGTGGTCTTCCGCAGCACCTCGTCGTCGCCGGCGGTGGGCGTGCTCCACATCCACGTCTCGCCATCAGCCTGCTTTCCCACGAGCCGGACAGTGATGTCGTCGCCCGCCCGCGCGGCGACGGCCTGCCCGTTGGCATCGTTGGTGAGGGTCAGGTTCTGCTTGTGGGCGACTGCTGCGGGGGTTGCTGTGGCGGTACCGGCGGTGAGGACGACCGCAGACACCGCTGAGAGAACGACTCGGCACAGAGATGTGATCATGAACGGTCCAACGACGGTCACCCCGATGGGATGCGCTCCGGAAGTCCCCAGCCCGCCGGCCGGGCGACCTGTCGAGCAACATCTGGGGTGGCCTGATCGGTGCCTTCGGCGTTGGTGTCGGACGGATGGTCTTCGTCTGGCGGATGTGATCAGAAATCGACGCTTTCGACGTCATCGATGCGAGCCACGGATTCCTGGTGGAAACGCTTGTCGTAGGTGGCCCGGATCGCCTCGATCTTCCCGCTGCTGGCGTTGGCCTCGCCCCTCGGGTAGAGGAGGGTGAGCTTGTACGAGCGCTCGTGTTCGATGATTCCGTGCGAGTCCCGGTACTGGCCGGAAGCGTTTTCGATGGTCAGGCCGGCCGGGAAGCGAGGGGTGATGAACTCGTCGACGAAAGCGTGGAACTGTTTGTCGGTCACCGGACGGCCGCCGTCGGGCTTGGCGGTCCCGAACAGAAGCTCGGTCTTGATGTAGGGCGTGCCCGGTGCCCTGACGGGTGCTGAGGCCTGGGCCGGGCGCCCACCTCCGTCGACAAGAGTCGCGTAGGCGGCGGGGGCGCTCGCACAGAGGATTGCGGTGCCGAGGGCCAGTACGGCCATGCGGAGGCGAGCAGAGTTTGTGCGGGGCACAGGCACGTCCTTGGGGTCTCGTCCGACGATCCCCTCGGAAAGTAGCGGCGGGTGCACTGAACGCGCTGAGCTTCGCCGTCCGTTTCACCTTGTCGAGTGGCGGACGAACGGATTGCTTGTCGTGTGGTGCGTATCGTGCGGGGTTCATCCGGACGACGGCGCCGTGCGGTAGGGGCGGAAGAATGCGCGCAGTTCTTCTGCGTAGAGGTCCGGCTCTTCGAAGGGGGCGAAGTGGCCCCCGCGCGCGGGTTCGGTCACGCGTACGACGTTCGCCGTGCGTTCGAGCCAGGCCCGAGGCGGGCGGACGACGTCGCCGGGGAAGAGCGAGAAGCCGGACGATACCTCGACCCGGCGGGCGTGCTGCGCGGCCGGGATCGCGGCGTTCGCGTGGTACATGCGCATCGACGACCCGATCGTCCCGGTGAGCCAGTACAACGTGACGTTCGTGAGGATCTCGTCCTTGGCGAAACTCCGCTCGACGTCGCCGTCGCAGTCGCTCTACGCCCGGAACTTCTCGACGATCCACGCGGCCAGCCCGGCCGGCGAGTCGGTGAGCCCGACGGCGGCGGTCTGGGGCTTCGTACGGTGTACGGCGGCGTAGACGCCCTCGGTCGCGCCCCAGGCCGCGGCGCCGTCGAGCCAGGTGCGTTCCTCGGGTGTGAGGTCCGCCGGGTCACCGGTGAAGACGGGCAGGCCCGCGTCCATACGGTGGACGGCAACGACCCGGTCGGGGTGGTCGAGGGCGAGATAGCGCCTGACATGGCTGCCGAGGTCCCCGCCCGCCGCTCCGAACCGCGGATAGCCGAGGACGCTCATCAGCTCGGCCCACAGACCGGCGACGGCGATGGTGTCGAGCGGGGGGCCGGTGGGACGGTCGGAGTACCCGTAGCCCGGCATGTCGGGCACGACCACGTCGAACGCGTCGGCGGGGTCGGCGCCGTGCGCGCCCGGGTCGTTGAGGAGCGGGATGACTTTCGTGTAGCGCCAGAACGAGTCCGGCCAGCCGTGGCCGAGGATCAGTGGGAGGACGGGCCCGGCCCGGGCGTGCACGAAGTGGATTCCCAGGCCGCCGAGGGGGACGTGGAAGCGGGGGAGCCGGGCGAGCGCGGCTTCCTGCGCCGGCCAGTCGAACTCCTCGGCCCAGTAGGCGACGAGTTCGCGGAGATAGCTGAGGTCGGTCCCGAGCGACCAGCCGGCGTCCTCGGGCGCATCCGGCCACCGCGTCGCACGCAGCCGCGCGCGGAGGTCCTGGAGCGCGGCGGGGGCGGTGTACGGGGTGAACGGTTCGGGTCGGAGCGGCGCGTCCGGCATGGGACGCACGCTACAGCCCGCGCCGCGCCACTGGGCGGGACGCGCTGAGCGGGCGTCAGAGTCCGCCGCTGTCGCCCCCGCGGTTTCCTGCGGTGCGGCTCAGGGCGTCACCGGTCGGGCTGACGGTGTGGTGTCGTGTCAGGTCATCGGTCAGCCAAGAGGGTTCCAAAAATATGACGGCTGGTCCGGATTCCGGACGGAAAGGTTGCGTATCGGCCAGCGGTGGGTGAACCGAGCGTGGGCGGCCGGCGCGATGGTAGGCACTGTGCGTGACGCGGGGCGCCGGGCCGGGGGCTCGGAGTGTGGAGATGGTGGCGGCGCCCGGCTGGCCGTCGTACCGGATGTGCGGCCGGAATCCTTCCTTGTTGTGGCGGGAGTACATCGCCATACTCGTCGGCGTTTGGCATGGGCACGTCTGACTCTTGGGGTCAGGGCGTCCCATGTCCGTCACACCTCCGGCCCCGGCCCGTCGAGTGGGCGGGGCAACCCCCACTGGAGGCTCCACATGGCACACCGCCGAACAGCTCTCACCACCCGCACGCTCACCGCAGCGAGCGTCGCGGTCCTCGCAGCAGGCGCGGCCCTGCTCCCCAGCGCCGGCTCGGCCACGGCCGCCCCCGCTGCTGCCGCGTCCACCCCGGCCGCGGCCCGTGCCGCATCCGCCGCGACACTCGTCACGCGACTGGGCTCCCGTGCCGCAGGTTCCTACTACGACGCCGCGGCCCACCGGTTCGTCGTCAACATCACCGACCCGTCCGCGGCCGCGCAGGTCCGCGGCACCGGCGCGGTCCCCAGAACCGTGCGCTACTCGACCACCCAACTGCGCGGCGCCCTGGGTGCGTTGACCCAGCGGGCCCGGATCGCAGGCACCGCCTGGTCGATCGATCCCCGCCAGGACAAGGTGGTGGTGACCGTCGACCCGACGGTCACCGGAGCCAAGCGCACCCGGCTGAACACCGTGGTCAACTCGCTCGGTGACAAGGTTGTCGTACGTCGGGCCGCCACCGCGTTCAAGCCGTTCATCGCGGGCGGCGACGCCATCTGGGGCAGCGGTGTGCGCTGCTCCCTCGGGTTCAACGTGACGGTGAACGGCGCGCCGTACTTCCTGACCGCCGGACACTGCGGCAACGCCTCCTCGTCATGGTCCGACTCGCAGGGCGGCGGGGAGGTCGGCCAGACCGTCGACTCGCAGTTCCCCGGCACCGACTACGCCCTGGTCCAGTACGACGACGCGAACAGCGACCACGAGAGTGCCGTCGATCTCTACGACGGCAGCAGCCAGCAGATCACCCGCGCCGCCGACGCCTACGTGGGCGAATCGGTCCAGCGCAGCGGGAGCACCTCGGGTCTCCACGGCGGGAGCGTCACCGGACTCGACGCGACCGTGAACTACGAGGAGGGCTCGGTCTCCGGGCTCATCGACACCAATGTGTGCGCGGAGCCCGGCGACAGCGGCGGTGCACTCTTCGACGGCGACGCGGCCATCGGGCTGACCTCGGGCGGCAGCGGCGACTGCACATCCGGCGGTGAGACCTTCTTCCAGCCGGTGCCGGCGGCACTGAACGCGGAGGGGGCCACGCTTCCGTAACCGGAAGGTCGCCAGTCGATCCGTGACCGTGACGGAACCGCCTCAACCAGCGCTCACCGGGGGCTGGTTGAGGCATCCGCACGTGCGGCGACTTCCAGCAGCGCAGTCTTCCGGCCCTGGAACACGCCCGTACGACGATCGACGTCGGCGCCGGAATACGGCAGTACGGTGATCGGTTGCACCCGGACATGCAACGTGATCTCGAACCGCCCGTCGGCATCCATCCTCTGCTGGCCGAACGGTTCAGCCCCTACCGGTTCGACCCCTCGGCCGCCGTCGACGACCACTCCCTGGGCCTGCTGCTGGAGGCCGCGCGGTGGGCACCGTCCGCGGGGAACTCCCAGCCATGGGGCTTCTTCGCGAGTCGGCCCGGCGAGCCGACGCACGAGCAGGTGGTGCGCCACCTCGCGCCCAGCTCGGCCCGGTGGGCGACGGACGCGGGCCTGCTCGTCGTCACGCTGGCGCGCCGCCACGTCGGCGAGACGCAGCTGCTCTACTCCGAGTTCGCGGACTACGACCTCGGTCAGGCCATCGCCCACATGACCGTCCAGGCTCAGGCGATGGGACTGGCCGCCCACCAGTTCCGCGCCTTCGATCTGGAAGGCCTCACCAAGGAACTGCGCCCGAACCCGGGATGGGCGATCATCTCCATGATCGCGCTGGGCAAGGCGGCCGGAGAGCCACCGGAGAGCCGCGACCGGCGCAGCATCGCCGATCTGCTCTCCGCTCCCTGGTCGCTGTCGGAGTAGCACGAACCCGTGTCGACAACGCCGGGCGGCACACATGCGGCTGCGGGCAGAGGCGCAGGGCGGGAAGGTGTGCGAGACGCCTGTGAAGGACGGCTTGGCCCAGCGTCGGCACGAAAAGCATCGCAGCCGGCGCCGCGACCCGACTGTTCGCCCCAACCTCGGTGTCACAAGGATCGGGTCGGCGGTGTCTTCTGATCGACCGGCTACGACCACACCAAGGAGTGCACAGTGGCTGCTCGTGTGAACCTGTTCAGCAACCCGACCTCCACCGCGGCCAGGGCCGCGGGACACTTCGGCCTGGCTAGCAAGACGATCCTTCAGGATTCGACGCTGCCGGCCGCGACCCAGAAGCTGGTGCTGCTGCGCGCGAGCCAGATCAACGGCTGCGGTTACGCCACCGATGTCTGGAGCAAGAACGCCGCGCACGCGGGGGAGACCTCCACCCGTATCAACCTGGTCGCCACCTGGCGGGAGTCCACGGTGTTCACCGACGCCGAGCGCGCCGCCCTGGACCTGACCGAGCAGGGCACCCGCATCGCCGACGCGGCCGGCGGCGTCACCGACGAGGCCTGGTCGACCGCCGCCAAGCACTACGACGAGGACCAGCTCTCCGATCTGGTCATGCTCATCGCCCTCATCAACGCCACCAACCGCATGGGCGTCATCGTCCGGCAGCGCGGCGGCGACTACGAGCCCGGCCGACTCGGATGAGGGACAGGGGACAGGGGACAGGGTGCCTCATGAGCTGGCCACGGTCAGGCATCGATATGAGGCATCCCGCCTGACCTGCGGCGATCACGATTGCTGATCGCTGTGTGCGCTGATCGCTTCTTGGTCGACGCCTTCCCTGCCGTTTGACTTGATGCCGGGCGAAGGAGCCCTTCGGTACGAGGAGAGGCGAGGGACATCTCATGGTGAGCAGCGGGCCCAAGGACGTGGTGCGAGGCTACTTCGACGCGCTGGCGGCAGGTGACCAGGATGCCATCTGGAACTCGTGGGCTGAGGACGGCAGTTGCTGGTACGCCGGAGAGCTGCCGATCTCCGGCACCTGGGAGGGCCGGGACCAGGTGATCAACGGGTTTCTCGCGACCGCCTTCGCTCATCTCGATCCGGACCGGCAGGTCGGGCTGAGGGTCACCAACCTGTTCGGTGAGGGCGAGCAGGTGTTCGCCGAGTGGGACTCCTGGGCGACGGGCCGCACCGGCAGGCCGTACCAGCAGAAGAACAGCGGTGTCTTCACCGTCCGCGACGGGAAGATCGTCAGCATGCGCGAGTACGCAGACACCCAGCACTGGGAGCGTGCTCTCGTCACCGCCGTGCAACCGCAGGAAGCCAAGTAGGAGGGGCAGGGCGGCCGTCTACGATCAGCTGTCATGGACTGGCTGGAGCGGACCGCGAAGCTGAGGCAGTGGACCAGGAGCGGAACCCGCGCTCCGCACAAGCCGCTGCTGCTCCTCTACGCCCTCGGCCGGTTCCAGGCGGATGCGGAGGGCGGCCTGCGATACAGCGCGGTGGAGCGGGACCTGCACAGCCTGTTGACCGAATACGGCCCGCCGCACAAGACGACGCCCGCCTACCCCTTCCACCACCTGGTCAGCGACGGCGTATGGGAAGTGCACACCGACCGCGGGCCCGGCAGCCCCGGGAGCGGGGTGCGGGACCTCCGGGGGACGGGTGCCACCGGACGGCTCGCGCCGGACCTGAGGGCGGCGTTGCGACGCGAGCCGCAATTGCTCGGCAGAATCGTGAAGTTGCTGCTCGACCTGCACTTCCCGCCCTCGCTCCACGGCGAGCTGTGCGAAGCCGTCGGCCTGGAACCGGAGCCGGCGCTGACCGGGCCTCTCTCGACGGCGCGCAGACGGCGAGACCGGCGGATGCGGGAGCTGGTGCTGACCGCTTACGAGTACCGGTGTGCCTTCTGCGGTTACGACGGCAGGATCGGCGCGATGCCGGTCGGGCTGGAGGCTGCCCATGTGCGCTGGTGGGCGTTGGGCGGCCCCGACGACATCGAGAGCGGGCTCTGTCTGTGCTCGCTGCACCACAAGCTCTTCGACAAGGGCGTCCTCGGTGTCGGATGGGGGTCCCCCCGCTCGAGCGAAGCCGAGAGTGGGGGAGGTCACCGCATCCTGGTCTCCCAGCGCTTCGTCGGGCACAGCCCGGCCGCCCGCGAGCACGTCATAGCCCTCGCGGGCCGTCCACTCATCGGCCCGCAGCCCGGCGCGGGCACGGTCGCGGCCGCCCACCGCGACTGGCACACCAGCCAGGTTTTCCATGGCAGTTCACGCCCTGCCACTGCTGGCTGATCGCGCCGGGGCGCCGGTGCCGTGATGCACGGCTTGTGACGCGGCCTCGGGGTCAGAAGGGCTTGGTCGGCAGGTACTTGCCGTCCAGGGTGATGACGGCGCGCTCGCCGCCCTCGGGATCGGCGACCTTCCGCACGTCGAGCTTGAAGTTGATCGCGGAGATGATGCCGTCCCCGAACTGCTCGTGGACCAGGGCCTTGAGGGTGGTGCCGTAGACCTGGAGCATCTCGTAGAAGCGGTAGATCGTCGGGTCCGTCGGGATGCCGCCGGGGATCGAGCCGCGGGTCGGGACGGCCTGCAGCAGCATCACCGCGTCCTCGTCCAGGCCCAGCAGCTCGGCGACGGACTTGGCGGACTGCTCCGGCAGGGCGTGCTGGCCGAGGACCGCGGCGGTGGTGAACGCGACGGACAGGCCGGCGGCCTCGGCGATCTGCTGCCAGGAGAGGTTCTTGCGGGTCTTGGCCTCGACAGCGGCGTTGGCGAGGACCTGACGGGCGGCGGGGTCGAACTGGGCGTGCATGATGATCAGTACTTCCTTGTCTCTCAGTGGACCAATTCATCGGTCAGAGGATGAAGTGTCAGGTGCGTGGGGCCCGGCCCGGTGTCACGGACGCGACGCCGGATCCGGGGGAGGGGTCAGGCCGCGAGAGCAGGTCCGGAGCCTGCCGTGGAGAGTTCCTCGACGCGGCCGGTGCCGATGTCGTAGACCCAGCCGTGCAGGGTGGTCTTCCGCTCCGCCAGGGCGCGGGCGACCGACGGGTGGGTGGCCAGGTTCGCCAGCTGCGCGAGCACGTTCTGCCGCACCAGGGCGGTTACGTCACCGGGGACGGCGGTACGGGCCACCGAGGCGTCGGCGAGCCGGAGCCAGTCGGCGACCGCCGGTGCGGTGCTCAGGTCCTGGCTCTGGACGAGGGCGGTCATCGCGCCGCAGGCGGAGTGCCCGCACACCACGATGTCGGACACGCCCAGCACGGTGACGGCGTACTCGACGCTCGCCGCGACGCCGTCCGCGCCGGGGGTGTAGGCCGGGACCAGGTTGCCGGCGGTGCGGATGACGAACAGCTCACCCGGCTCGCAGCCGGTGAGCAGCTCCGGAACGACGCGGGCGTCGGAGCAGCCGATGAACAGCGTGTGCGGCGTGTGATGTGTGGCCAGGTGGGCGAAGAGTTCCGCCTTGGCCGGGAAGACGTCCCGCTGGAAACGGGCGACGCCCTCGGCGAGGTCCTGCATGGGTCACTCCCTTCGGTGGCGACCGGCCCCTGGGGGCTGGCGAAATCCACCTTGCACGACCTGCGGCTATAGAGTCCAAGAGCTATTAGCCATAGAAGTCATTGCTCGCATCTATAGCTGCTCCTATAGTTGCTTTATGGCCGTCCTGGAACTGCGTCACCTGCGCTACCTGCTCGCCGTCGCCGAACACGGCAACTTCACCCGCGCCGCGGAAGACCTGCACATCTCCCAGCCCACGCTCTCCCAGCAGATCAAGCAACTGGAACGCGGCCTGGGCGTGCAGCTGCTGGATCGCACCGGCCGCACGGTCCGGCTCACCGACGCCGGCGCCGTCTACACCGACCACGCTCGCCGCGCACTGCGCGACCTGGCCGCCGCCGAACGAGCCGTCCACGACGTCCAGGACCTCTCCCGCGGCCACCTACGCCTGGGTGTCACGCCCACCTTCACCGCCTACCTCGTCGGCCCGCTCATCGCCGAACTCCACGCCCGCCACCCCGGCATCAGCCTGGCCCTGACCGAGACGACCCAGGACCGCATCGAAGCGGCCCTGCTCGCTGACGACCTCGACCTCGGGATCGCGTTCACCGGCGTCCATCTGCCCGGTGTCACCTCGACGCCGCTGTTCACCGAGACCCTGGGCCTCGTCACCGGCACCCACCGCTCCCGGAGACGGCCGGAACCCCTACCGGTACAGGCCCTCAAGGACGTGCAACTCGCCCTGCTCAGTGGTGACTTCGCCACCCGCACCCACATCGACGCCTACTTCGCCCGGCACCGGGCCGCCCCCCGTATCGCGGTCGAGGCCAACTCCATCCAGGCCCTCACCGAAATCGTGCGGCGCACTTCCCTGGCAACCGTCCTGCCCGACGCCGTCACCCACGACCACCCCCACCTCACCCCCGTCCCGCTCGACCCACCCCTGCCGCCGCGCACCGTCACCCTCCTGTACCGCGAAGGCGCCTACCGCAGCGCCGCCACCCGCGCCTTCGCCGAACTCACCCACGACCTCATCCAGACCCGCGGATACACCCCACCGCCGTAGGTGCCGGCGAGCGGAATCCGGCCATCTCTGCGCAGGCCGTTACACGCTCAGTACCCGACTTGGAACGTCGCGTCCTGCCGGTCCGTGGCCGTGGAGATCGGGTCGATGCGGAGCACATAGTCCGAGTGACGGATGTAGCGGGTCGGGTAGTTGTACGACCGGAACGACGCCCACCCCGCGTCGGCCAGGCCCGCTGTGCGGTAGAACGTCGCATCCGCGGCGAACGTCGACGTACCGTCGCCGGGGTCCAGTCGCAGTTGGTAGTCGTAGTGGCGGAGGTAGCGGCCGGGGTAGCTGACCGACCGGAACGAGACACCGGCGCTGTCGGCGAGTCCGGGGACGAGGGTCCACTGGGAGTCGGTGGGCGGGTCGATGGGGTAGGTGTCGATACGGCCGACGAAGTTGCTGTGGCGGATGTAACGGGCCGGGCAGTTATAGGACTTGAGGCGGTTCCAGGTGGGCGAGCCCCACTTGGCGACCAGGTTGTCGTACTCCGTCCGGCTGATGGCGGTGATGCCGCAGTGCTTGGAGTTCAACGGCTGGGTGTAGGTCTTCTGGTCGAGGGCGGTCCAGGTGCCCGAGGCGAGGTCGGTGGTCTGCCAGGCGTAGAAGACGCCGTTGGGGGTGTAGGTGTCGCCCCACAGGTACCAGGCCTTCGATGTCAGCGACTTGACGAGGGTCGGTGCCTCGGTGCCGCCATGGGAGACGGCGGTGCTGAACTCCGTGAAGCTGCCCGGCTCGAGGGAGGTCGATCTCGCGCCGACGAGTGTCTGGTTCTTCTTGAAGTAGAGGTAGTTGACGCCGTTGACGCCGACGGCCATGTCACCGTCGATCACGTCGTAGCCGGGGTCGAAGAAGACCTGGGGAGCGGAGGCGGTGACGAAGTCGGTCGTGTAGTTGACCATGATGACGTTGTGCCCGCTGTCGTTGACGGCGGAGTAGACGACCGCGTACCGGCCCCGGCCCGCGTCCCAGAACGCCTCGGGTGCCCAGCAGTGGGTGTTCATGTCGTGCAGCTTCAGCCGGTGGTAGCCGGTGAAGGTGCGCAGGTCGGTGGAGTGCCAGACATGGATGTACTGGCTGACATAGCTCCAGTCGGTGCCCTTGAGATCCGTGGCCAGGACGACGAACGTGCCGTCCTGCTTGCGCAGGATGAAGGGGTCGCGCAGCCCGAGGTCGCCTTCGGTGGGTGTGACGAGGGGGTTGTTCTGGTTCAGCGGCATCCAGTTGAGCGAGTCGGTGCTGACGGCGAGGTGGAGGCCGTAGTCGGTGCCCTCACCAAGGCTGGTCGACTCCGTGAAGTAGCACATCACGTACGCCGAGTCGGCCGCGTGCGCGGTGCCGGCGCCGAGACTCAGCGCACCGGTCACGGCCAGGGGGGTGGTGGCCGCCAGGCCGAGGAAGTGGCGGCGGGAGGTGGTCATGCGTGCTCCAAGGCGTGTCGTGTGGGCCGCTGCTGGATCTATGAATAAGCCTGTTCGGTATATCGAATAGAGTTCGGTTAATCGATCAGAAGGTAGGGTGTGGCCATGTGCGCGTCAACCGCCTCGTGCATCATTGGTGAAGTCTGTGACCCGAGCCGGGTGCCGCCTTCAAGGACGAACGTCCCGGCCGGGTGCAGTCCCCGCATCACCGCCGGATAGCGTGAACAGGTGCAGCTCAACACACGTACGAGACGATGGAGCCGTCCTGCCGCCGCGCTGGTGATGGCGCTGCTCGGAGTGGGCATCCTTGCCGCGAACATCGTCGAGGTGGTCGAGGGCGCCGACCGGATATCCGAACTCCGCGCACACGGACACCGGGTTCCCGGCGACGCCTCCGTCCTCCGGACGTGTTCCACCGGTCGCGGCACCGCGTGTTCCACGAGCGGGGTGTGGCTCAGCTTCCGTGACGCCGAGGGGCTGCCCGAGTTCACCGCCGAGTCCCGCCTTGCGCACACCCTCTACGTGCCGAGCGGCCCGAGGGACGACGAGGGGCGCGTCCGTACCACCGTGGTGTACGACCCCGCAGACCCGAACGACGCGCAGGCGGCCGGCGTACTGCGGTGGAGCGCCGTTGACCTGATCGAACACCGATGGCTCCCTTTCACCATCGGATTGGTGCTGGCCGTGGCAGGGTCAGCGGCACTCGCCACCGAGCGACTCCGCGACTGACCGCACCGGCTCGGACGCCTGGGTGGTCAAGCGAAGGCGGCGCGGTTCCGGCGCACGAATTCGGCGAATCCGAGGGCCGCACGGCCCGTGAGGTCGGCCACGGTCGAGGTGACGGTCTCGGCACCGCCGTCGCGGTAGGCGCGGGCAACCTCTACCAGGGCGTCGACGTAGAACTCCGGCATCCCGCGAGACAGCATGGCCGCACGCGCTACGTCGTCCGGCAGGCCCACGTAGCGCACCGGCTTGCCGAGGACCTCGGAGAACACTTCGGCGGCTTCAACGTAGGTCAGTGCCTTCGGCCCGGTGAGGTCGTAGACGCAGCCGTCGTGGCCGTCGGTGGTGAGAACCCGCCCTGCGACACGGGCGATGTCGCCGGTGTCGATGAAGCTGATGGGCGCGGTGATCAAGGGGAGGCTGAACTCCCCGGCCTCGCGGATGGACGGCTGGCGCAGGAAGTTCTGCAGATAGAAGTTGGGGCGCAGGATCGTCCAGGGCAGACCGGACGTGACCAGCGACTGCTCGACGGGCTGATGGAGCCGGGCGATCGGTGAGAGTCCTTCGTCGGCCCGCCAGACCGACAGCTTGACCACCCGCACACCCGCCGCACAGGCGGCTTCCAGCATGTTGAGTTCGTGCGTCGTCTGGGCGGGGCTCGTCGCGCCGAGAAGGAATACGGTTTCGATGCCTTCGAGCGCGGGACCGATCGTGTCAGGCATGGCCAGATCGAGCGTCACCGCCTGACCGCCCGACTCGATCACCTGAGCCGTGGTGTGCGGATCACGGTACGCCGCCCGCGCGGCCACGCCGTCGGCATGAAGACGAGCAAGGAGGGCCGTTCCCACGTTCCCACTCGCGCCAGTCACCAGAATCATCGTCACATCCTCCAAGCGGCAGCGGTGAGTATGCCGAGCGTCGGCTCGGGCCTTTGCGGTGTCTGCGGCGGTTGGGAAGCGCCTTGGCTACGGCGGCTACATACGTTTGGCGAGCAGGCGACTGCCCGGCCGCACCCCGATCTCCCGGAGGCTTCGGTTGTCCTCCCTGGGGATGCCGGCCGGAGAGAGCGAGGCACTGCCGATGTCCGTCAGCCTGCGACCAGTTGTGGGATCGACGAGGATCCACTGACTGCCATAGGTGTAGGCATCCACAAGGTCGGAGATGGTCAGGTAAACGGTGTCCAGCACATGAGAGACGGTCACCATGTCCAACGGGAAGGTGAGCACGGCCACTTCCATGGACGGATCGATGCCGCTGAGGTCGACCTCGACCGAGCGCCGCTGGAAGTCGCCCACCGCAGCTTGCACGGCCTCCTCGATCAGATCCTCCGTCCTCTCCTGATCAGCTGCCGGCAGCCGGGGGACAACGACCTCTTCGAGTGCCAGCCTGACGGCAGACCCGACGTTCTCCAGATTCCGGCCCGCCGCTGACGACACAGCTGTCACGTACGCCTCGATGCTCGGTGCGTCGGGGTAGTCCCTCGGCGCGTACAGCACGAACGGGCGGGTGAGAAGGGTACGGAAGAAGGCCACCGCCACCGCGGACGGGAAGACGACGGAGAAGACCGCGAGCATCCCCTGAATCCAGCCCTCGGCCTGAGTGGCAGCCACTCCGACCGTCACCTCGGCCAGACCCAGGAAGAGGGAGATGATCCACAGCGGATTCAGTACGCGTCCCGAAGTCCCTTCTGACGCCGGGCCGTTCGCCTCTGCCACCGCTGGTCCCCCTGCCTGTTCGACCTCACATCCTGATCCACGGCTCACCCTAGTGGGAAGTGCGAGGACACGTGAGCGACCAGCGTCCCCGTGTCCTCAACAGCCGTTCTGCCACGTCCAGTTGGCCGGATTCGGCCGGTGTCCGGAACCGGCCGGGAAGGTGCCGCCGGATGGCCTCCGGTCCGTCGACACCACCAGCGAGGACGTCTAGCGTTCCGGTGGCCGCAGGAATGCACCGGTCCCCATCGCTTCCCAACCGGAGGTCTGGACATGGCACGCCGCACATCGCGCACACTCCCCACCGCGCTCGCCGTCGCCGCGCTCGTCGCCACGAGGTCCACCGCCGCCCACGCCTCCACAACTCCCATGACAAGCCGAACGGTTGGCACCCTGTGGACCTCCGACGCCACCGACAGCGGTGACGGGCAGAGCCACTTGGTCGGAATCGATCCGTCCACCGGCAAGGAGTCCGCCCGTATCGGCGTCGGTGTCGAGGCCGAGCCATGGTCCATCGCCCTTACCCGCGACGGCCGCACCGCTTACGTCGCCAACTTCCACAACGGCACCCTCGGCGTCGTCGACACCTCCGCCAAGAAGATGACCACCGCCGTGCCGCTCGGCATCGACGCCGACTACGTGACCCTGAGCGGAGATCAGAAGCACGCGTACGTCACCTCGATGGTCGCTCAGAAGCTGGCCATCGTGGACACCGCCACGAAGCAGGTCGTCAGGACGGTCACGCTGCCCGGTCCCGCCGAAGGCGCCGTCGTCAGCGCCGACGGCAAGACCGTCTACATCGGCGTCTACTCCAGAAAGGACGTCGTCGCCCTCGATGCCCGAACCGGAGCCCAGCAGGCCGTCTTCTCCGCAGGCGCCCCCTTCGCCCGCCGCGTCCGGCTGAGCCACGACGGCAAACAGCTCTATGCCACCGACTACTACGGCGGCGCGGTCGACGTCTACAACACCAGCAAGCCCGCCCAGGCACCCAAGAAGGTCGCTGTCGGAGGCCGGCCGCTGGATCTGGTCCTGAGCCCCGACGGCCGGACGCTCTATGCCTCCGACACCGGCAGCGGTGTCGCAGCCGTCGACACGCGCACTTTGAAGGCCCGGCAGTTCGTCGTCACACCGTCCTTCGGTGACCTGGCCGTATCGAAGGACGGCAAGTCCGTCTACCTCGCCCAGTACCAGTCCACAGGTTCCGTGTCCGCCCTTGCCACCGGCTCCGGCAGGGTGACGGGAACCCTCGGTCACGGCCTCGCCTACCCCAACGGCCTTGCTCTGGGCCCCACTTCCTGACCTCTCACAGGGCGTCGGCTAGGGTCGGCCCGGCCCGGTACGCGACGACGGGGGAGGCGCGCGATGTGGGAGCCGATCGGCCTGGACAGCGCTGCCGAGCACGTCTACCGCGCGATGCTGCGCGACTTCCCCGGCACCGCCGCCACGTACGCCGAAGCGACCGGCCTGCCCGAGCCCGCCGTCCGCGGTGCCCTCGCCCGGCTCCGAGCCGTCGAACTCGCGGCCCGCTGCCCAACGGCGCGCACGTCCCCGTCGACCCGCGCGTCGGCCTCGGCGCTCTCATCCGAAGCCGCCGCACCGACCTCGACCGCCTCCCAGCAAGCCGCCGACCAGCTCGCGGACGAATTCCGCGAGACACGGCTGCACAACGACACCCGCCGCCTGACCGAGGTCGTGCACGGCGGCCCCGCCATCGCGGCCAACGTCGCGGACCTGCTGTCCGCCACCGAGCGGGAACTGCTCGTCCTCGTCGGCCCGCCCTTCCTCGACCCCGATGACGACAGTCTCGATCCGATGCTGGACGTGCTCGGCCGCGGCGTCAGCTGCCGGGCCGTCCACGCCGCCGACGTCATCGCGGCCCCCGGCGGCTACGCGCAGGCCCTCCGCCTCACCCGGGCGGGCGAGCGCATCCGCGTCCTGCCCGAGATCCCGGTCAAGCTCCTCATCGCCGACCGCCGCCGCGCCCTGCTTCCGCTGTCCGCCAGCACGGACCGGATGATGGAGACCGCCGTGGCGGTCCGCGAGTCCGCGCTGACCCAGGCACTCGTCGCGCTCTTCGAGGCACTGTGGGCACAGGCCACCCCCCTCGGCTCTCCGGAGTCCGCGCTCGCCGCCGAGCCCGCCCCGGCGCCCCCCGACCGAGCGCTGCTCACGCTTCTCGGGACAGGCCTGAAGGACGAGGCCGTAGCACGTCAACTCGGCATCAGCGAACGTTCCTTGCGCCGCCGCATGACCCGCCTGCTGGCCAGGCTCTCCGCGACCAGTCGTTTCCAGGCAGGCGCGCAGGCGGTACGGCGCGGCTGGCTGTGAAGCTGTGCAGACACGGGCCTGCCGAGGTTCCTCGCCCGCTGACCCGGATCCTCCTCGCCACACCGCCGGGCGTACGGCCCCCGCCATAATCACCCACGGTGCGGGGCATGGATGGCTTGCCCAAGTTTGATCTCATGAGGAGATACGCGTCCCACCGGCCGGTGGAGACGACCGCACACTTAGGTGGAGGCAGACATGACCGGATTTCTCGACAGGGCCAAGGAGCAGGCTCAGCAGGCTCTGCAGCAGGGGAAGGAGAAGGTGGACGAGATCCAGGCCCAACGGGCCGGAGGGGAGCTGCTGAAGAAGCTCGGCGCGGCCTACTACGCGGAGAAGCGCGGCTCGGGCGCAGCACAGGCCACCCAGGACGCCCTCAGCGCCCTGGAAGCCCACATCAGCGCGCACGGAGACGGGTTCCTGCGGTCGTAGCCACCAACCGACACGGCGCGCATGGAGAGCTCCTGATCCCAAAATGCAACAAATAACCCATATATGCTCACGATGGGCAGTTGATCAGGGCTTCACACCCGATTGAGAAGGGAACCAACCATGCGCAGGTTTCAGCGCGCCGCCGTCGTGGCCGTAGCGTTCGCGGGGCTGTCCGCCCTCGGCGTCGGCGTCAGCTTCGCCGGCGGCTACGGCGCTCCTCCCCAGGCCACCGCCGTGGCCAACTCGCAGGCGACCGCCGTGGCCGTCGGAGGAGGCACCGCGGTGGCCAACTCACAGGCAACGGCGGTGGCCGTGGGAGGCGGTACCGCGGTGGCCAACTCGCAGGCGACGGCGGTGGCCACATCGGGCGGCTACCAGTACAACCAACCGCACTGCGACCCGCAGCAGGCGCCGTACTACCCGCAGCAGACGCCGTCCTACCCGCAGCAGACGCCGTCCTACCCGCCGCAGTACGGCACCTACTGAGGCCCGTGTCCTTGGCCCGACGGCCCTCCCGGCGGGCCAACGGAACCAGTCGCGGCACACGGCACGATGCCGACCGTGACCCCGGAGGCCGACGATGCCGAAGGGCGGGCGACACCTCAGACGGCATGAAACGGTGACCAGGCCGTTCTCGTAGCTGCGCAGCGCGGCGTCGGTGCACGAGGCATCCGACGCCGCGCTCGATTCTCCTGACCGCACGCGTTTCATCGCGATCGAGCGGTGCCAGCTTCGCCGCTGCGCCGGTGCGGGAGCGGAACGTCTCCCCGCCCTCCATCCCGGCCTGGGTCAAGCCATGGGTAGGCCGACTTTCAGCCATGGCTTGTTCAGGAGCGGTATATGAACGTCCCAGGAAGGGCAAAGGAACGTTCCCGCTTCAACGTCCATCTTGTTGACGTGGCCCCGACATCCGTACGTTCTGCGCGGCCACGGCGCACACCCCGCGCCGAGGTCGTACCGCGCACCCCCCACAGCCCTTCTCGGTACACCCACCATGTGGAGGACGTACGTTGCGCAGAACCGTTTCCCTCACCGCCGTGGCCACGCTCGCCACGGCCGCCCTCGCGCTGGCCGCCCCCGTCGGCCAGGCGGCCCAGACCGCCGCCCGCCTGTCCCACGGCGTCACGGTCGCCCATGCATGCGCCACCCCGACGAAGAAGGGTGAGATGGCCTGCAATGCCTTGCAGGTCACCTCGGGCACCCCGCAGTCGGCGCACGCCGAGAGCGCCCTGACCGCAGCCGCCGCGCCCTCCGGCTACGGTCCCGCCTCGCTCCAGTCGGCGTACAACCTGCCGTCCACCGGCGGCGGTTCGGGCCAGACAGTGGCGATCGTCGACGCCTACGACGACCCGACCGCCGAGTCCGACCTCGCCGTCTACCGCTCCCAGTACGGCCTTTCCGCCTGCACCACCGCCAACGGCTGCTTCAAGAAGGTGGGCCAGAGCGGCGGCACCCACTACCCGCGCGGCGACTCCGGCTGGGCCGAGGAGATCTCCCTCGACCTCGACATGGTCAGCGCGGCCTGCCCGAACTGCAAGATCCTGCTTGTGGAGGCCAGTTCGTCGAGCATGACCAACCTGGGCACGGCTCTGAACACCGCGGTCCAGCTGGGAGCGAAGTTCGTCTCCAACAGCTACGGCGGCGCGGAGTCGTCGAACGACGCGACGTACGACTCCTCGTACTTCAACCACCCGGGTGTCGCCATCACCGTCTCCTCCGGCGACAACGGCTACGGCGCTGAGTACCCCGCGTCCTCGAAGTACGTGACCGCGGTGGGCGGTACGTCCCTGAAGGCCGACTCGAACTCCCGCGGCTGGACCGACACGGTGTGGAGCGGGGCGGGCTCCGGCTGCTCCAAGTACGACGCCAAGCCCAGCTGGCAGAAGGACACCGGCTGCGCCAACCGCACCGTGGCGGACGTCGCGGCGGTCGCCGACCCGAACACCGGCGTCGCGGTCTACGACAGCTATCGCTCGGCCACCGGCTGGATGGTCTTCGGCGGCACCAGCGCCTCCTCCCCGCTGATCGCGGCGACCTACGCGCTGGGCGGCGCCCCGTCCGCCGGCTCCTCCCCGGCGTCCTTCCCGTACGCGCACATTTCGGCGCTGTACGACGTCACCAGCGGCTCGAACGGCAGCTGTGGTGGCTCCTATCTCTGCACCGGGACCACCGGGTACGACGGCCCCTCCGGGCTCGGCGTCCCGAACGGCACCACCGCCTTCACCGGCTGAACAGCCCGATGCAGTAAGCCGGTTGGTGGTGCGCACCTTGCGGAGGACCACCGCCGCGCCGTTGCGGCACTCCTGGCCCTCCGCCGCCGGGCCGGAGTCGGCGAAGCGGCCGACTCCGGCGGGCTAGGCCCTTCAAATGAAGCTGGCCCGTTGCCTGCTGGGAGTCACGGGCCGACTTCAGCTGACACCCCCGGCGCCCACGTCCGTGAGCGGGGCGCCGGGGGAGGGGGGTCTGGATTACTTGCCGACGCTGTTGTTGCAGCCCATGGTCGAGCCCAGGTGGGTGTCCTGCGCGCCGGCGTCGCCTTCGCCGTTCAGCCCGTTGCCCAGCAGGCCGTTGAGCAGCCCGACCGCGCCGAGGACGTCGAGGTTCAGGTCGTGCGATCGGCAGGTCGTGCTCTGCAGGGCGCTGAAGCGACTGCCGTTGTGGCCCCCGCCGCCTTGCCCCCCGTGGGCCTGGGCAGCGCCGGCGCTGACGAATCCGAGGCTCGTGAGGGCGGCGATCAGGACGGCGGTTTTGTGGAACTTGTGCATTTTTTTCTCCGGTGGTGTGAAGTGGATGTGATCTGTGACAGATCGACTTCGTGCAGTTGCGGAGATTAATAAGCAAGATCGGTAAATTTTCTGGCGGCGCGCCGAATGCGGGGAATCCTCACTGGCTTGGTCCTTGGCCGGGAAGTGAATAGCGCCGATAAGATAAAAAGGCGTCTATATTCTTTTCGTTGCCACTCTGGGTCGGCTGCACGGATGAAGGTGCACGGTTCATCCCGCCTTTGCTCCGCTGCTTGACCGGCTCCAACTGTGCGGAGGAGGCCACCGCCGAAGGCGGTCCCACACGTGATCAAATGCCGCAGTGTCGGCCACGGTTGGCAAGACGATCTACGAGATCGTCGGCTGCCTCATGACCGAACCGGCCATGGCTGCCCGGCCCGTCGAGTTGATCCGCTGACACCGTTTGGCTGAGGCGCGTTGGAGACTTTCTGCAATCCCGCTGTCGACGGGTGTCCTCAAGTCGCCGTGGACGTACGCGCCGAGGCAGGGCCTGTCCGACGCACCGGATCCTGCCAGGCGCGTGCCGCCTGGCACCTGCCGGGGCGGGGCTTGATGTGTGGAAGAGTCAGACGCCGTTGCCCCGCCGGCCATACGAGGTCGAACCGTGTGGTCGAGAGGATCAGGAGTCGTTCCATGTCCGATGAGATCACGCTGCGCCCGGTGACCGCCGACGATCTCGACCTGACTGGTGCCTGCCGCGCACGGCCGCGGCATAGGCACCCAGGCCCAGCGACTGCTGGCCTAGTACCTCTTCGACCACACCAGGGCCGAACGGCTCCAAGCCTGGACGGACTGCGCCAACATCGCCGAGCAACGCGCCTTGGAGAAGGCGGGCTTCGTCAGAGAGGGCGTGCTGCGCTCGGCGCAGTGGCGCGGCGGCCAGTGGCACGATCAGGTGATCTTCTCCATGCTCCGCGCGGAGCGGTCCGGCGGCGAACTGAGGTGAGCACAAGGCGGTGATCGACCTGACGAGTATTTAGTTTCGGCCCTGGGGCCTCGTCAGGTACCCCCGCTGAGCGCCTGTCCAGACTGTTCCACAGCGTGTCCGTACCGATCGCAGGAGAGGTGTGATGGCCGAGCATGTGCAAGCACATCGCCGCCGCAAGGGCACCGCCAACAGCCTGACCGCAGCGAAGCCGGTCCATGCCGCCCACTCCGGCGGCGCGCCCATCTTCCTCATCAAGGCGTCCACTGGGGCGGACGGCGTCTCGGCCCGGTGGCCTGATCGCTCAACTCAGTGAAGACGCCACCAGAGATCAGGCCGACTGCAGAGGAGGGACCTGCCTCGTGATCGCCGCGGCCGGCAGCAGATTGTCCGGTTCGGCACCAGGGTCGGCGGTGACGACGACGCCGGCCGTCTGCGCGTCGAAACCGTTAGGCCAGATCGTGAGGTCGCTCGCCAGCGCATTCTCCAGTTTCGCCTGCCGCAAGTCGGCGCCGCTGAGGTCACAGCCTCGGAGGTCGGCCATCCGCAGGTCCGCACCGGCGAACACGGCGTCAATGGCACGTGCCTTGCGCAGGTTCGCCTCCCGCAGGTCCGCACGGGAGAAGTCCGCATCCCGCAAGTCGGCCTTGACCAGGCGCGCGCCGCGTAGATCGGCTTCGATACAACGGACCTGGTGGAGAATCGAGGTTCCGAACTCGGCATGCCGCAGGTTGGCCGCTATGAGAGACGCCTTGCTCAAGTTGACGCGGAAGACGCTGGCCGCCTCCAAGCATGAGCCATCGAGGTTGACTCCGTGGAGCCACAGCCCGTCACAGTCCGCTCTTCTCAGGTCGGTCAGGCTGATGTTGAGCCACTCAGGGCGGCGCTCTTGGCACAGTACTCCGAGACAGGTCAGCGCCGTCTGAGCGTCCGCGGCGCGAGTCTCCAGCGGGCGCACCGAATTGATCGAGGCGTCCGCTGCCGGGAATCCGGGCTCCTGCGGCGGCCAGGGCAGGTGCGTCCGAACATATGCCGCCATGATCGAGACGACCGCCTCGTGATCGCGGACGGAATGGTCCGCGATCCGCCACAGTGCGTAGATGCCCCCGATACGCACGTCCAGTTTGTCGCTGCCGAGTTGGTCCACGGCCTGGCTGAAGCGATCGGTGATGTGTCCCTCCCGGGTCGCGTTCAACCCGTCCTGGCTGACGCGCAACTGCCGCCATGTGGCGTAGGCGCCGAACAGCACGACCGCGCCGCCCACCGCTTGCAGGAGCGTGGCGCGCACGTTGTTCACTGCGCTCAACCGGTCCGCCGCGGCAAGGTGGCCGCCAGCGAGGTCATGGTCGACCACCAGCCCCGGAAGAACGAGCAGCACAACGCCCAGCACGACGAGCACCGCCAGTGTGGCCGAGGCGACGGCAACGGTGCGAGTCAGACGCGAGCGGCCACGAACAGATCCCCCCATAGGCATGGGATCTTAGGGCAGGGCTGAACACGGTCAACCGACGTGGTCATGGGAGTCGGGGTTTGACCCTTGAACGACGAAATCGGCGAAGCCGTCGATGAGTTGCCTCCGTTGAGTGTTATGGGTTCAGTCGGGTCGATCCTTTGGGCGTCCGGCCCTCCGCCAGATCACCGTCATCCCGAGCGCCAGAATGCCCAGGGCTGCCATCACGATGACGACCTTGACCGCGCGGTCCACCAAGAGGTGGTGCAGAAGGTCCGGCGACGTCGCCGCGAGGCCGGTCACCGTCGGCCGCCCTGTCGCCGCGACTGCGATGCGCCACTCCTCCCGCCCGCGACGCGCTCGGCGGCGGCGCGCAGCCCGGCCTTCACCACGGGGTCTGCATAGCGTCGTACCTCGTCGAGCCTGCCCCTGCGCTTGAGAGACAGGGCGATGGCGAATATCAGCAGCGCCAGCACCACGAGACCGCCCGCCACCAGGCCGAACCTGATGAGCATGAGGTTGAGATACGTCTCCACGAAGTAGCCTCCAGTCGTTCTATCACGCCTGTGATACATCCGTTGTATCACAGGCGTGATAGAAAGGCTCCATGCCCAAGCACGTGGACCCCGAAGCTCGCCGCCGCCGCGTCGTCGACGCGTTGTTCCGAGTCGTCGTCCGCGAGGGACTGCACCGCACCTCGCTGCGCGCCGTCGCCGCCGAGGCTGAACTCAACATCGGCTCTCTGCGTCACTACTTCGCCAGCCAGGAGCAGCTGATGAACTTCGCGATGCAGTCGATGCTGGACCGGGTCAGCGGTCGCCTGCTTGAACACGTCGACCAGATCGGGGACCTGGGCCGTCACCCGAGCCCGGAACAGCTTGAACTCGCGGCCGGGCTCCTGGCCGAGCTTCTGCCCCTCGATGAACGCCGCCGCGCCGAGGTCACCGTCTTCGTGGACTTCAACGCGGCGGCCCGTACCGACCCGACCTTCAAAGACCTGTCGCGCCGGGCCGCCGAAGGCACAAGGTGGCTGGTGCGCCGCGTGCTCGCCCGGCTCGACTCATCCGGTGTCCTTCGCCCCGGCCTGGACATCGACGTCGAGACCGAACGGCTGACGGCGCTCCTGGACGGACTCGGCCTCAATGCAGTCCTGCACCCTGAGATCTTGAATCCGCGGGCATGCCTCGATGTGCTGCATACGCATCTGCGCGCTCTGGCCTTGCCCATGGAAACCCAGGGATCGGCGCAGACCCCCTAGCAAGGCGGCTCCGGTGCCGGGGAGTGAGCCACCATCGACGGCGCGCCGCACCTGCGAGCCCGGCCCACCGATTGCCCTCCCGGGGGGCCATGAAGAACAAGCTATGACCGTCGTGGTCCTGACGGTGAGGCATCAGCAGGGCGCACTGGAAGCAAGAGGAGTGAAAGAGGTTCAGGCGGGGGGCTTGTGTCTATGAAACTCACAACCTGGACTTATCCCATCCGGTTGGCCGACCATGGCATCAGGTGAACTCTCGTACCTCCCGTGCACCGCCCTGCTGGAGCGGCACAAGGAGCAACGCCTCACCGTGCACCACGAGTCGAAGGGGCATCTCGATGAACGAGCGTGTCATCACCCCGCTGCACCGAGGCTTTCTCTTCCTCGACGCCCACCCGACCGGATGCCGGGCGGCGGTCGAGCAGATGTGGAAGTCCGTTGCCGCCCCCCGCTGCTCAGCCCACGCAGCACGGCGGCCCACGGTGCTGGTCATCGGCTCCTCGGCCGGATTCGGGCTGGCCGCCACCATCGTCGCCCTCGCCCGCCACCGTGCTCAGGGCGTTGGAGTGTGCCTGGAGAAGGCACCCGCACGCCGCACGGGCACGGCCGGCTGGTACCGCACCGCGGCAACCGCCGATCTGGCAAGCCAGGCCGACCTCCCGTTCGTGTTCGTCAACGGCGACGCCTTCTCCGACACCGTCAAGCAGCAGACAGCGGACGTACTGAATCGCCGTTTCGGGCCCGTGGATCACTTGATCTACTCTGTCGCCGCCCCTCGCCGCACCGACCCCGACACCAACGAGGTCTACACATCGGCGGTCAGACCGATCGGCCGCCCGCACACCACCAAGACCCTGGCCTTCGACGACGGCCGCCCCGTCATCACGACCGTCACCACCAAAGCAGCCTCCCCCGCCGAAATCACCCAGACCGTGGCGGTGATGGGCGGCGCCGACTGGCAACGCTGGATCACCACCTTGGCCGCCCGCGGCCTGCTGGCCGACGGAATCACCACCTGCGCGCTGTCCTACATCGGCCCTCCCCTGATCGAACGGATCCATCGAAAGGGCACCATCGGTGCAGCCAAGGCCCATCTGCAGGACACCGCAGACGCCTGGAACGCTCTACTCGCCGCTCGGCACGGAGGCCGCGCCTTCATCTCGCTGAACAGCGCGGCCGTCACCCAGTCCTCCACCGCCATCCCCGGCATCGCCCTGTACCTGGGCCTGCTACGCGGCGTACTCGGCGACGCGATGGCCTCCCCGACGGCTCAGATGGTCGAGCTGTGGGATCAGCTGACCGGAAGGGCTGACCTGAGGACAGACCCACAAGGCCGTATCCGCTTGGACCACCGGGAACTTGACCAGGCCACCCAGGACACGATCGCAGGCCGCTGGCACAGCGCCACGAACGACAACATCGCCTCCCTCGCCGACCTCGACTGGCTCACCAGCGAGATCCACCGCCTGTACGGCTTCGATGTGCCTGGCGTCGACTACGACACAGCGTCCGATGTCGACATTCCCTGGCCCGCGACAGCGGATTAGAGCATGACCGCTGGGTCGGCTCACGCGGTTGTGACCAGGGCCGGCTGGCATTCCGGTCACATTGTGGCTGGCCGGGCGGAGCCGGGGCAATGGGCGCCCTCCAGGCCGTCGGCCACCCGGTACGGCAGGTCCGCCGCCTCCGGGGAGGCGGCGGACTTGATGCTGTATCACTGCCGAGAGCGGGCTATGTGTGGCGCCCGGCCCGGGGTCAGTTCCAGATGCCGGTGATGTCGGAGGCGCTGGCCGCGGCCCCGGCGTGGGTCGTCAGACCGGCCAGGTCCTCGAGGGTGCGCAGCGTGTTGTAGTGGTTGTAGTGCGTCGAGGTGGAGCTGCCCGGCGCGACGTGTGCACCGTAGAACACCGTGGCGATGTGGTTGCTGTGCGAGGAGTCGTCCTCGTCGAAGGTGACGGCCAGGATGCTGTTGTGGGTCTGGGCCCAGGTGGCGTAGGCGCTGAGGTTGTTCTGCAGCCAGGTGTCACCTGTGCTGATGGAGCAGTCGTGCATGTCGTTGCACAGGTTCGGGACGACGAACGAGACCTTCGGCAGGGTCGTGTAGTCCGTCGGGAACTGCGCGAACGTGTGCGCCGTGTTCAGCGGAACGTTGCTGAAGGCGAACCACGGGTTGTGCTTCCGGGCGTACTTGGTGGCGGAGTTGGTGCACACCGTGGAGCCCTCGGAGGGCAGGCCTTCGTTGTAGCTGCCCCATGTCTTGCCGGCAGCGATGAGTTCGGAGCCGAGGTTCGCGGCGCTGCTGAACTGCGGGGTGTAGCAGTTGTCGTTGGTGATGCCCTGGTTGTTCCCGGAGAACAGGTCCAGGTAGTTCGGCTGGCTCGGGTGGGTGATGGCGAACGAGCTGGTGAGGTTGCCGCCGCCGGCCTTCAGCGTGTTGTTCAGGTACGGGGCGCTTGAGCTGCCGATGACCTGTTCGTAGGAGTGGTTCTCGAACACCACGACGACCACGTGGTCGGGGGTGGGAAGAGCGGCGGCTTGTGCAGCCGGGGCGGCGACCCACACCCCGACCAGGGCGGCGGGGAGGGTGGTGACGAGGGCGAGCGCTCGGCGCGAGCGCTTGATGCGGGACAGCAAGGACACGGTGGACCTCCTGAGTGAGCGGAGAGCGGGAGGTTGTCCACTGATCAGGTCCTTTCTGATCAGGCGGTAGGAGACTAGAGCGGCGCAGTCCGGGCCTTCAGGTGACTTGTAGTGAAAACCCGTCAAACAGCCGTCGGCCGGCGAAGGCTCATCCATCCCCTGTATTCACCTTCCGGAGGGTTGCCCCCGGACACCCGGGCTCCGCACCCGAACCGGTCGCCACGGCCCGGATGGAGTTTGGTCTGCAATTACCTGTGCATCCCGTCGAGGCGCCGACGCACCCGGTGCCGACTTCCGTGACCACAGTGGCTTCGGTGCTCGGCACGTGCTCGGGAAACGGTTGACTGGGCCCGTGGGCATCCGCTCAGTCGAGGACGTGGCGCAGATAGGACTGCGGGTGGGCGAGATAGCGGCGCCAGTGGTCGACCAGAGAGAGCTGGTCCCAGGCCACCCGGCGCATGCCATGCTCACCGACCTCGATGATGTCCGCACCGGGCAGGGCGGTCAGCAGCGGAGAGTGGGTGGCACAGATGACCTGGCCGCCGTTCTTCGCCAACTGGTCGATATGGCCGAGCAGTTCCAGGCAGGACGCGAAGGAAAGCGCGGCTTCGGGCTCGTCCATCACGTACAGTCCTGGCTGGAGGAACTTCCCCCGGAACGCGGCGAGAAAGCCCTCCCCGTGACTGACCGAGTCGGGTGCGAACCCTTCCCGGCCGAGGGCGTCCAGCGCCGTCTCGGCGCGCAGGAAGAACCCCTTGCGGGCGGACCAGCTCCCCAGCATGCGCCGCCCGCGCGGAGCTGCGTCGAACCGGATTCGCTCACCCAGCACCGACTTGGGGCGGTGGCTCGCGTAACGCCAGTCGTGCGAGCCGCCCCAGGAGTCGAGACCGAAGCCCTCCGCGAGGGCCTCGACCAGAGTGGACTTGCCCGAGCCGTTCTCGCCGACGAGAAAGGTCACAGGCGCTGTGAACCGCAGCCCGTCCTCCAGCAGCCCGCGTACACAAGGCACGGACCAGGGCCACTCGTCCTGGTCGTCCGAGGCCATATGTGCGTACGCATGTTCGATGATCACGTGTCGAGTTTCCCACAAGGTGTGCCAAGGCCGCGGGGCAGCGGCAGCGCCGGTGGCCGGCTTCCTTCGCGGGCGGCCGTCGTCTCACGGCGGGCCGGGGTCGGCGGGGCGCGGTGATCTGGCCCATCCCAGGGACCGTTCGACGGCCCGCTGCCAGTTCTCGTACTCCGCGTCGCGCAGTGCGGGGTCCATGTCGGGCAGCCACTGCGCGGCCCGGTGCCAGTTGCGGCGCAGCACCTCCAGGTCCGACCAGTAGCCGACGGCGAGCCCGGCCGCGTAGGCGGCGCCGAGGGAGACCGTCTCGGCGACCATGGGCCGCACCACGGGTACGTCGAGCACGTCGGCCACGAACTGCATGAGCAGGTTGTCGGCGGTCATGCCCCCGTCCACCTTGAGCTGCCGGAGGGGGACCGGGAAGTCGGCGTTCATGGCGTCGACGACCTCTCGTGTCTGCCATCCCGTGGCCTCCAGGACGGCACGTGCCAGGTGTCCCTTGGTGATGTACGAGGTGAGGCCGACGATGACCCCGCGTGCGTCGCTGCGCCAGCGAGGTGCGAACAGACCCGAGAAGGCGGGGACGATGTAGCAGCCGCCGTTGTCCTCGACCGTCCGCGCCAGGGTCTCGATCTCAGGGGCGCTGTTGATCAGGCCCAGGCGGTCACGGAACCACTGGACGAGTGCTCCGGTGACGGCGATCGACCCTTCCAGCGCATAGGCGGGCTGCTGGTCCCCGATCTTGTACGCGACGGTGGTGAGCAGCCCGTGCCGGGACCGCACGATGTCGCTGCCGGTGTTGAGCAGCAGGAAGCTGCCGGTCCCGTATGTGCACTTCGCCTCGCCGGGGGAGAAGCAGGTCTGGCCGAAGAGCGCGGCCTGCTGGTCGCCGAGCGCGGCCGTGATGGCGGCACCCGGGAGCAGCGAGCGGGCGTCGCCGTACGTCTCGGCGGACGACCTGATCTCGGGCAGCATCGGGCGGGGCACTCCGAAGAAGGCCAGCAGCTCTTCGTCCCAGGTGAGCGTGCGGATGTTCATCAGCATGGTGCGGCTGGCGTTGGTGACGTCGGTGATGTGCAGGCCGCCGTCGGCCCCTCCGGTGAGGTTCCAGATCAGCCAGCTCTCGATCGTTCCGAACAGCACCTCGCCGTCCAGGGCGCGCTGCTGCAGGCCCTTGACGTGGTCGAACAGCCAGCGGATCCGCAGCGCCGAGAAATAGGTCGAGGGCGGCAGACTGCACCGTTCCAGGAAGAAATCCTCGCCGGGGTGCTGTCCGAGTTCCTCGACCAGCTCTGCCGTGCGGGTGTCCTGCCAGACGATCGCCCGGCCCAGTGGGGCGCCGGTACGCCGGTCCCAGAGCACCGTCGTCTCGCGCTGGTTGGCCAGGCCGACGGCGGCGACCTGTCCCGTGTCGATGCCGGCCTCGGACAGGGCCTCGGGTACGACGCGCCGGAGGTTCTGCCATATCTCGACGGCATCGTGCTCGACCCATCCGGGCTTGGGGAAGTGCTGCTGATGCTCCTTCTGCGCGACCGAGACCAGCCGCCCGCGGTGGTCGAACAGAATGCATCGGGTCGAGTTGGTGCCCTGATCGATGGACATTACATACCGTTCAGCCATGATCGGGTCTGCCTTCCGACGGGGCGAGGCGGCGGCCGGCCCGGCCTACCACCGGGCGGCTCCCAGGTCTCTGGAGATCGCCCGCGCGGCCTCACGGATCAGGGTGATCAGACTCGGACGGGGGTGGCCCTGGCTGTCGCAGATCCGCTCGACCGGCCCGGACAGTCCGATGGCGCCGACGACGAGGCCGCCGTGCCCGCGGATCGGCGCGGCGAGCCCGGCCTCGCCCATGCTCATCTCCTGGATCTCGGCCGCCCAGCCGAGTTCCCGGACCTCGGCGAGAGCCCGGGTGAGCTGCTCGCGATCGACCAGGGTGTGCCGGGTGTAGGCCTCCAGCTCAGGATGCTGGGCGGGCTCGATCGTCGCGGTCCCGAAGGCCAGCAGCACCTTGCCCAGCGACGAGGCGTGCAAGGGCAGCAGCGAGCCCACATCCAGGGTCTGGAAGGTGTCGTCCGGCCGGAACACGTGGTGGACGATGAGCACGCTGCCCTCCAGGGGCGTCCCCAGGCGAACCGCTTCCCCGCTCCGGGCAGCGAGAGCATCGGCCCAGTTGAGGGAGCGCGAGCGCAGCTCGTTGACGTCCAGGTAGCTGGTGCCGAGGTGCAGCAGGGCGGCTCCCAGCTGGTATTTCCCGGTCGCCGCGTCCTGCTCCACGAAGTCCACGTGCTGGAGGGTGCGCAGAATGCCGTGGGCGGTGCCCTTGGCCAGCCCGAGCGAGGCCGCCACCTCGCCGAGCCCCAGTCGGCGGGGCCCACCGGCGAGCAGGCGCAGAATCGCCGCCGCCCGCTCGATCGACTGGACTGGGCCGGCCATGAGGCGAGCCTATTACCGCCGTGGACGCTTCGCTTCGCGGGCGGACGGCCGCCGCAGAGCCGCAGTGAAGATCCCCGTTCGGTAATGCCGACCGCCGTTCATTGACCTGCCCGATTTGTCTGCCTAACTTGCTGCGAAGCCGGGATGCGCCGAGACAGGGCGCCGGACCGGCAGCACACACCAGCGGGAGAGACCATGGCGGCACAGCTCAACACGGTGCTCCGGACGACAGACGTACATGTGTGTCCGGTGCCGCCCGTCGCCGGCGCGGTCTCGGTCGTACGCCGAAGCGTGGCGGCGGCACTCGCCGACTGGAACGTGCCTTCGGAGGTCGCCGAGGACGTGCTGCTCGTGGTCTCCGAGCTTGTCACCAACGCGATCGTGCATGCCTGCCCCCCGGCCGTACTGCGTCTGACCTGGGTGCCCGGTGACGGTGTCCGCACTCTGCGCGTCGAGGTCACAGACGCGGGACCCGCGTACCTGGTAGGGCGCTCCTGCGCCGGGATCGACCCGGACGAGCACGGCAGGGGCGAGACCATCGTCCACGCCCTGGCGACTCGCCATGGCATACGTGTCCACCCTGGCGGGGTCACCCGGTGGGCCGATCTCGTCGCTGTCTAGAGCGCGGCCTCTGCCCGAGCAGGCTCGGGGATCTTCCCGTCCGCGGTCTGCTTGCGCAGCAGGAGCAGAGCGGCGTCGTCGTGCAGACGACCGCCCACATGTGCCAGCAGCTCGTCATGGAGGGCAGTGAGCATGCGTACCGGGTCGTCGGACGCATGGCGGGCCACGCCGTCGGCCAGCGGATAGAACGCACGGTCTTGATCGCGTGCCTCGGTGACCCCGTCGGTGTAGAGCAGGAGCTGCTCTCCCGCCGTGAACGGCAGATGCTGGAGGCGGGGCGCCTGCCCCGAAAGGGCACGCAGCCCGAGCGGCGGCGCCGGATGAGTGGATTCCACCGGCCTGACGTCTCCATCGGCGGATATCAGCAGCGGAGGCGCGTGCCCGCAGTTGACGATCTCCAAGTGCCCGGACGGGGGGCATCCGGCGACCACGGCGGTGACGAAGTCGTCAGGGCCGAGGTTGCGGGACAGGCTCCGCTCGATCCGGTCGACGACGGCCAGCAGGTCGGGTTCGTCATAGGCGGCCTCGCGGAACACCCCGAGCACGAGGGCGGCGGTTCCCACGGCGGGGAGCCCCTTGCCGCGCACATCGCCGACGATCAGCCTGACTCCGTGCGGGGTGGGCACCAGGGCGTAGAGGTCCCCGCCGATCCTCGCCTCGGCCGCCGCGGCGCTGTAGCGGACGGCCACCCGGAACGGGCCGACGGTCTCCGGGACGGGTTGGAGCAGTGCGTGCTGGGCGGCCTCGGCGACGGAGCGGACCGCCGCGAGGACCCGTTCCCGACGGCCACGCAGCGTGCTGGCCAGACCGCTCGCCGCGGTGACGGCCAGCAGGGCGGACAGTACGGCTGCCAACTCGCCCGCGGGAACCCCGTGCTCGATGCCCAGCGTCGCGCCCAGCGCGGCGGACAGGAGTCCGACGCCCAGCACACCGCGCGGCCCGTTGGTGGCGGCGGCCAGCGCGGGTCCGGCCGCCAGCAACGGCAGCCAGATCCCTCCCACGATGTCGATGAACACGACGACGGTGACGACCACAACGGGCAGCACGCACATTCCGGGGGCCATGTGCCCGGCGGCACACCGGCGGACCGATTCCCGGGCACCGGCCATACGGTTCCTGAACAGCCGCATCCACGCGTGGTCGCCGCCGTGATGTCGAGCCTGGCTCATACTTCGTCCGTAGTCCTCGCCTGCATGGGGTGGATACCCGGAATGTCCCTTTCGATAAGGAAACGGGCTGGGCGTGGGCAGCCACAAGGAGCGGAATTTCAGATAGTGAGCGAGAGGCTCCTGGTCACGCGGCTCGCGATCGGGATCATGCGCGCCCGGATCTCCTGCAGCTGGGCCTGCCGTTCCACCGGCAGCGAGACCCCGAGCGAGCCGATCGTGTCCCCGCTGTAGACGGGCACGGCAACGCACACGGTGCCGAGGGAGTACTCCTCCAGATCCGTGACGGCCGGCGCCAAGGGGGACGACTCGATCCTGCGCAGCAGTTCCGGAACACTGGTGATCGTCCGTGGTGTGAGATCGGCCAGGTGGTGCCTGGACAGATAGTCCCGGCGGGCATCACGGTCCAGCTCGCGGAGCACGGACTTGCCCAGGGCGGTGGCATGTCCGGCGTCCTCGAACCCCACCCACAGATCCACTCGCGGTGTACGGGGGCTGTCGACGATCTCGGCGACCCGGATCTCGCCGTCCTCGTAGAAGGTGAGGTACGTGGCGGTGGACAGCTCGTCCCGCAGGGCGGCGAGCGCCGGGCGGACTCGGCTGAGCAGCGTCTGAGCGTGGCCCGCCGAGTGCAGGGAGTTCAGCTTGTCGCCCAGGATGAAGCCGCCGTCGTCCAGTTTCCGCACGTATCCGTCGTGCACCAGCGTGCGCAGCAGGTGGTAGGCGGTGGCCAGGGGCAGCTCGGTCTCGCGTGCGAGCTGTTTCGCCGGCGCGCCGTTCTCATGCGCGCTCACCGCCTCCAGCAACCGGAAGGCCCGCTGCACGGACGTGATGAGCGTGGGGCCGTCCTGAGCGCCCATAGGACCAGACTGCGCCGGGCATCTTGCATGGGCAAGGCAGGATCAGCATGCGGTGGCGGTGGATCTACGGCGGCCGGAATCGCCCGTCAGGGGCACCGGCGCCGTGCTCAGACGCCGTGGTCTGAACGCTGAGGACGCGCTCGGCGCCGGAAGGATCTCGGTCCTGCTGTGCGACACGCGTGGCGACGCCATCCGGGAGCAACACCATCTGCGTAACCTCATGGACCGCCGGGTCGACGGCATCATCGTCACCGATCGGCGCACGGACGCGCGCCCGCCGCTGACCGCCATGACGGGCCTGGAGTCGATGCCGGTGGTCTACGCGCTCTCGCCGTCGACGGACCCCACAGACATGTCCGTCGTCTCGGACGACAGGGGCGGCGCCGAGCTGGCCGTAGAGCTTCTGCTGTCCACCGGCCGTACGCGCATCCCCCATGCCACCGGCCCCGAGCACCACGCGGCCGCCCCCGACCGGGCCCCTCACGCGGTGGCACACCTGGCTGCGGCCGGCCTCGGCCTGTCCACCGACCGGGTCCACCTCGGCGAGTGGAGCGAGGCCTGGAGCCGCCGTGCCGCCGACGCGGTCCTGCGCACGGCCCCCGACACGGACGGCTTCCTCTCACCACCATCGACATGAACATCGCGGAGATCGGGCGGTCGCCGCCCTGCGCCTGCTGGAGGCGATCGACGAGGGGGAGGCGGCAGCGGGGGTGCGGACGGTTCCGTGCCGGCTCGTGGTGCGGGAGTCGACGTGAGGGCGCCCCCATCGTGCATCGATGGACGACCGTCGGCGAGCCACCACGGCTGCTACCTGGTGCCGTTCTGCGTGTCCGGCGCCGGCTGCTTCGGCTGCTGGCGGGCGGCCTGGCGGACGTGGCTCCACTGGCGACCTGGCGGACGTGGGTCCGAGGAGTCACAGGGCGCCCATAGCCGGCATCGGGCCTCGCAGCCCCGGCAGCAGCCAGTCCTGGAGCGGGGCGAGCACCGCCAGGACCAGGAAGGCGACGCCCACGAACCGGGCGACCACGGGGCCCCGGGACCACAGCTTCTCCACGAAGATCACCACAGCCAGGCCGGCCATCGCCGCCACGTTCATCACGCCGAGCGGAACAAGGACGACCATCAGCCCGGCGCAGCACCCCACACAGTAGGCACCGTGGTGGACTCCCACCCTCAGGTCACGCGCCGGCCAACGGAAACCGGCGTAGCGCAACAGGTGGGGCATGGGGGCGCGGCAGTGCCGCAGGCACCCGTACTTGAACGGGCTCAGCTGATAGAGGCCCGCCAGGAGGAACGCGGCGAGGCCGATCCAGCGCCCGGCCGTCGGACGGCCGGTCACCAGGTGGCCGGTGCCGGCCAGGGCCGCGTAGGCAAGCGCACCGAACGCGGTCCACACCAGCAGGTAACCGCAGACGAACACGGCGGTGCGCGCCGCGCGGATCCAGCCGGGAGACCGGCGGCCGATGCCCCGCACCCAGGTGATGGCCACCGGCGCCATGGAGGGCAGCATCATGGCCGCCATCATCGTCACCCACAGCAGCAGGAACGGGGGCAGCGCCATCCCCATGGTCCCGGGCCCGACCCCCATGCCCCGTGCCTGGGTGATCGTGACTACCCACGCGGGCACCGCGATCAGGACGACGAGGAGCCAGGCGAACGCGAGATCTCGTTTCGGCCGCAGGCCACCAGTTGCCCCGGTCGGCGCGGTCGACCGGGTGGGTACGAAGACGGAGGTCCGGGTGAAACGCATCGGCCTGTCCTCCTGCGGACAAGTCCAGGAGACCACGTCCCCATCCGCGCCGCGAGCCACGATCCGCGTGGGCCCCGGTACGCCACCGGCAGCGTGCATCTCGCAGAAGAGGGTGGGCATACCAGCGGTGACCGCTCGTGCCGCAGAGCGCTCGTGCCGCGTACCGCTCGTGCCGCGTACCGTGAGAACAGGGAGATGAGGACGATGACCGGAGAGGTATTGACCGAGGTCAGCGCCGTCGTTGCGCCCGAGCGTGAAGCCGACCTGGTCGCGGCCTACCGTGATCTTGTCGCAGGCCCCCTCCCCGACGGACTGGTGAGGACCGAGTTGCTGAGCGGGCCGGACGGACGCTGGCGGATTCAAACACTGTGGCGAGACCGCGCCGCTCTGGAGGCGATGCGCACGGCTGCGGAGCCACCGGCCGCACCGCGGCTCTTCCGCGAGGTGGGTGCCGATCCCGAACTCGCAATCTTCGACGTCGCGGTCCGCAGCATCGCGCCGGCGGAACCGAGCTGATTCTCCGGCCGGCAGAGGTTGCCCCGCGTCCTGGCCCTTCGGTGTGCGCATGTGAGCCCTTTACGCGCCCCCACCTTGGCGAGAAACTGCCTTGGCGGCGGGAGGTGGCCAAAACACTACCTACCGCCTTGGCCCAACAACCCAGGAAAGCAGGTCCGTTGCCGTGCTGTTGCGTCTGCCCACGACGGTGTCCGAAGCGCAGGAATGCTTGGCGGAGGGGGCGGTGCCCATCGGAGGGGCGACACTGATGTGGGCGACATGGCAGCGGGACGGCTTTCCCGAACTGGCGATGTCCTTGCGTGAGTTGCCGGAGGCCAATGTGCTGGGTCGGGAGACCGTGGGAGGTGCCGTGGTCCTGCACCGGATAGACGACCGGGTGCCTGACGTGCTGCGCCTGGCTGCCACGACGGTGGGCACCGGGGCGGTACGCCGGACGGCGACGGTCGGCGGCAACCTCGTCGGCAGCACGCTGCGCTGTCTGCTGCCGGCGGCGCTTGCTCTGGATGCCCGGGCGACGGTGCTGGAATCCGAGGGCGTCCGTGAGACGGACCTGGCCGAGCTGGTGGCCAAGAGCCCCGTCCTGCTGAACCTGCGCTGGTGTGAACCGCTGGCCTGCGCGTACCGCAAACTACCCGGTGAGGCAGGTGGACCGCCGCCCCTCGTCGTCGCCTCGGCGGTGCACGCCGACGAGGGTGGCGGCCGACTGCGGGTGGCCGTACGCGACGGCTACGAAGTGCTCAGCGCCGGTGCCGCGTGCGCCGCCGACGCCGAGGAGACCCTTGACGCGCTGCGTTCGACGGCCGTCGGCGACCTGCCGACGGCTGCATGGGACGTCGTCCGCTCGCAGGTCGCCGCTCTGTTGGCCTGCTAGGGACGGATGTAAGGCCGGGTCATGATCTCCATGTTGTGGCCGTCCGGGTCGTCGAAGTAGGCGCCACGGCCGCCGAACAGACGGTTGATCCGGCCGGGGTCGGTGTGGCCGGGGTCGGCGTAGTAGGTGACCCCGACTGCCTCCAGACGGGCGATCATGCCGTCGAACTGCTCGTCCGGCACGAGGAAGGCGTAGTGCTGCGTCTGGATCGGCTCGTCCCTCTTCTCGTAGTAGTCGAGCGTCACGCCGTTGCCGAGGTCGACGGGAAGGAACGGCCCGAACGGGGCGCCGACTTTCAGGCCCAGGATCGCGGCGATGAACTCGGCGGACAGATGCCTGTCGCTTGCGTAGACGGCGGTGTGGTTCAGCTGCACGCCGGCCGTCGGCAGCTCGGATTGATGAGGGTACTGCTGGGCATAGGGCATGGGGTGCTGTCTCTCCGGTCTTGAGATCCGCTGGAACGGGCGCCGCACGCGGGGCGCCGGGAACGAAGACGTGGAGAAGAAGGGCGGGCTCCTTGCCCGCCTCGGGCTCATGCCGAGGCCGGGAGCCCCACTCGTGCATGGCCCATGGCCGACCCGGCAGTCACACAAACGATCTTAGTGACCATCACGGACTGGGACAACGCCGTTTCCTCGGAAAGAGGGCGGACGTCGTTCGCGGCACCGCGACCGTTGCCGCCATACGCCCGTGGCTCCGCTCCTGACTAGCCGTTCACCAGCGCGGCCACCAGGCGCGTCATGGAGGGACGTGGGTCAGGTGTGCCCGGCCAGCTGGTCATCAGGAGGTGATGGGCGGTGCCGACGACAGCGAGACTCACCGTGCACGGGTCGACGGTTTCCGCCACCCGGCCAAGCTCCCGCTCGTGCTTCAGATAGCCGGTGATGGCCTCCTGGATCGCGGTGAACCCGGGCGCCCCGCCTTCCAGGGCCTTGCGGATGCGCAGCGCGGCGGCGGGGCGAGTCATGGCCAGGCCCGAGATGGCGGGGCCGCCGGAGTCGAACAGTGCGAGGGCGACAGCCTCGAGGTTCCCCGCCACCGTGCCCTGTCCGGCGAGCCCCGACAGTTCCTGCGCCTTCGCCGCCGTCCGCGCGAACCGGTCCAGGCAGAGTTCGGCCACGAACTCGTCGAGCCCCGCGAAGTGCGCGTGCAGCAGCCCCTTGGCGCAGCCCGCCTCGGTGGTGACGGACCGGCTGGTGAGCGCGCCGGGGCCGTCCCTCTCCACGACGCGTTCGGCGGCCGCGAAGAGCCGCTCGCGTACGTTCGGCGTCGCTACTCCGCGCGGTGACATGGGCCCCTCTTTCGTTCCTCCGCCGCCCTCAAAGGGGCACACCTCCTGGATAGTAGCGGGGGATTGCCAGTATGGGCGCGTGCCCATACCATTTGGGCGTACGCCCATTCTTCGCGATCCATCACAGGAGGCACCCGTGCCAGACATCGTCAACACTGAGCAGGCTCAGGCGTGGAACGGCCCTGAAGGTGTCCACTGGGCCCGCAACCAGGACCGCTGGAACGCGGTGAACGAGGGTTTCAACAAGCCGCTCCTCGACGCCGCCGACATCGCCGAGGACCACCGGACCCTCGACCTCGGCTGCGGCTCCGGGCAGACCACGCGCCTCGCTGCGCTCCGGGCGCCCCAAGGGCGCGCGCTGGGCCTCGACCTGTCCGGCCCGATGCTGGCCGAGGCCCGGGCCCGAGCAGAGCGGGAGGGCATCACCAACGCCTCCTTCACACAAGGCGACGCGCAGACGCACCCATTCGAGGCGGACGCGTTCGACGCGGCGATCAGCCGCTACGGGGTGATGTTCTTCGCCGACCCGGTAGCGGCATTCGGCAACGTCGGCCGGGCGCTGCGACCCGGCGGGCACCTGGCGTTCGTCTGCCCGGCCGATGCCGCGCTCAACGACTGGGTGCTGGCGATGGCAGCCCTGCGCGACTTCCTGCCGGTCGGCGACTTCGGGCGGCCGGGGCTGCCTGGCATGTTCTCCCTGGCCGCGCCGGACCGCATCCGCGAGGTCCTCACCGCCGCCGGATTCACCGGCATCACCATCAACCAGACGCAGGCCTACGGGACATGGGGACACGGAGCCGAGGACGCGGCGGAGTTCCTGCTGGGAACGGGCCCCGGTCGTCACCTGATGGAGCAGGCCGACGCGACGGCACGGGCCCTCGCTCGCCGCACCCTGACGGACCATCTGCGCGACCACCAGGCGACGGACGGCACAGTCCGGCTGCGCACCACGTCGTGGCTGGTCACGGCGGACCGCCCGGCCCGCTGATCGGGCAGGCCCTAGGTGTGCCGGCCGGACAGGTTGGTGACGGCGTCTTCTTCGACGGGCTCCGTCTCGGATTGCCGCGGTGACGCTGGGGAGCGCGCCGATTTCAAGCAGTCCCATCTGGCCTGGCGCTTGGCCTCGATGCCCGTCACCCTGACCCGCCGCTGACCGAAGCGTCATCCGGCAGCATCATCCCGCCGGTTGACACCCAGTCCGCCGCGCGGCGAGGCAGGTGGTCCGCGCGGGCGATGTGACCAGCCCGTCCGCCGCGAAGCCTTGTGTCTGTCTGAAAGACGGCCGACATACGGAGGTTGCGGTGGCGGTTTCCACCAACGCGCAGAGACACATCGATGCCGGGCCACCGCCCGAGGCCATGACGTGGACGACGTGGTGGCGGCGATGGCCCTTGTGGGTGCCGCGCGCCGCCTCCGTGTGGGGCGCGGTGTACGCCGTCGTCCAGATCACCGGGGCGGCGACGGGGACCAGCGTGCCCGTGAAGCCGCACGAGACCTACGTTCCGGCAGCCCAGTGCGGCCTCGCCGCCCTCGCCCTGTTGGGTGGCGCCGCGGCCTGGTCCACCACCCGGCCACTCGGCAGGCCCGGTCGGGTGGCGGTGTGGGCGGGGCTCGCGGCTGCCGTCCTCGTCTTCGGGGCGAGTGCACTGGGCGTGACGGAGATCGTCGTGACGCTGGTGACGCTCTCCGGGATCGAGAGCGCCACCGGGGTGGTCCACACCCTGCTGAACGCCGTCGGCGCCACTTTCCTACTGATGACCGCAGTGGCGCATCGTCGCAGGCGGCGAGGCGATTGCCCGCGGTGCGTGAACCCGCACACCGGGGCCGGCGACGGCGCGCTGGTCCACCCGGGCGCCTCCATGGCCCCGGTGCGGACCCAGGCGACGGCATACGTGCTCATGTGCGGCCTGTTGCCTTGGGCGGGACTCAAGACCATCTGGACGCTGGGCGGCGATGCGCTGGGCGTCACGGCGGAGGGCTGGCGGAAACTGAACGAGGACGCGGGAGCCGCCGAGTCGCTCGCATCGGTCGGGCTCGACGCGTCGGTGATGGCGGCGCTGCTCGGCGTGTTTCTGCTGACAGGGCTGATGTACCGGTGGGGCATGATCTTCCCCCGCTGGACGCTGTTCCTGTCCGGGCGCCGGGTCCCCCGTCTGCTGCCACTGATCCCGGCCTGGCTGACCGGCGGCGCCCTGTCGGTGTACGGGGTGGTCCTCAACGTCATGGCCCTGCTCAGCGCCATCGGGGTGACACCCGCCTTCGAGCCGAAGCCGCCGTTTCCCACCAGCGCGGACCTCACCTGGATGGTGTGGTTCGGCGGCCTGGCCTTCGGAGGCCTGGGCTTCGCCCTCATCGTGGCGGCCCGCTCCTATGCGACCCGTACGCGCTACATCTGTGCGGGGGTCATCACGATCCGTACCCTAGGTCGCCGGCTTGGTCAGCAGGAGTTCGGTGTTGTGGTCGGCGGCGGTACCGATGCGAGTGCCGGGCGTGGCATACGGGTCGTTGTAGGCGAGTTCGCGGTACAGCGCGGCCAGGCCGGGGTCCGAGATGTCGTTGAAGTCGGTCCGGTACGGCGCCGCGGATTCGATCAGCGTGGTGAACAGCGACAGCGTGCCGTCCTGGTTGTCGGCGACCTCGATGACCCGGGCGTGGTGCGGGTAGTCCACGTGGGAGGCGGTGTTGATCTCCCAGAAGGCGCGCTCGGCGACGGTGTGGCCGTGCGGAATGATCTGGTTGGTGTGCGTGTGGCCGTTGACCCACGCCATCACGTTCGGGAAGCGCTGCAGCAGGGCGACCAGTTCGTTACCGCTGTGGCGGGCTTCGAACGGGTGGTACGGGTCGGGCAGCAGGTTGCCCATCGTGCCGCTGGTGTGGTGGCTGAAGACGACGATGAGACGGCTGTCGGATCCGCCGCGCACCACGCTGCCGTTGCTGTCGTACCAGCGGCCGCTGTGCGCCTTGAGGACCGACTCCAGCCAGTTCAGCTGTGCGGTGCCGAGGGAACCGTCCGCGAAACCGGCTCGGTTGGTGGTGTCGAGGCTGATACCGAGGACGCCGTCGGCGAGGTCGAAGGTGTAATAGAGATGCCCGCTGCTGACCGAGTCCTTGGTGAATCCGTGGCCGACAGGGCCGGTGCCGGTGTACGCGGGGTTCAGGTGCGCCTGCGCGAACTCGGCGGGGGTGAACGGGTGGCGCCGCTCGTCGGGCGTGACCGTACGGATCGCGCCGCCGCTGGTCAGCAGCTTGCCCAGCAGGAGTACGGCCTCGCCCGGGTCGTGCAGCACCGCGTCCGCCAGCTGGGCCGCCGTGGCGTCGTCGCAGCCCTCCAGCTTGCGCGAACCGGTGTAGAGATCGTTCAGCAGCCCCAGGTCGGGCAGGCTGCCCTCGATGCTGTCGTCGTGGTTCCCGACCGTCGTGTACCAGGGGACGGACAGGCCGGGCGCGTCGAACGGGCGGATCGCACCGCTCAGGAATCCGTCGATCTGGGGCAGCCCCTTGGCCTTGTAGGCGTCCTGGAGGGAGGACCCGGGGTTCCAGTACTGGGCGCTGCCGGAGTTCTGGACGCCCTCGTAACGGGCGAGATCACCACTGTTCGGCGTGATCCGTCCGCCGCTCATGACGGTCAGGTACCAGTCGAGTTCGATCCGCTCGTGATTGTCGGTGTTGTCGCCGGTGGCCATGACGAAACGGAACGGCAGGCCGGTGTACGGGCCCTGGCGCACCTGGTTGACCCGCTCGACGAGCGACGAGGCGCCCCGCACGGTCAGTGTCTCCTGCGGACGATGCGCGCTGTCGTTGAACCGCGCCAGGTACTCGAATCGCACCGGTGACTCGGTGTCCGTCAGGTGCAGGTCCGTGAACTGCACGAAGGAGGCGAGCCCCGTCCGGCGGTCATCTCTCCCGGTCGCGGCGCCGGCCAGCTCCGCGCGCACCACCAACGGCCAGCCCGGACCCGCGACCAGCCGCTTGTACGCCCCGTCACCGACCGGCGTCGCCACCTGCTCCAGCGTGGTCCCGTCGATCCGCACCGCACGCGCCGCGGTGGCTGCCAGGGCCTGGTCCAGTGCCCTTGCGCGACCGGGTGTCAGCACCGGCAGGGCAGCCGCGCCGGCGGCGACCCCGGACAGCCCTGACACGAAACGACGGCGGCTCATCCCGCTCATGAATCCCCCTTGCCCATGACGGCTCTTGGTGGCCAGGTCCGGCTTCCGGACGCGTCCGCCGGGAATCCTTACTGACGAGTAGACAGACGTCCAGGGCCTGGAGGAAAACTTGGGGGAAACAGAGTGAACGCGTCGCTGGGACGCCTTGAGTTGCCATGTAGTCAGCGCAGGCCATCTGGGTCGGCGCCGCAGGCGCGGGCGATGGCGGCGGCGTACATCCGGGTGGGGAAGCGCTCGCCGGACATCAGCCCGCGGAGAGCCCGGTGCGGGTGGCCAGGGTCCGCAGGCTGATCCCAGAGGCACGCTGAAGGCTGCTGTGAGGACGTCGGCACGGCCCTGGTCGGCCTGTTCGCGTGCGGCAGGAGGTGAGCGGGCCGCGATCGGCCGCGAGGGAAGGGGACGACCGTCAGCGGGGCTGTGGGCAGGATGCCGCGTGGGGCCAGACGGCCGCAGCGAGTGCACCGGTCATCAGCACTGATCGGGTACGGCCCCGGACGGCGGCGACGGTGAAGACGGCGGAGGACACCGCCGACGGCACGCGCCGTAGCCGATCTGGCCCCAGCCGATCACGACGCGGGAGCCGCCGCGGTCGCGTCCAGGGCCAGGCGCAGCGTCCTGGCCAGGGTGACTCCGTCAGCGGTGGCCCAGTAGTGCAGGTAGAACAGGCGCGGCTGCTCGTCCAGCGAGTGGTTGTGGAGTTCGACGATGTGGATGTCGCCCTTGCGCAGCGCCTGGATGACCCTCTGCACCTCGGGTGCGGTCATGACGAAGTCGCCGCTGATGGCGGCCTTGTTGTCGCCCAGCGGCTGGAAATTGATGCCGGTGGTCAGCCCGAGGGCGGAAGGCAGCACGTGGGTGCCGTCATTGATCGTCTCGTTGCGGGCGATCGTGAACTTGTAGATGCCGCCGTCGGCCATGCCCTTGCGGCCGAGTGCCTTGTCGATGCCGTCGGTGTCCAGGGCGATGGGCGGCTGGGTGGCCGGGGGCGGCGAGGCGGGCGGGATGGCGGTGGCGTCCAGCGCGGACTTCACTCCCTTGGCGAGTTTCACGGGATCGCCCATGGCGTGGATGTGCGTCCACCAGATCGCCGGGGACTGTTGGAGCAGGTGCTTGTGCAGGGCGCTCTGCTCGATGCCGGCGGCCTGGAGAGCGTCGGTGACCTTGGGCAGTTCGTCTTCGGTGGCGACCAGGTCGCCCATGAAGATGGTCTCGTGACTGTACTTGGCGAAGGCCGCGTAGCCGACGAGTGACAGGCCCGGCTTCACGGTCACGCCCTGGGTGGTGACGGTGAGGTCCTTGCGGAGCAGCGGGATGCGGTAGACGGTGCCGTTCGCCATGCTGCCCGTGCGCCCCAGGGCGTCGGTGACCGGCTTCCAGTCCGCCTCCGTGGTCTGCACGGGCTGCTGAAGGCGTCTATGGCGGAAGGCGGCCTGCGCCGCGGCCATCGTCGTACCGTCCGCGGTGCCGCTTCTCTTCTGGGTACCGCAGCCTGTCAGCAGGCCGGCACCCGTCACCAGCAGGAGCGCGGCCGTGGTCCCGGCGGCGGGCTTGTTGAGCGAACGGGGTGTCATGACCACTCCTCATCGAGATCGTTGTCGAAGTCGAAGGTGCGTACGTGGTCAGCGAAGCCGCATCTGATGCAGTTGCCGTGACGACCCACCCGGACAAACGGGTGACTTCACGTAGCGAGGCTGCGGTGTGCCCCACAACCAGGAGTGGTTTCTTCAGTAGCCGCACTCATCCCTGGCCGTTCAGCCGGGTGCGGATTGCTGTGGCCAGTTCTGTGATGTCTTCGTCCTTCAGGACGCTGTAGTGGTCACCGGTGAGTTCCATGATGGTCGGCGGGGAGCTGGAGTAGCCGGAGCGGGCTTCGATGAAGGAGTAGTCGTCGCCGGCGGCCTTGAAGATGGTCACAGGTGTGTTCAGCCGGTGCTCGGTGAGTTCGCGGAAGGTGTATTCGAACTCATAGGTATCTGCGACCACATGAATGATGCGGCGGATCAACTCCTCGTCCAGATCAGGCATTTGTTTGTGGACGAAGTGCGCGAAGGAGTCCTCGTCGTGTGCGGTCTGGAGGCATGCGTCCACTCCGGGGCCGCTGACACTGCCGGTGAACACCGAGTACAGGATGGAGACGTACACGGGGTTGCGGTAGGACGCTTCGCGACCGAAGCCGTCGGCGCCCTCGGCCCGGACCCTGGGGTTGCCAGGGCAGATCAAGAACAGGTGGTCGACGGGGTGGCCGGCCTGCTCGAGTTGCCAGGCCGCTTCGAAGGCAAGTCGTGCTCCGAAGGAATAGCCCCACAGGCTGTAAGGCCCGTCGGATTGGGTGTGCAGCACTTCGGCCACGTCGGCGGCCGCCATCTCACGGATTGTCGGGTACGGCGTTTCACCTGCGTTGATACCGTGCGCCTGGATGCCGTAGAACGGTCGGCCGACGCCGGCCTGGCGAGCCAGCAGACGCAGGTTCATCGGGTAGCCGCCGAGGCCCGGCCAGCAGAACACCGGACGGCCGGTGCCTTCGGTGTGGAGCGGTACGAGCCGCGAGGAGGGTGCGACGCCGTGGTCCTCGATGCGGGCGGCGAGATCGGCGAGCTTCGGGCATTCGAAGACGATCTGGAGCGGCAGACGGAGTCCGAACACTCGGTTGATGCGGTTGACGAGTGCGACCGCGATCAGCGAGTTGCCGCCGGAAGCGAAGAAATCGTCTTCTACTGATACGTCTTCGTAGTTCAGGGCCTTGGCCCACGCGTCGGCCAGCCACCGCTCCGCCGGGGTGGCAGGCGCGACGTAGGGCCTGCTGGTGTCGGCCGACCGCACCTGCTCCAGCGCGGCCAGGGCCGTCACGTCGACCTTTCCGCTGGGGGTCAAGGGCAACTCGTTCAGCACCAGGACACGGTTGGGCACCATGTAGTCGGGCAGCCGCTTGGCCAAGTCGTCACGGATCATCTCGGACGGGCCCTTCATGTGCACCGTGTCCTCGTGCATGCCCTCGCTGCGGATCTGCTCCTCGCTGACCTTGCCGCCGAGGAAGAAGTACGACGGGCCGGTGGGTACCGAGCAGGAGGCGAGGATGTCGTCGACGCGCTGTGCGGCGGGCAGCGGATGGCCGGTCTTGGAACTGTAGCCGGAGGACATCAGGCCGATGCGCCCGGCGTTGCGCTGCAGGTGGTGCAGCTTGGTGCCCATCGCGATGTACTGCAGCCACGCATCGGCCGCGCGGCTCACGGCGGTGATGCCGAAGCTCGACCGCTCGTACACCTGCTGGTTGATGGCGATCACATGCTTGGGCAGGACGACTCCGTCGGACATGTGCTCCAGGTCGCGGCCGGTCCATCGGTACTGGCCCGCCGGCAGACCGTGCACGCGGCCCTCATGGGCCTGGACGAAGATCTCGGTGGGGTCGTGCACGGGCGAGCCGTCGTTGCGGTCGATGGCAAAGGTGCCCAGGTAGTGGTCCTCGGGGGAGACGTCCAGTTTTTCCTTCGTAGCCGGCCGGAAAGCGTCGGGCCGGATGGTGAGCCCGTACTGGGGCAGGACTTCCTCGAAGACGCCCAGCATATGACCGACTTCCAGTTCGAGCACCTCGCGGATGTTGTTCGCATAGACGGGCTCGATGGCTCGCAACTTGCCGATGAAGTGGACGGACAGGCGGGCGTCGCGGCACTGCGGGGCCCCGGCGATCCGTACCAGGGTGTGGTCAGCGGCGTGGTGGTAGTACACACCCGCGCCCAGGCCGTCCAGACCGCCCGTTTCCAGGTACAACTGCGTGGCGTACAGCGCGCCGGGTGAGGCGTAGAAGTACTTCGGCAGCAGTCGTTCCGCGCTGCGGAACTGGCCGAACCAGCGCAGCAGCTCGCCTAACTGGTCGAATGTGAGGTCCGCGAGGCTGCGTGAGTGCTGGCGGGTGGGGCGCGGGGCGAGCAGGGCAAGGATGTCGTCGCGGGTGACCTGACCACCGTCGAAGAAGCGGTACGTCTTGCGGGCAAAGACCTCCCGCCGCTGCCGCGCCGTCTCCCGCCGGCCCGGCAAGGGCACCACAGGCCTGCCCTCGAGTTCGTCGGCATCGCGTAGGCCAGGGTTCGACAGCTGCACTCTCACCTGGAGCTTGCTGGCTTTCGACTGGTGGTGTGCCCCGGCGTTGCCCTGATCCATCAGGGCGGCTTCCTTCGGATTCAGTTCGATGCAGGCCAGTAGGTTGGTGGAACCGGTGCGCGGATCGTCCGCGGTGATTGCGGCGGCTCGGCGTACCCAGGTGTGTTCCTCGATGGCCAGGGCGATCTCGTCGAGTTCCACTCGGTAGCCGCGCAGCTTGATCTGGTTGTCGGTGCGGCCGGTGAACTGGATCGTGCCGTCAGGGTTCCAGTAGGCCAGGTCTCCCGTCCGGTAAAGCCGCTCAGCCGGCATGAAGGGGGAGCGAACAAACCGGTACGTGGTCTGCTCGGGCCGATTCAGGTAGCCGCGGGCCAGCTGGACGCCCCCGATGTACAGCTCACCCTTTTCCCCTATGCCCACCGGAGCCATGTTCTCGTTCAGTATGTAGCACTGGGTGTTGTCGACCGGCACTCCGATCGGAACCGGGCCGCTGCCCTCACCGAGCGTGTCCGGGTCGACCAGGTGGGCGGTGGCATTGATGGTGCACTCGGTCGGCCCATACAAGTTGACAAGGGAAGCCCAGGGGACTACGTCGAGGAAGGCCCGGGACAGCTGACGGGACAGCGCCTCGCCGCCGGAGAACACCCGTTGCAACGTCGTGCACGCGCCCATCTGCTCGGTGTCCAGCAGGGCCTGCAGCAGCGTCGGTACACACTGCAGTGTGGTGACCCCGTGCGTGGTGACGGCCGTGATCACCGTCTCCGGGTTGCGGTAGCTGCCTGGTGCGGCCATCACCACACGGGCGCCGACGGCCGGCGCCAGAATCTCCCACTGCGCCGCGTCGAAACTCATCGGCGTCTTCTGCAGCACCGTGGTGTCCGGGCCGAGGTGCCCGCACAACTGCATCCACTGCATCTGGGACACGATGCTGCCGTGCTCGATCAGCACTCCCGTGGGCTGGCCGGTGCTGCCGGAGGTGTAGATGACATAGGCCAAGTCACCGGGTGCGGGTGCGGCCGTCGGCAGTGCGCCGGACGAGCTGTGCCCGATGTCACTGAGTACGACGACGCGCATGCCGTGAGGCGCGAGGGCACGCAGCCGGGCCGCGAGATGCTCCTGGGTGACGACAACGCGGGTCGCGCTGTCCTCGATCATGTAGCGCAGCCGCTCCTCGGGGTACTCGGGGGACAGCGGCAGATAGGCTGCGCCGGCGAAGAGGATGCCCCACACGCCGGTCATCAGGTCCAGGGACGGTTCGGTGTACAGGCCGACGCAGTCGTCCCGGGAGATGCCCAGCGCGTTCAGACAGCCGGCCAGGCGGGTGGCGGCGCCTTCCAGCTCCCGGTAGGTGAGGCCCTCGGTGCCGCTGGTCACGGCGGTCGTGGTGGGCCGCACGGCTGCCTGTTCCCGCAGCAGGCTGGGCAGGCATCTGTCCAGGCGAAGGTTCTGGACACGGGTTGTGGAACGGGAGGCTTCTCTGGTCATGGTTTCCCCCTGAGCGAGGGTGCATGGTCCTCCGGCGCGCCCCGATCAGGCTCGGACTGGGCCAGGCCTGCGATGTCGGCTGTGATGTCGCTGGCGGTCAGCCGTACGGCGGCCGACGTGGCGATGTGAGCGCCAGGTCCTCCGCGACGAGAACCGCGGCGTCGATGCCCAGGCCCTTCGCGGCATCTACCGGCTGATCCAAGGCCCGCTGCCAACGTGAGATCAGCTCGGTCGGACGGCGTGGACCTCGGTTCGTGCTTGCGCAGCCGCTAAACGGCATTTTCGAGGCGGTCACTCCCAGTGTTGATCAGCAGATCGCAGTCCGTGCTCGGCGGACCGCCTGGCCAGTGCGCATCCGAATGCCGCAGGGCCTGTGGGACGCCGCTGTCCCACGTCACCTGGCCTGGGGGTGGAACTCTGCTCCGAGTCGTCACCTCACCCTGTTCCTTCTTGCTGTTTCGCTATGGCCAGCTGGCGGACATGTCCTCACCGGGCACCATTGTGGAACGATGAGACCGCTTTCGCACCACCACACACGAAATGCTGTACCACCGTTGAAGAGGAAACCTCGGCTTCCTGCATTCCCGCGTCTGGCTCGTTCGGACAGGCAGCGCGCGGCATTAGCCTGTTCGCTGGATGCCATGAAGCCTGTGATCGTAGGCCCGCCCTCCCCTGAGGGCCGGCGCAAAGTCTGGGTGAATGGTCGGCTCGCCGGTACCGCTCGTTCCCTGCACGACTTGCCGGTGATTCTCCAGGATGCCGGGCTTGGAAACCCGGACGAGCTGGATATAGCGGCTTGGGACGGGATTCACTGGGAGGGTGGCGGCCCGGATTCGTGGGCGTGGGCCTGAAACGAACCGCTCCGGAGCCGGACGGCGTCAACGACAGTCATACTGACGGAAGTTGATGGCACTGCCACCAGTACGATCCGGGCAGCCCAATGATGTGCTACCGATGTGCTTTGGGCGTTGTGCCGCCGGCTGCGGCAACCCTCGCCCCGGGAAATGGTCCGACGGCTTCGCGGAGCCCTGGCACAGTGGCGCACCATGGATGACTCCGGTCTCATGACTGCCGCGGACGTGCAGCTCATGCAGAGCCTGGCGCAGCGGGTTACGGCCGTCCGACCCGACCTGGTGAACAGCGACGCGTCGTTCGGAGAGCTGGCCTGGATCTGGGGCAAAGGGCATGCATGCGAAGGCGAGAGCTGGCTGCGTCGGCTGTGGTTCTCCGGTGACGATTTGGTCGCGTGGGGCTGGGCCTCTCTGCTACACCAGGTGACGCGGAACGACGGGTCGGTGAAGGACGTCACCAGCGCCTATCTGGCTTATCAGCTCCATCCCGACCACAGCGAGCTGGTGGACGAGGTGATCGACTGGTACGACGGTGTGACGGTCGGCATCGAGCGCACGGTGAGCCGCAGTTCGCCGATTGAGTTCGCGCTGAAACGATGGGCGGCGCACGGCTATGAGACCGATCCGGCCTCGCTCGGCGACACCGGCTCCTGGACTCAACTCAATGAGCGGGACCTCGATGACGTGGAACAGCCGGTGCTGCCGGACGGCTTCCGCTTCCGCACCGCCGACGAGGCCGGGCCGCAGGCCGCGGTCCAGGCCCATGTGGACGCCTGGGCCCCGTCGACATACACAGCCGAGGGCTACGAGGGCGTCCGGCGGACACCGCCGTACCGCGGCGACCTGCACGTCCTGGTGGAGGCGCCGGACGGAACCATGGCCGCATCGACGATCATGTGGCTCGACGAGGCGAACAGCACCGCCGAATTCGAACCGGTCGGAACACATCCGGACTACCGGCGGCTCGGGCTCGGCAGGGCGATGCTGCTGCGCGGGATGCATCTGGCACGGGAGGCCGGGGCCGATCACATGACGGTCGCCTGTCTGGGCGCGCCGGGGCATCCCGCGGCGCGCGGGCTGTACTACAGCGTCGGCTTCCGGAAATTCACACGAGACGTGCCGCTCATCAAGACCGGGCGCTAAAGCAAGACCGGGCGCTAAAAGGCTGCCTGGCGGGCCCCGTCGTAAAAGTGAACCAACTCTGTCCGGGCTGGTGAACGTGGCCCCCAGTCCCCCCTGTGCGATCGGCGATTGCGCGTGTCAGGCCAGCTTCCTCAGCAGCTCCGCCGCCAGGGGCGCGGAGGAGGAAGGGTTCTGACCGGTCACCAGGTTGCGGTCCACGACGACGTTCGGGATCCAGGGCTCGCCCACCTGGACCTGCACACCCGCCTCGGTCAGACGATCCTGCAGCAGCCACTTCGCCTTGTCCGCAAGGCCCGACTGGGCCTCCTCCGCATTGGTGAACGCGGCCACCTTGTACCCGGCGAAGGAGTTGGTGCCGTCCTGCTCGACCGCGGCGAGCAGAGCAGCCGGGGCGTGGCAGACCACGCCGAGGAGCTTGCCGGACTTCAGCGCCGAGGTGAGCAGGCGGCCGGAGTCGACGTTGACCGCCAGGTCCTCCATCGGGCCGTGGCCACCGGGGTAGAAGACGGCGGCGTAGTCGTCGAGGTCGACGTCCTCCAGACTGATGGGGCGCTGGATCTCGCCGATCGCGGCGAGGGCGTCCGCCATCTTCTTCGCGCCTTCCTCGCCGCCGTTGAACTGCGGCGCCAGGCTGCCCTGGTCCAGGGGCGGTACGACGCCGCCCGGCGTGGCGATGACGATCTCATGGCCGGCGGCCGTGAACGCCTGGAACGGGGCGACGGCCTCCTCGGCCCAGAAGCCGGTCGGATGCTTGGTGCCGTCCGCCAGCGTCCAGTGGTCGGCGCCGGTCATCACGAAAAGGATCTTCGACATGGTGTGGTCTCCGAGAGTCGGGGGCGTGCTCTGACGCTGCGTACTCAGAACGTCGGCGCACTCATGCTCGAAACTAAAGGTCTTGGACTATCGGCGCCAATGAAGGCACCGATACGAGGTATCGACGAACCGATGCCCTGCAAGGGGACGGGTGGGCAGGTGGCTTGCCTGCGCACCTCGTAGGCTCGACAGCGTGAGCGATCAGGAGACTCATGGGAGCAGTCCACTGGACCTGAACCTGCTGCGCACCTTCCTCGCCGTGCACCGCCTGGGATCCTTCACCGCCGCCGCACGACGACTGGGCCTGTCGCAGTCCACCGTGACCATGCAGATCCGGGCGCTGGAGAACCGCCTGGGCCGCGAGCTGTTCGAGCGCCGGGCACACGGCGTCACCCCGCTGCCCCACGCGGACGAACTCGCAGGGCAGCTGTCGGTGCCCCTCGACCAACTGTCCGCAATCACCGGCGAAGAGTCCGGCAGCGTCGCGGCGCCGGTGCATCTGGCCGGGCCCGCGGAGTTCATGGGCGTCGTCGGCCTCAGGGTGCTGGCCCCGCTGGTCACGCAGGGCGTCCGGCTGCGGGTGGCCATCGGACTGACCGAACCGTTGCTCGAAGAACTGCGGGCCGGACGCCACGACCTCGTCGTCGCCACCCGCCGGCCCCGTGGGCGCACGCTCCACACCGAACTCCTCGCCGACGAGGAATTCGTCCTGGTCGCCACACCTGTATGGGCCGAACAGCTCAAGGGGCAAGAGCTGCCCACCACCCTGGAGAGCCTCCCGCTGATCGCCTACGCCGAGGACTTGCCGATCGCCCGCCGGTACTGGCGCCACGTCTTCAACCGCCGGCTGCATGTCCAGGCCACGATCACCGTCCCGGACCTGCGCGGTGTCCTCACCGCCGTCACCGCCGGCGCCGGGTGGAGTGTCCTGCCCAGCTACCTGTGCCGCACCGAACTCGCCTCCGGCGCCCTCCAGCTGCTCCACCAGCCGCAGGACCCCCCGATCAACACCGCCTACCTCGTGCAACGCCCGGGTAGCGCCACCAACCCCCACTTGACGCTCGTGCGCGAGTCTCTCCTGGCCGCCGCGAAGACCTGGTGAGCCCAGCCAGCACCCCGGGGCCGCGGCGGTCCGACGCTGGGGCTGCGGTATCGGCACTGCTCGGTGGGGAGTATGAGCAGCTCCGCGACGGAGACGCGGATGCGCTGGGGTTCCAGTTCTTCGCGCGCTCCTCGACGGCTGCCTTGAGCGGGTGCGGGACGGCCGCGTGGGTCCCGTACATCAGGCCCATGAGGCTGACGTTGACCAGGGGGTCCAGGCGGCCCAAGCCATGGGCGGTTCGCTCGACCACGCCAGCGCCCCCCCCGTAAGGGCCGGGCGAGCGGCCCCCGTGCCGCAGACCGGGTGGGCCTGAGGCACGGGGGCGCGGTGCCGGGGAGGTGGCTCAGCTGACGAGGCGCCTGCGCCGCATGCGGCGGACGCCGAAGCAGGTGCCGAGCAAGGCGGCGACGGCCGCAGTGGCGGCGCCCGCGGTGACGGCTACCCCGGTGGTCGCTGCGGGCTCGGCGGACGCGCGTGGGGGCGCGGCCGTACCGCCGTAACCGCCGCCCTTGCCCGCTCGGTCGTAGGCGGACCCAGGGAGCTTGTCGCCGTATTTCTTGTGTACCAGGCGCTGGTAGGCGGCCACGGTCACGCCGCTCTTCCCCACGGCACGCCGCGCGTCAGGGTCGAGCGGCAGCACACGGCCGTCGCGCACCACGTACCAGGCGTCGATCTGCGGTTCCCGGAAGACGGTTCCGAGGCCGTGCGCCTCGCTGACGTAGTCGGTCTCGTCACCGCCGGTAGCGATGTTGACGACCTTCCACCCCTTCGCCGTCCGTACGGTCCACACCGAGGCGACCTGGCCGTTCGCGGAGACCGCCTTGCTCGCGACGAACTGCGGGTCGGCGACAGGGGCGCCCGGGCGTCCGGCCACGAAGCCCGGGTCGAGGAAGTAGACGGTTACCGACGGCCCGACCAGGTGCGGCCGGGCCGCGCTCTGCGCGATCGCGCCATCGCGGGCGAAGAAGCGCGAGAGGGTGAGGAGGGTGGCCGGGGATGACGCCGCCTCGCGCGCCTGAGCGGTGTCGCCGGCGGTGAAGGGCGCGGGGAAGCCGTCGGCGGCCGCAGCGTGGGCCGTGGCGGGGGTGAGTGCGGCGAGGGCCGCGGTGGCGGCGAGCGCCACGACCGCCGTGCTCATGCGGACGGGCTTGCGGTCGGCGGGCGCATGCCGGTTCGCTGCGGGGCGCTTCGGTGACGCCGGGGTCGGTGACGTGCCGCTCGATGACGTCTGGGTCGGCGTGGTCTGGATCGGTGACGTGCGGATCGGGGTCATGGGGTCACGCTCCGATCCCGTAGAGCGAGTGGGTCCACGTGAACGAGTTGTTGCTCACGTAGTAGTCGTAATCCCCCCAGTTGTAGCGGTAGTTGGAGGGCCACGGGTCGCCCCAGTAGACCTGGTTGTCGGAGGTGTCGTAGCCGTAGAGCACATGCATGTGCCCGCCCCCGGAACTCCACTCGATGCGCGTCTCGATGGGGCGGTCGGCGTTGACCTCATTCTGAACGGTGCCGTAGCGCAGGTAACCGCTCACGTACGTACCGGGGTTGATGCCCATCCAGTCGAGGGCGTTCTGTACGTCGTCCAACGCCGCCTGCCAGTTGCCGCAGGTGCTGCCCTGGGGCCGGTTGAAAGCGGCGTCGCAGAACTGGTTCTGGGTGTAGTTGCGTCCGAACCACGACGCGATGGTGTTGCCGCTCGCCGCCCAGCACCAGTTGCTGTTCTGCTGGGCCTGCATGGTGATGTTGAGGCGCTTGGCGGCGGCAACGATGGGGTGAGCGGCGGCCCGAGGAGCGGCGTGGGGAGCGGAGAGCGGAGCGGAGAGTGGAGCGGCGTGCGCGGTGGCCGTCGGCACGAGGGCGGCCGTCAGCACGGCGGTGGCCGCGAGGACCGCTGACGCCAGGCGTCTGCGGCCCGGGGTGGTAGTGGACATGGCGTTCCTCCCAGTCAGGGTGGGGGTGGAGGAGCGCGTCCGGACGCTGCGACAGCAGCATCGATCTCTTGTCAGGCCTCGGTCAATGAAGTTATCCACAGGGCTGGCGGCGAAGTGAATTCCACCCGTACGGTTGTGAACGCCACGGCAGGTACCAGCAGGTGGCAGTGCAAGTGACGCCCCGTTCCGGGACGGGGAAGTGAACGTTCACAGATAAACAATCCGAGGGGGGTGGGGGGAGGGGAGGGGCCCAATGGCAGCTCACAGTGCCAATCGCCGTGCCACCCCACGCCCCGGCGACCCCGCCCTCCGCTCCTCCCGCCGCCCCACCCCCGAGGCCGAACTCGCCGAAGCCCTGCGCACCGGCCCGTTCTCCGTCGCGCTCCGGGCCGCGCTTGCCGCACGCGGGCTGGCTCTGCATCGTGTGCAGCACCGGCTGGCCCAGCGCGGCATACGTGTCGGTGTGACCAGCCTCAGCTACTGGCAGCGCGGTGTGCGGCGGCCCGAGCGGCCCGAGTCGCTTCGTGCCGTCACCGCGCTCGAGGAGGTCCTGGAACTTCCCTCGCACGCCCTCACCCGCCTGCTGGGCCCGCGTGCCACCAGCGACCATCCCCCGGCCCGCCCGTATCGCACCCTCCTCGAACCCGCCGCCGCGGTCGAATCGCTGCTGGCGAGTCTGGCGGCACCGGCGGACGGCGGGCTGCACACCGTGATCCACTACGAGCACGTTCACATCGGTGCCGATCGAGAACTCGCCGCCCGCGACTCGCACCATGTCGTACGGGCCCATCGCGATGGCGTCGACCGCTATCTCGCCATTTATCACGGCGACCCGGGCTGCGACACGGAACGGGTACGGGTACGCGGTCTCGGCAACTGCCGGGTCGGGCGGATCCGGCGGCACGGCGCTTCAGGGGTGATCGTCGTCGAGCTGCTCTTCGACGGGCGGCTGAGAGTCGGGGAGACCGCCGTCCTGGGGTACCGCTTCGAGGACGGAACCGGCGAGCCCAGCCATGAGTACGTTCGTGGTTTCACCTACGGCGGCGGTCAGTATGTCCTCCAGGTCGGCTTCGACCGCGCCGCCCTGCCCGTCCACTGCCGTCGCTTCGCCCGTCCCTCGGCGACCGCCCCTCCTGAGGCGATCGCCGATCTGACACTGAACGCCTATGGCTCGGTCCACCTCGTGGAGCAGCAGATTCGGCCGGGCGTCCTCGGCATCACATGGGAATGGGACTGAGGCGGTTGCCACCGCGTCGCTCGTGGCGGAGCCGCTTGCGCTGCCTCGCCACGGATGGCCGCTTCGCTGTACGGCCGCTGTTCGTCAAGGTCAATGCCAACGCGTCGCAGAGCTCCACGGACGCCGACTGCGGGCTGTTCCTCACCGGCACGGACCAGGGTCCGTTCGCGACGGCCACGGCCGCGGCCACACCGCGCACGACACCCCTCCGGTCGGCACACCCGCCCCGGGTCGTCCGGTGACCGTGGGCTGCTGACGGCCGGTTCCTTCTGCTGACAGCCGCCACCACCGCGCTGCCGGTCGCCGTCGCCCCGACCCGACCGACCCCGACCTGGCGCGGGCGGCGGCAGGGCCCAAGAACTGGATCCCAGTGGTTCCGGTAACGGGCAGGACCGCACAGAACGTTCACAGCTGCACCCCTTCCGCAGGAACACCAGGCGCCTAGCCTCGGACATCGCGACTCGTTTGTCGCGATCATGCCATTCGCGCGGTGGACGCCGCCAACGGGGAGGGGATCGCATGCGCAAGAGACGTGGCTCCATCAGACGTGCTTGTACGGCGCTGACCACGAGCCTGTTGCTTTTAGCCGGGGGGTTGGGGCTGACGGCGGCGCTGGCGGCGCCGGCGCGGGCGGCGACGGTCGGCGCGGTCGTCAATGTCACGCGGAGCGCGGGGAATCAGGCCGAGGGCGCCATCGCGGTCGATCCAACGAACCCGAGCCACCTGGCGGCCGTGTCGAACAACGGTGACGGGGCCGGCGTCGGCATGACCGCGGCGTACAGCACCGATCACGGGGCGACCTGGACGCACCGGACCATCACCGACGGCAATGACGGCCTGGCGAAGTCATGCTGTGATCCCAGCCTGTCCTGGGACTCCTTCGGAAACCTCTTCCTGGTCTACCTGGACGCCGACACGACATCCGGCGCCGTCCACATCGTCCTCTCGACGGACGGCGGGAAGACCTTCTCCCGGCTGGCCGACTTCGCCTCCGGCGATCAGCCCGACCAGCCCACCATCACCACCGGGGCCGGCAGCGTCTGGGCGGTGTGGACCGACGGCGGCCACAACAACGCGATCACCGCGGTCGGAGCCAAGGTCACCGGTGCCGGTGCCTCCGGTGTCGGGGCCTTCTCCGCCCCGCAGGCGGCGGGGTCCGGGGACTACGGGGACATCGCGGTCGGCCCGACGGGCTCGGTCATGGTGACGTACCAGCGGCCGCAGGGTGGGAGCGCTGCCGGCAAGCTGTACACGGCCCTCGACCTCGACGGACTGGGCGGGGGAGGCTTCCAGGCCGAGGCAACGGCCGTGGACCTGAACATCGGTGCCTTCTACCCGATCCCCGCGCAGAGCCAGCGCATGATCGACGCGGAGGCCGGCCTGGCCTGGGACCGCAGCGGCGGCGCGCACAACGGGCGGCTGTACTTCCTCTACACGGATGCCCCCTCCAACGGCAGTGCGGACACCGACATCTTCGTGAAGTACTCCGACGACTCCGGGGCGCACTGGACCTCTCCGGTCCGGGTCAACGACGACACGGGGACGAACAGCCAGTTCCTGCCGAAGATCGCGCTGGACCAGACATCAGGCAAGCTCGCGGTGTCCTGGCACGACGCGCGCAACGCCGGCACGGCGAACGACACGGCGCAGCTGTACGCCGCCACCAGCGACGACGGCACGGCCTTCGCGGCCAACGACCGGGTCAGCGACGGCACGTCGAACGCCTCCCAGGCGCACAACGGCATCGACTACGGCGACTACACGGGGCTCGCCTACGAGGACGGCAGCTTCTACCCGTTCTGGGCGGACAACTCCAACAGCACCAGCGACAATCCGGACGGCGCGCACAGCAGCTTCGACATGTACACGGCCCGGGTCCAGCTGGTCAAACCGCCCACCGCGAGCAAGCTGACCTACACCGGCCCCACCACCGCCGACTACCACGACGCCTTCACCGCCGGCGCCCAACTCACCGCGGGTGGCAGCCCCGTGTCCGGCGCCGACGTCGACTTCACCCTCGGCAGCCAGAGCTGCACCGGCACCACGGACGCCTCCGGGAACGCGAGCTGCTCATTGACGCCGCAGAACGTCCCCGGCCAGACCACGATCACCGCGAGCTTCGCGGGGAACGCCAACACCGCCCCGAGCAGCACCTCCGTGGCGTTCACCATCACCAAGGAGGAGAGCGCCCTCGCCTACACCGGTCCCGCCAAGATCGCGAACGGGACCCCGGTACACCTGTCGGGCACCCTCACCGAGGACGCCACCGCGCCGATCGCCGGCCGTACGGTTTCCTTCGCGCTCGGCACGGGCGCCACCCAGCAGTCCTGCACCGGCACCACCGACTCCGCCGGCCATGCGTCCTGCACGATCGACAAGGCGAACCAGCCCCTCAACGACGCCGCCACCGTCCCGATGACGGCGTCCTTCGGCGGCGACGCCTACTACCGGCCCTCCAGCGCCACCGCCCAGCTCAAGCTGGAGTACTACACCGGACACGCCTACGGGATCACCGGCAAGGTCGACCTGCTTCTGACCCAGCTCGACCTGAAGCCGACCCCGGACACCGGCGCCATCCGCACCGCCCAGGCATCGACCACGGACACGCCGTGCGCGGCGTCCGTCGACGCGGTGATCATCACGGCCCATGCCCTGTGCCCGAAGGTGGTCACCTCGCTGGCACCGGGAACCTCGACGGCCACCGCCACCGTCAAGGACGCCTCGATCGGTATCCCGGGGCTGCCGGTGATCGGGATCAGCGGACTGACCGCCTCCTCCACCAGTACCTGCCAGAAGACGACCGGGAGCGCCACTCTGACCCTCACCATCGCGGGGATACCCACCACGGTGCCCACCGCGCCCAACAGCTCCATCGACCTCGGAGGCGGCGCCAAACTGACCATCAACGAGCAGACGCCGGTTCCCGGTGCGGACTTCGGTCTGACCGTGAACGCCGTCCATCTCACCGCCGTCGGCGGACTGGTCGACGTCGTCGTCGGCTCCGCCACCAGCGACGCGCACAACTGCGTTTGATCCCATGCGTGCGTGGGGGTGGTGCGGTGCGGAAGTGGAACGCCGAGCACCACCCCCACGTCGAACCGACGACACCATGTAGTCCGGCATCCCCAGGCGAGGCCGGACGAGGAGGAACCGATGCCTGCCCGCCGCCAACTTCCGCCCACGGCGGTCGTGTTCGCCGCCGCCACACTCCTGCTCGTCGGCTGTTCTTCCGGCGGCAGCAACTCAGCGGGTCCCAGCCCTTCCCCTACGCACCCCACGCCGTCGGCGACGGCCCCCGCACCGTCGGCCACGCACACGACGCCAGGGGAGGCCGGGACACCCACTACCGCCGCGCCGTCGAGTCCGGCCACGCCCCCCGAACTCAGCATCACCACCCTGCGTACCGGTGGGACCATCACACTGCCCGCCAAGGTCGGTTACACCGTCACTGGCTTCCACTTCACCGCCTCAGGCGGCTACCGGCTGCGTCTGACTCTGGGCGGCCCGGGCTCTTACCGTCTGGATCTCCCCATCAACGGCCCCGCCGGCACGGTGACCATTCCGCTCGACAAGATGCTGCCCGGCAAGCGCGACCTCACTTTCACCCTCGTTCGCACGGGCGGGGCGTCGGCCTGGTCGACGCAGCGCGCGGCGGAGGTGGCTGACGTCACCATCTACGGCCCAAAGTAGTTGTGGTCAGAGGGAAGTTCGGGCCCATGTGAGTGACAAGGTAAACATCCCGCCATTTCTTCCGGTGAACCCTTTGTGTGGCTGTTGTGGTCACGCCAAGATCCCCACTGCGCCGGGGCACCCCCATGCCCGGTGCAGGGAGGAGAGGGCATGTTGCCCCCTAAGCACCAGCGACGGTTCATAACCTGCACCGTCGTAGCGGCCGCGTTCGGACTGGTAAGCACCCAGTCGTTCGCGGCGTCGAGCAACGCCAGACCGCGCCCCTGGCAGGCGCGTCACCAGGCCGCGATCGGCCGGCAGCACATCAAGGCGGTGCACGCGGGCCAGGGAATATCCGCGCTTGCCGCAGAGGGCGACGACGACGGAGCCGACGAGGCGGAGAACTCCGCCGAGGCGACAGCACAGTTCACCGAGGCGCGCACCGCGCCCGGCGTGGTCGCACCCGGCGCCTACGGGGCGGCCTGGCAGCAGCTCCAGTCGATGAAGCACACCAGCGGCGGCTGGGACCACGTCACCAAGAAGGCCTACAACTCCGACGACCCCCGCTACCGCGATGTGAACTCCAACTCCAGCGGCGGCGCGGGCAAGGTCGCCGGACGCATCACGGGCATCGCCGCCGACGACCAGGGCTATGTGTATGCGGGCGGCGCCAACGGCGGTGTCTTCCGGTCCACGATCGGCGGCGGACACTGGAAGCCGATCGCCGACAAGCTGCCGTCCCTGTCGACCGGCACCCTCACCCTCGACGGCCAGCAGCGGCTCTGGTACGCCACCGGTGAGTCCAACACCGGCGCGACGTCGTTCGTCGGCACGGGCGTGTACGTCCTGAAGGACCCGCGCCACGGCCAGTTCCAGCCCGGCGACCGCGTGGGCGGCGCCGAACTGGAGTCCACCGTCATCCACGCGCTGCGCTTCGCCGGCACCACGGCGTGGGCGGCGACCAGCACCGGCGTCTGGTCGCACTCCACGACCACCCTGTCCGGGCCCTGGAAGCACGAGTTCGCCCCCAACCCGGACTATCTCCCGGGTGGTTCGAAGGCGGACGACCCGAGCGCGCCGTACAAGAACATCGCCAACGACATCGCCGTCGACCCGAAGGACCCGAACAAGGTCCTCCTCGCGGTCGGCTGGCGCGGCGGCGACACCTACAACGGGCTGTACGCCAAGCAGGACGACGGCAGCTGGAAGCCGGTCAGTGGCCTCGGTGACCTGCCCACCAGCAGTGCCGACGTCGGCAACATGACGTTCGCTGCCGCGGCCGACGGCTCGCGGCTGTACGCCATCGACCAGTCGCCGGCGCAGATGGCCGCCAACCCGGACAGCGGCCTCAAGGGCGTGTACGTGTCCAAGGACGGCTCGCCGTTCGGGCCGTGGACGCAGATCGCGGACTACACCAAGCTGAAGGCGTCCGGCTCCGCACTCCAGGGCGCGGGCTACATGCCGGGCATCCAGTCCTGGTACAACCAGTTCCTCCAGATCGACCCGGCCAACGCCGACCACGTCTATCTCGGCCTGGAAGAGGTCTTCGAGACCAAGAACGGGGGCCAGAGCTGGACCACACCCGGCCCGTACTGGAACTTCCCCTTCCCGTGCTGGAGCATCGACCCCTCCAAGCAGACCGGTGACTGCTCGCCCACCGTCCACTCCGACCAGCACGCCGTCGCCATCGGCAGCTACAAGGGCCAGAGCTGGGCGTACGTCGGCAACGACGGCGGCATCTACCGCCGCCCGCTCAACGGCGCCGTCGACTCCGGCGGCCACGCCAAGGACTGGCAGTCCCTCAACGACGGCACCCTCGATGCCCTCCAGTACTACTCCGTGGGCGTCGGCAAGGACCTGGCCAACGGCGGCGTCTCGGTCACCGGCGGCCTGCAGGACAACGGCCAGTCGATCCTGCGCGGCCGGGACAAGGTGATGGGCTCCAACTTCGGCGGCGACGGCGGCGACACCATCACCGACCCCGCCAACGGCTGCGACATCGCCGCCGAGTACGTCTACCTCGACATGTGGGTCACCCAGGACTGCGGCGTCAACGACGGCTCATGGTCGACGGACCCGTCCAAGGCCACCGAGTACGAGGTCGCCCCGCCGGACAAGGACCAGGGTGGCGCGGGCGCCCGCTTCATCGCGCCGATCGCCGCGGACGCCAAGGACGCCAACACCTGGATCGCGGGCGGCCGGCACGTCTGGGTGAACACCAAGGGCTACGCGATCCGCTCCGGCAAGGAGTGGACGAACGCCTACGACCTCGGTGAGGGACACGTGGCCACGGCCGTGGCGTCCTCCGGCGGCACGGTTTACGTCGGCTGGTGCGGTCCCTGCAACAACCAGGGCTTCACCCGCGGCATCGCGGTCGGCAACGCCGACGGCACCGGCTGGCACCAGCTGAACCTCCCGGTCGACGGCACCATCCCCAACCGCTACATCTCCGGCTTCGAGATCGACCCGGCCAACGCCCAGCACGTCTACGTGGCGGTCAACGGCTTCTCCCGTCGGTTCACCGAGGGCCCGGGTGCCGGTGTCGGCCACGTCTTCGAATCCAAGGACGGCGGCGCGAGCTGGACGGACATCTCCGCCAACCTGCCCGACGTCCCCGCCGACACGGTCAAGCTCCTCCCGAACGGCGGCCTCGCCCTCGGTACCGACCTGGCCACCTTCTACCGCCCCGCAGGGGCCACCAAGTGGCTGGTCCTGGGGCACGACCTGCCCACCACAGCCGTGATGCAGCTCCGCCTCGGCCCCGACGGCAAGCTGTACGCCGCCACCCACGGCCGCGGCATCTGGTCCTTCGACGTACGGCGCCTCAAGGGCCGTAACGACTGATCACTGCCGCCTTCCCGGCATATACGACGGCCGGCGTGCTCCCTGTGCGGGTGCACACCGGCCGTCAGGGCTTTCTGGTCACTGCACCGGATACCCCGCCACGCTCAGCCGGAGAGTGAAGAGCGGTGCGCTTTGCGGACCCCAGGTGACGGTCACCGACCCGGTGCGCGCGGCTCGTACCGTGACGCGGGTGACCCCTTTGCTGTCCGTGGCGGTGGACGTCACAAGTGCCAGCATGGGATTGCTGCTGTGCGGCTGCGGCCAGGTGCCCTGGGGGCGGGGCTGGAGGATCACGGTCACCGTCGTGCCGGATCGCACGCAAAGGCTGTGGGCGGAGGCGTCGCCGGAGCTGTGGGTGACGGTGGCCGAGCCGGTGACGCAGCCGGGGGACGCGGAGGCCGTACCTGGAGGCGTCGGGGTTTCCTTCGGGGACGGTGACGGTGCCTGCGTCGTGACCGTGGCCGTGGCGGATGGTGAGGCTGGGCGGTCCGGTGTGCCCGGACCGCTCTCCGAGGGGTTTCGGGTTACCGGATCGGCCGAACGAGGCGGTGGTGTCGAGTCCGCGTGTGAGCCGCTGCTGCCGCCGCAGGCAGTCAACAGGCAGGAGACGGCAACCAGGACGGCCCCGAGCCAGGGCCACTGCCCGCGTCTGCAGTCCTCCATCATCATGACCACTCCCTCTTATGACCGGACGCCACTGCGACGTTCTCGACCGTAGTTCGGTTCCAGTTGCGAGTGGAGGGACTCAGCGGATGCCCGAGTCGAACGAGATGACTCGTGGTGAACCGGGCGCGGGCAGTGGGGATATCAGTGCCGAGTCGGCAGGGGCCTGGATCCGGTGGAGTTGGATGGTGCGGTGACGCTCGCCGCGCCGTGAGTGGTGGAGCGGGCGCTGCCGCCGGTGACGGCGAGCGGGCCGGCGGTGTAGAGGGCCTCGTCGAAGGCTTGCCCGTTGGCTGGGGGCTTGCCTACGGCGAAGGCGGAGACGGCCTTGCCGCCGATGACGGAGGTGGAGATGTAGTCGCCGACCATGCTGCCCTGGGTGGAGTCGGCGATCTGGGAGAGGGACATGGGACCGGCGACGGTGGTCGGGGTGCTCCAGGTACTGCCGCCATTGGCGGAGGAGATGTAGCCGACCTCCAGCTGGCAGCTGGAGGCGGTGCAGTTGGCGTTCGGGTAGAAGTAGTAGTAGAGGCCGATCTTCGCTGTCGTGCCGGAGGTGGTGGGGTCGATGCCGATGCCGGGGATGAAGTGGTCGACGCCGCTGGTGGTGGCGTCGATGGGGACGCGGGTCACGGCCGACCAGCTGGTGCCGTTGGTGGAGCTGGCGTAGACGATGTCGTTGGCCGGGCAGCCGGAGCGGAAGCGGCAGTCCTGCCAGGCGACGTAGATCTTGCCGGAGCCGTCGATCTCGGCGGACGGCAGGCCCTCACCGTCGCGCAGGTTGCCGGCCACGCCGTGGCTGGAGACGTTGGCGATGAGCGTGCTGGAGGACCAGCTGGAGCCGCCGTTGGTGGAGCTGAATGCCCGGACGGCGCTGCCGTTGGTGGAGTAGGGGACCACGACCGTGCCGTTCGGCTGGACCAGCGGCTGACCGCCGAGCCCGCTGGGGTTCCCGGCGGGTGAGACGGGGCTTGACCAGGTGGCTCCGCCGTCGGTGGAGCGGCTCATGACGATGCGGTTGCCGGACGAGGTGACGTCGACCTCGACGTAACAGGTTCCGTAGGAGGGGCTGGAGGAGGAGTTGTCGCAGACGATCCATTCCTTGTCGTAGCCCTGGCCGTCGTTGCCGACCGCCATGACCGGGTTCTGCCAGCTGGTGCCGTTCGACGAGCGGCTGACGGTGACGCCGGCGCCGTTGACGCTGGAGTCGATGACCAGCCCGGTGACCATCCAGGTGCCGTGCCTGGCGTCGTAGGCCACGGCCGGGTCCGAGACGCGGGCCCAGCTGCCGCCCTGGTAGGTGGTGATGCCGGGCAGCATGCCGTGTTGCCATGTGGTGCCGCCGTCGGTGGAGGTGTTCCAGCCGATGTCGGAGGAGCCGCCGTCGGTGAACCGGCCGACCTGGGAGGAGGCGACGACCGTGTTGCCGTACGCGAAGGTGTCGGGCTCCAGCTCGGTGGCGTGCTGACTCGAGGTGTTGGTGAACGGGTCGGTGCTGACCTGGGTCAGGCCGGCCGGCGGGGCGGCGGTGGAGAAGGCCACGTCGTCGTAGAGCGTGTAGGTGGCGTCGCCCGTGTAGTCGTCGTCGTGGCTGACGAGGGTGAGCGTGTAGCTGTGCCCGGCGGTGACCGCCGAGGTGACCTGCTTCCAGCCCTGGCCGTTGGTGCACGTCTTCGCCAGCACGGTCGTCGTCGTGCCGGCCGTGGTGTCGGCGAGGGTGGCTGTCGCCCAGTCGTAGGTCAGAGTGTCCGGGCAGGTCACGCTGTACCAGAAGGACATCTGATCGGCGCCGGTGGGCGCGGTGAAGGTCTGGGCGATGGAGGAGTCGCCGTTGGTGGGCGAGGTGCCGCCGACCCGGGCGGCGTAGGTGCCGCTGTGGGCGCCGGAGCCGACCACGGCAGTCGTACCGGTGGTCGTCCAGCCGGTCAGACCGCCGGACTCAAAGCCTCCGTTGGAGACATCGGCCAGGGCCGGATGTGACGCGAGGAGGAGACCGCCTAACGAGAGCAGAGCGGTGGTGGCGGTCGCCACGGATCTACGGAGAACGGTGTGCGACATGAGGAGACCCCTTGTCGTGGATGGGGGTTCGGGCAGGGCGGGCCGCCGGCACCTGGTCGGCGGCCCGTCCCTGGGGGCGACGTCGGTGGATCAGGAGAGGGTCACGTCGTCGTACCGGGTGTAGGTGGCGTCACCCGTGTAGTTGTCGTCGTGGCTGATCAGGGTGAGCGTGTAGCTGTGGCCGGCCGTGACGGACGCGGTCTTCTGGATCCAGCCGGAGGACGACACACAGGTCTTGGCCAGCACCGTGGTGGTCGTACCGCTGGTGTTGTCCTTCAGGGTGGCCGTCGCCCAGTCATAGGTGAGCGTGTCCGGGCAGGTCACGTTGTAGGAGAAGCCGAGCGTGCCGGTCCCGGACGGCGCGGTGAAGGTCTGGGCGAGGGAGGAGTCGCCGTTGGTGGGCGAGGTGCCGCCGACCCGGGCGGCGTAGGTCCCGCTGTGGGCGCCGGAGCTGACCACGGACGTGGTTCCCGCCGAGGTCCAGCCGGTCAGACTGCCCGTCTCGAAGCCGCCGTTGGTGATCCCGCCGCCACCGCTGCCGGAGGTGACCGTCAGTGTGTAGGTGGCGGTGTGGGTGGCCGAGCTGCCCGTGCCCGTGACGGTGATGTTGTACGTTCCCGCCGGCGTCGACGACGACGTGGCCACCGTCAGAGTCGACGCACCGCCGGCGGTGACCGAGGACGGGTTGAAGGACGCCGTCGCCCCGCTGGGCAGCCCGGACGCGGACAGGCTCACCGACTGCGCCGAGCCCGAGGTGACCGCGGTGGACACCGTAGTGGTCGCCGACGAACCGGCTGCGACAGTGGACGAGGCCGGGCTGACGCCGATCGAGAAGTCGTTGCTCGCCGTGGAGCCACAGTTGGGCAGCGTGAACGAAGCCAGCCTGGTGTGCCAGTTGAAGTTGCCGTTCGCCGGGATGTACTCGTCCGTGTACCAGAAGGTGCAGTCGTCCGTGGGGTCCACGGCCATGGACGTGTAGTCGCCCCAGCGGCTGTAGCTGGTCTGCGAGCCGCCGCCGGTGATCGCGGTGACCTCGCCCTGCGTCATCGTGCCGAGCGTGTCGCCGGCCAGGCGCCCGGTGTAGCGGATCGACGGGTGCGCCGAGGAGGAGGACTGCGAGTAGCCGAGAGCGATGTTGCCGGCCTTGTCCTCGGCGATCGACCCCATCCAGCGGTAGGTGGAGTCGGGGGCGTAGGTGCCCTGCTGGTACACGGTCGGGTTCCCGCCGGACATCCGCAGCTCGTACCAGCGCACGCCCACGGAGCTGCCCGCTGTCACCGCGTGGTTGACGACGAGTGATTCGTGGTCACCGAAGTTGCGGTACGCGAGCCGGAACATCAGCCGGTCGGACAGGGAGTCCAGTTGTTGGCTGGTTCCGCTCTGCGGGACGCAGGTGCCGGAGCTGCCGCAGGCCGTGGTGTACGACGCCACGGTCAGCGTGGACGGCCCGGTGAATGTCGAGTTGGCAGCCGTCGTCCAGTCGACGTGGAACTTCCAGTACGCCAGCGTCGTACTCGTCGTGCCCAGGCCCGCCATCAGCTCCGGCTCTCCTGACGGAGGAGCGGTCGAGCCGTCCAGGTCGGCGCCGAGCAGACCGCCGTAGGACGACGAGGTGGTGAAGCACTGCTGGGTGGCACTCGCACCGGTGAGCATGGCGGAGCGGTTCAGGGCGCACGCCTCGGCGTTCAGGAAGCTGCCGGAGGCGGTGAACATGTTGTACGTGATGTAGTACGCGTCCGGCCACACCGACAGCTTCGGGTAGTCCGGGAAGTCGGCGTACTGGAACGAGTAGCGGTAGTAGCTGCCCGTCGCGTCCGCGCTGGTGGAGACGGCCACGCACTCGTAGTACGGGCCGGAGGACGAGGAGACGTTGGCGAACTGCGTCACCACCCAGCGGCTTGCGAGCGTGTCCCAGCGGACGACCGCGTCACCGTCGTTGGTGGACTGGCAGGATCCGCCGAAGCCGGACCACAGCGTGCTGGTGTCGGTCGGCGCCAGGAGGGTGGAACCGGACTTGGAGTACACCGCGTAGGCCGTGTTCACCGTCTCCGCTATCTGGCTGGAGCCGACGGCGGCGTTCGGGTCCGGTGGGACACCGGTGATCGAGTAGTTGCCGGCGCCGATGCCCTCGAAGTTCGTCCCCGTGGACGGGGCGGACGGGCCGCCCGGGCTGGACTGGACGACCGGGTCGGGAATGTGGGAGGCGGGCGGGTGCGGGAGCCGCTCCTCACCGGGGTCGTCGTCCTGCGCCTTCCTGCCGTGGTGGCCGTGGTGGGCGTGGGCGGCCATGGAGCGCAGGGTGGGGGAGGTGTCGTGGCGGACGGCCGGGCCGGTGTCGGCCGAACGATGAGCCGCCGGGGTGTGGGGAGCGGGGGTGGCCTGGGCCGCGGGGGCGGCGAGCCAGAGGCCGGGAACAGTGGCGAGGATCGCGGTGAGCGCGGCTATTCGGCCGCGTCTGCGTCTGGAACGGGCCACGGAACATCCTTTCGAACAGCCGGGGTTCGCCCGGCATGTGGGGAGAGAAGGACGTTCACGCCGATGGAGCGCGTGTTCGCAACCCGGGATGTTTGCACCGGACATGTCACGCAACAAGAGAAGCGACGGCGATATCCCGCCAGGCAACCGAGGATTTACGCGACATGGTCAACCCACAGTAAAAACACAGGGTTTCCCCTGTGTCGGCACAGGGATTGCCCTGTATCGCTCGCCATGGAGATCTGGGCATCGGCCCGCCGGGTGACTGGCGGGAACGCATCGCAAGCCGGACGCGTCCCATCCTCGGCCCGTCGCAACACTCACCTGGGGGCACCGTGAGACATCGTCACACCGGCGTCGGTCCGCTGGTCACCGCCGTTCTCATGACGTCAGCCGCCGCCTGTTCGTCCGGCAGCGGGGCGTCCGTACCGGCCTCGAAGGAGTCGTCGGCCACGGCCTCCGCGTCGTCCCAGTCGGCTTACCGGAGCCCGAGACCGACGGGGCCTCCTGTCTCCGCCTCCACTGCGGGCAGCTCCGCCCGTTCATGCCTCAGCGGCAAGGTCAGCGTCCGCTACCCGCCCGCCGACAACCCCCTGCGCAGCATCTGCGTCCATGTCGGCACCGAGATCGACATCGCTCTGACACCGTCCCCCGGCTATCGCTGGGCCCCAGTCACCAGTTCAAGCCCGACGACCGGCGTGGTGCTCGACGACCACCTCGCAACCGACGGCACCCGCTCGGCCACCGCACGCGCCACGGCCCCCGGCACCGCCATGCTCGACTCCGCCGACACCTACACCCCGGACCCGCACGGCCCGCCCTCGCGGGCCTGGCAGCTGACGCTCACCGTGATCCCGTGACGCCGCCGCATCCCTACGGCAGATCGATATGCACCAGCAGCCGCCACAGCCGCGTCCGCGGCCCGAACCGATCCCCGCGGAACGACGACGTCGACCGCAGCTCCGCCTCACCGGCACCAGTTGCCCTGACGACGGCCCGGATGGTTCCCTCCGCGGCTTCCGCATCGACCACCCCCAAGGGGCCGCTGACGATCTCGACCGGTGCCCACCCGTAGGCGGGCGAACCGTGGAGAGCGACTGCGATCTCCTCACCCACCCGTATCCGCACCGGCTCGCTCGGCGGATCCCCCGGTCGATGGACGATGTCCACTCGCCTTGCCCCGTCGTGTGCCATGGCGTGAACGTAGCTGTGGCTGCCATGGCTGACCACCTGTTCACCGCGGCAGCGAGCGGTGGCGTCGCGGGGCTGCTACGGCGAGAGGGCCGGACGTGCGCCGTCGTGGAGCCGCTAGGCTCCCGCGGCGGTGATGAAACGTCCCAGGAGCACACACAGCAGCTCCTGGTCGTCCTCCTCCATGCACTCGAAAAGCCGCGCGCCCACCTCGTCGCTGATCCGTGAGGCGTCGGCGAACAGCGCCTTGCCCTCGTCGGTCAGCTCCACCGCGTAGGCGCGCCGGTCGGCGGGGGAAGGGCGCCGCTCGGCCAGACCGCGAGCCTCCAAGTCGTCGACCGTGCGCACCATGGCGGACTTGTCGCTGCCGGTGAGATCGATGAGTTGCCGCTGGCTGAGAGGCCCGTGCGTGGCGAGGTTGAGCAGGACGCCGTAGTGCCGGCCCTCGATGCCCAGTGGGCGCAGGGCCTCGGTGAACGTCCGGGCGGCGCGCCGCTGGGCGAGGCGGAGCAGCGGGCCGATGCGTGCGGGACCGGTGCCGAGTGCGGGGGGAGGGGAGTCGGGCGCGTTCATCGTCATCCAGTATAGGGCAGGCCAAGATTAGTTTCATTGAGATAGTCTCGTATAGCACTATCTCGTTATGCCTAATTTGCTTGTACGGCCCTGGACCCTTGTGGTCTTCCGGGCCGTGGTGACCTGCGAGGCCGCCCTCGCGCTCGGCCAGGCTGTACTGGCCGGCAGCTTCCTGTCCGGTCACTACGGGGCCCTCGACCTGCACGCCCTCAACGCCGCGGCCACCGGGCTGACCGCGGTGGCCCAGGTCGTGGCCGGGCTGCTGCTGTGGCGGCCGGGCGGCGGGCCGAGCTGGCCTCTCCTGGCCGCTGTCGCGCTCTTCGGCGCGGAGGCGGGACAGATCGCCATGGGGTATGGGCGGGTGCTCGCCGTTCACGTCCCGCTGGGCGTGGCGATCATCGCCTGCACCTTCCTCATACTCGTCTGGGCCTGGCGCCCGGCAGCGTGCCCGAACCGTGCCCGTGAGGAGCGCATATGAGCGGGGGCATCGCAAGACGTCGCCTGCTCGCCGCCGCTGCCCTGGGCGGCGGCGCGCTCACCGCGGGCGGATGGGCCATGGCCGGGGGGTCGCTGACACCGGGTCAGCCGGGGCTGCTGCTGCGCAGCCAGGCAGCCCTGCCGCGGCCGTACGCGGTGCCGCTGCCCGTCCCGCCGGTGCTCGCGCCGGCGCACTCCAGCGCTACGACGGATGCGTACGAGATCGTCCAGCAGACAGCGCGTCTGCGGATCCTTCCGGGGCTAGAGACCACCGCCTGGACGTACGGCGGCACCTTCCCCGGCCCGACCCTGGTCTCCCGTTCCGGCCGCAGGACCGTGGTACGGCACCGCAACGAACTGCCGCACCCGACCGTGGTCCACCTGCACGGCGGTCACACCCCGTACGGCAGCGACGGCTATCCGACCGCGCTGATCCTGCCGCAGGGCGGCACGGCCTCCCATGCCGACGCCATGGCCGGGATGCCGGGCATGGCCGGGGCGGCCGGCTCACGGGACGAGGCCGCAGTCGAGCGGACGTACACGTATCCGATGCGGCAGCGGGCCGCCACCCTCTGGTACCACGACCACCGCATGGGCTTCACCGGCCCGAACGTCTGGCACGGCCTCGCCGGTTTCCACCTCGTCCACGACGACGAGGAAGAGGCACTGCCCCTGCCCCGCGGTGAACGGGACATCCCCTTGATGATCGCCGACCGGGCCTTCGCCGCCGACGGGTCCTTCCGGTACCCCTCCCTGGACCCGACGCAACACACACCCGGTGTCACCGACCCGTACATGGACGGCGTCCTCGGTGACGTCCTTCTCGTCAACGGTGCACCCTGGCCGGTGCTGGAGACACAGCGGCTGCGCTACCGCCTGCGCCTGCTCAACGCCTCCAACGCCCGCCGCTACCGTCTGGCACTCGACCCCCCGCCGCCGGGCGGCGGCGGTCTCGTGCAGATCGGCGGCGACGGGGGCCTGCTGGAAAAGCCGCTCGCGCACGACGCCCTGGACATCGCCCCGGCCGGGCGTTTCGACGTGATCGTCGACTTCTCACGCTACCGGCCCGGTACCCGCGTGCGGTTGGCGAACCGACTGGGCAGCGGCAGTACGGCGCACGTCATGTGCTTCGACGTCTCCACCGCCCGGCCACCAGCCGACGACTCCCGCATACCGGACCGGCTGTCCGCGATACCCGCGCCGCAGCCGGAGCGAGCCGCGGCGACCCGCACGTTCCACTTCCAACGACAGCCCGGATCCACCGGCTGGACCATCAACGGCCGCCCCTACGAGCCCGGCAGACCCCTGGCCACCGTCCGGCTCGGCACCACCGAGCTATGGCGGTTCGTCACCGACTTCCACCACCCCGTCCACCTCCACCTCAACCACTTCCAGGTGATCGCGCGCAACGGCCGCTCGCCCGGCCCCTACGACGCGGGTTGGAAGGACACCGTGGACCTGCGCTCTGCCGAATCCGTGGAGATCGTCACCCGATTCACCGACTACCCGGGCCGGTTCATGCTGCACTGCCACAACCTCGAGCACGAGGACATGGCCATGATGGCCGACTTCGTCACCGAGTGAACGAGCCCCGTGTCAGAGGAGCCCTCACCATGACCGTGATACTAATACCGGAGACCGTGATACTAATACCGGTATAAGTATTGGGTCGAGGTGCTGCGAGGAGTCATGTACATGGTGGAGATCAAGACCGATGCCGCATTGGACGCGATGCGGGAGGCCGGGCGTGTGGTGGCCTGCGCCCTGGCCGCAGTCCGAGACGCGGCCGGCGTGGGGGTGTCCCTGCAGGAACTGGACGAAGCGGCCCGGTCGGTTCTGGACGAGGCCGGAGCCGGCTCCCCGTTCCTCGGATACCGGCCGTCCTTCGCCCCAGTCGCCTTCCCGGCCGTGATCTGCACGTCCGTCAACGACGCCGTGTCGCACGGCATCCCCACCGGCTACCGGCTGCGCGACGGCGACCTGGTGAGCATCGACTGCGGCGCCCAGCTCGACGGCTGGACGGGCGACGCGGCCATCACCTTCACCGTCGGAACGCCGCGCCCCGGCGACCTCGATCTGATCGACGCCACCCAGCAAGCCCTCGACGCCGGCATTGCCGCCGCCCAGGTGGGCAGTCGCATCGGCGACATCTCCCACGCCATCGACACCGTCGCCCGCAAGGCGGGCTGCGGCATGCCCGCCGACTTCGGCGGCCACGGCATCGGCCGCCGCATGCACGAAGACCCTCATGTCCCCAACCGTGGCCGCCCCGGCCGTGGCTTCCCCCTCCGCCACGGCCTGGTCCTCGCCATCGAACCGATGCTCATGGCCGGCGGGCAGAACACCTACCGCACCGATATCGACGGCTGGACCCTGCGCACCACCGACGGCAGCAGGGCCGCCCACATCGAACACACCGTCGCCATCACCGACCAGGGCCCCCGCATCCTGACCCTGCCCTGACGTGGTTCAGCTCGTGCGCAGTGTGTCGAACCCGAGCAGCATCGCGTCGACGGCGAAGAGGAAGCGTTCTTCGTCGTCCACGCCTGCTCCGTCGCGCGCAGCCCTGGCGATGAGCGGATATCGCTCCGCCTCCAACTCGGCCAGCCAGCCCGTGCCGCCCGACTCGTGTGCGTCCACCGCGAGTTGTGCCTCCATGACGGCGTGCCCGATGGTGAACACCGACATCGCGTTGAGGGCGTGCAACGCACGGCCGAGCGGAAAGCCGCTGTCCGTCAGCATGCGCAGGGACGCCTCGATGGCGTCGAGTGTCGCCTGGGTGACCGCGGGGCGGGAGGCGGCGAGCGGGAGGATGGCCGGGTGCCGTAGCAGGCCCTCGCGCAGTGCCTTCGCGTACTCACGCAGCGACTCCTGCCAGTCCGCGGCTCCGTCCATGGCCGGTGCGGCAGCCGTGAACACCTGCTCGACGAGTCCGTCGAGCAAGGCGTCCTTGTTCGGCACGTAGTGATAGAGCGTCATCGCCTCGACATCGAGCTGCTCGCCGAGTGAGCGCATGGTCAGGGCCTTGAGCCCCCTCTGGTCCACCAGGTCCAGTGCCGCGTCGAGGATTCGCTGTCGGCTCAGTCCTGCGCGCTCGCCACGGCCGCGCCGCGCGCCCGGCTTCTCGGCCCTCATGGTTCGCCCTTCCTCTGCGCCCCCGAGCGATTGACTTTCTTACAAGGTAAGGCAAGAATCGATCCCAGGCGAAACTTACAACGTAAGAATCTGAATCGCCCCACGACGCCACAGGAGTAGAAATGTCTTCCGCCACCGCCATCAGCACCAAGCAGGTCGTCCTCGACTTCATCGCCGCGCTCAACGACCGCTCAAGACAGGACTGGGTGCGGTGCCTCGCACCGGATGTGATCGACCACAACAAGATCATTTTTGGTGAGGAGGAAGCGCCGGGCGCCGCGATAGAGGGCTTCCGGCAGCAGCTCGCCGCATTCAGTGCCGAGGAGCCGGACGACGGCTTCCGTGCGGAACAGCTCATCGCAGAGGGTGACGAGGTCGTGGCACGGCTTCGGGTGCGCGGCGCCCACACCGGAACCCACCCCCGGATGCCCGAGCCGACCGGCCGACGTTGTGACGTCGAACAGATCTGGATCTTCACCGTACGCGCAGGCCGCATCACCGAGATCCGCGCTGTGAGCGACCGTCTCGGAATGTTCCTGCAGCTCGGCTGGGACTGGCCGAGCGCGGACTGAAAAAGCGCCGGTCGGCAAGCCGCAGCCGGTCAGCTCTTCGCCGTCTGGCCGTCGACAGGGATGCCCAGCCGGTCGGCCACGGAGATGAGGGCCGTTCCCAGGGGGAGTGCAATCCGGGTGAGGGCGTGCCGGTCGCCCCGGGTCGGGTCCCGGTTGACGATCAGTACCGGCTTCTCGGCCTGGGCCGCCTGGCGCACGAACCGAAGGCCGGACATCACCGTCAGCGAGGACCCCAGGACCAGCAGCGAGGCCGCTTCACGGACCAGCTTTCGGCAGTGTTCGACCCGCTGCGGCGGAACCGCTTCACCGAAGAACACCACGTCCGGTTTGAGGATGCCCCCGCAGATCGTGCAGGGCAGCACGCGGAAGTCCCCGACCTGTTCGTCGGTGAGGTCGGCGTCACCGTCCGGGTTGATCGCGGCGGCCACCGGCTCGAAGCCGGCATTGGCCGTCTCCAGCCGCCGGGCGAGTTCGCGACGAGGGCTGGAGGCGCCGCAGGAAAGACAAAGGACCCGGTCCAGACTTCCGTGGAGTTCGACGACGCCCTTGCTGCCGGCGGCCTGGTGCAGGCCGTCGACGTTCTGGGTGATCACACCCGAGAGGAGGCCGTGCCGCTCGAACGCGGCCACGGCCCGGTGCCCGGCGTTGGGGCGGGCACGGCCGAAGGTGCGCCAGCCGAGGTGGCTGCGCGCCCAGTAACGGCGCCGGGCCTGGGCGCTTGCGGCGAAGTCCTGGTAGGTCATGGGGGTGTGCCGGCTCAGGCTCCCGCCCTCGCCCCGGTAGTCGGGGATGCCGGACTCCGTGGAGATGCCCGCCCCGCTGAGCACCAGCACACCTCCGGCGCTCAGCACCTCGGCGACCGGTTCGAGATCCGTCGTGCCCGGCCGCAGGTCCTCGGCAGGGGTCCAGCTCAGAGTGGGGCGCATGCGCATGCCACCAGCGTACGAAAACAGGCCGCGCTGTCGGCGGGACCGGCCGCCCGGCGAGCGGCCGATGGAGCCGTCCGCCCTGATCGGCCGAGCATGACCGTGCCCCTGCTCACATGTGCAGGTCGTACACCACGTCCAGGGACGGCTGGGTGCGCCGGGGGCCGAAGGTGCGGGTCAGCCAGCGGTCGGGGGCGGTCTCGATGGCGATCTCGGCGGCGATGCGGAACCGTCCGGCGAGCGTCGCCCCCTGGGGGACCTGGACGACGGCCTCCAGCCCGGTGATGTCTCCGGCGAGGTCCGTGGCCGAGGTCGCTCGCAGCCGCCACCCCACCTCGTAGAAGTTGACGCCGTAGCCGTAGCTGCGAGCCGTGTAGCGTTTCCCCTTCTCCTCGAAGGAGTTCTCCTGGGAGATCTTCGCGATGAGCTTGCCGAGCCCCGCACCGGCCTCCCCGCCGATCTCCTGCACGGACTTCGCCGTGTGCGTGAACGGCACCTCCTCGACTTCCCGGTCCGGGCGGACGGCGTAGGCAAGCGGCCTGCCCACCGGCTGCCCCGGCTGCCGGGGCGTGGCGATCAGCTCCAGGGAGAAGTCGACGTCGACGAAGACACAGCCGACGGCGGGCAACAGGGTGAGCGTCGGGCGGACGGCGATGACCGAGCCGCCGGCGATCGCATGGCGTTCCAGTTCGTCAGGGACGTCGCCGATGGCGCGCAGTTCCGAGAGATGGTCGGCCACCCGTGGCCTGCCGAGCCGGACCCGGTTGGTGCGGCCGAGGAAGGTCGCGAGGTCCGCCTGGTCCTCTCCCGGGCCCTTGATCGGTCCCTGCTCGATCGGCTCCAGTTCGATGTCGGCGAGGTGTGCCGTCGTCTCCGTCATCTGTTCCCTCTCAGTTTCCGTCGCCGATCAGGACGAACGGCGCCCAGTGGTACGAGGCGTGCACGCCCTTGTCGCGCATGGTGTCGAGCTGTGCCCGGCGCAGGGCGCCGGCCTTGTCGAGGGCGTCCCCGCGGGCGCACGCGGCGCGGAGGTGGCCGTAGAACCGGACCATGAAGTCGCGGGTGGTGTCGGCGTCGACCGGCCACAGGCTCGCCACGACGGCACGGGCTCCGGCGTACAGGAAGGCGCGGGTGAGTCCGATGAGTTCGTCACCGTCCAGGGCTTCCTGTACGCCCGTCTCGCAGGCGCTGACGGTGACGAGTTCGTGCCGGAACCCCATGCCCATGATGTGCCGCACCGTCAGCATGTCGTCGCTGTCGTCAGCGCCTTCGTCGTCCTCGCTCGGGTCGCCGGGGCTGAGGTAGAGGCCCGAGCCGAGAGGGTCGGCCGCGTCGAACCGGGCGTGGCAGGAGAAGTGCACGACGTCGCGGTCCGCCGCCCGGGCCGCGACCACCTCGGCGTTCAGTCCCTCGGCGGGCACGGGTGTGTCGCCGAAGAGGTCGGCCACCGCCGCGGCCTCGGCCTCGTAGGTGACGCCGAACGCCGCGCACGTGGCCAGTCTGCCGGTGCCCTTGCCCGGGCTCTGGCACAGGGGCAGCAGGCCGGCGGCCGGGATGTGGACGACCGGGTTGCGGCTCGCGAGCGGTTCACCGCCGACGGGAAGGGCGTGCAACGGCAGGGCGTGCAGCGTGCCGTGCGGTACCAGCACGACCAGGTCGTCCGGCCGCAGGTACTCCGCCATCGGCTCGGTCACCTGCTGGGACAGCGCCGTCCAGGCGGAGCCGGCGGCGTTGCGGTACTGCACCACCTGGCGCCGGAAGTCGGCGTGGGCTCGCGTCAGGTCGGCGCGGGTGAGGCGGGTCGCGGCGACGCGTACCGTTTCCCACTCCGCCCGCAGGAAGAAGACGGTCAGATGGTCGATGCCGAGGAAGTACTCGACGAGCAGGACGGGCCGCCCCTGGCCGGCCAGCCACCGCCGAACCGACCGGGCGTCGGCCGGAGTGCCGCGGCGCATGGTCACGTAGTCCGGGTCGTGGCCGTTCATCTCCTCGTACACGGCGTGCAGCGCTTCCTGGGCGCGAGCCGCGCGCTCCGGCTGACGGCTCGACTGCCGCAGGACGGCGAGGTGTTCCGCCTCGGCGGCCAGCAGTTCGGCGAACCGGCCGCTCGCCTCCTGGTGGGGTGCCGGCTCCGCGAGGGCGAGCAGGTCGAGCAGGGCTCGGGACTTCGCCTGCTGGACGACGTCGAAGGCCTCCTCGTGCGCGCCACGCGCCAGCAGGCAGTCCACGAGCCCCTCGTAGGCCCGCTGATGTCCGTGCACGAAGCTGACCCGGGAGCGGTCGTCGAGCGGGCGGTGCGGGCGGACCGCCTCGATCAGCGAAACGGCGTCCCGGAACGCGTTCTCCGCCTCCTCCAGCCGTCCCTGACCGTGGGTCAGCCTGCCGAGCGAGGTCGCCGAGCGGGTGGCGGAGTCGAAGTACCCGGCGGCGCGCGAGATCTCCAGGCTGCGGCGCAGCGCCTCCTCGGCCTCGTCGAGCCGGCCGAGCGACCGCAACCGGCCGGCCAGGTTGGCCAGGGGCGCGGCCTGCGCCAGCCGGTCGTTCTCCAGGACCCGGAGCACCTCGGTGAGCAGTTCCACCGCTTCCTCGTCCTGGTCGGCGGGCATGAGGTTGCACAGCGCGTCCGTCGTCCGCGCCCAGCCGGGTTCGTCGTGCGCCGCGCGGAACAGCCCGGCGGCGCTGCGCAGCAGGACGACGGCGGCCGAGCGGGCGCCCTGGCGGGTCGGCAGGTGCATGAGCTGGGGATCGACCCGGTACAGGACCGCGAAGACCTCCCGGAGTTCTCCGGCGCCGAGCGCCCTGACGTAGCCGGTGCTGAGTTTCCCCAGCAGCGTTCCGAGGGACTTCAGTAAGGTGGCCTGGCCGATCTGGTGGCCGCTGTCCCGCGCGATGCAAAGGCCGCGTTCGTACGCCGTGGCGGCGGCGGGCAGATCGCCCAACAGCTCGTACAACCAGCCGAGTTGGCTCAGGAGGGAGCCGCGGGCCAGAGTGGTACCGATGCCGGTACCGGCGTTCGACTCGAGCAGTGCCTGCGCCCGGTGCACGCCGGCCAGGGCCTGCCGGTGGCGGCCGAGCAGGGCGAGGACGTTCGCGCGGTGGATGAGCACGGCCGCCGTGTCCGCCGGCTCCGCCGGGAAGCCGTCGGCCAGCAGACCGTCGTAGATCTGCACTGCTGTCTGCAGGTCCCCGCGCCGGGTGTGCGCGTCGGCGAGGAGGACGCGCAGCGTTGCGGCGTACGCGGGGTCGGCCTGCGTGGTGTCGGGGCTGTCCAGAACTGCCCGAACCAGCGCGACCGTCCGCTCGGAGTCGCCCGCTGCCTGGTTCACCACCACCTCGGCGAGCATGAGTTGCCGCTCCATGGCGCTGTCGGGCACGCCGCGGCGCAGGGTGCGGGCCACGCCCAGCCAGCGGCGCGCCCGGTCGACGAGGCCGGGGGCCGGTCCGATCCCCAGAGGAGCGGGGGAGTGGCTGGGTACGGCGGTGCCGACCAGTGCCAGCACGCTGTCGGCGCCGGCTCCGCGGGCCACGTCGACGGTGGTACGGCACACCAGCTCGACGACCTCCGCTTCCAGAGCGGCCGACGGGTCCTGCTCGGCCGCTTCGGCGAGGAGTTCGGCGAGTGGCAGGGCGCGGCGGTGGTCGTGCCGGAGAAGCAGCACGCCGACGACGGCGTTCAGGATGTGCGCCGCCCCGGGGGTGTCGCCGGCCGTGAGCCGGCGCCTGACTCCCTCCTCGACCGCGGTGCAGGCCTGGGCGAGACCGGACTCGTTGCGGACGATCACGCCCATGTCGTCATGGGACGGGCCGACGGGGTCGGAGAGGAGTTCGTACAGGTACCCGCCAGGGTCGTCCTCGACGGTGCCGACGGGCTGCTGGGCGTCGACGGCCTCGGTGATCGCCGCGACCAGCCACAGCTGAGCGGGCGTCAGGCCGTCGAGGGGCAGTTCCGGTTCCCGTGTGCCCGCGAGGACGGCGGAGACGGCGCGGGCGAGTTCCGGCTGCCCCACCTTCGTGGTGATCATCTCCAGCCAGTCGTCGGCTTCGCGACGAGCGTGCCGGATCCCTCGGGCGGCGCCGCTCATGGTGTCCAGGACCCCCTCGTGGCGGCGCCGGGCGTCGGCGGTGGAGGCGGCCAGCTCCGTTGCGCCGGAGGCCAGGCGGACGCGTTCGGCCAAGGCGTCGAGCGTACGGCGTACGACGGCGGTGTCGATGTCGTCCAGGCCGTCCGACAGGGCCGCCGCATCGCGCCGCCCGTCCAGGACGAGCCGCAGCGAGGCGACGAGCTTCGCCCACTCGGGGGCGAGTTCGCGCAGCGCCAGGTACTCGTCCAGCGCGGCGGAGGCGTCCTGGTCGCCGTGCACCACGGCGACGACGGCGGCGACCACCGGCTCCCACCGGCGCACCAGGGTGTCGCGATGCCCGCCCGTCGCCGGGTCGGTTTCGCCGACGATGGTGAGGATCTGCGCCAGCCCACTGTCGATGTCGGCCGCGTCGAGGCGGAGGTCGGCCGCGAGGCGCGTCAGGTCCAGGCCGTCGACGCGTGCGACCACCGAGGCCAGCCAGGTCCGGTCCGCCCCGGTGATCAGCTCGGGTGTGTGCCGGCGCTCCGCGATCTGTCCGATCGTCTGCCGGAACCGGCTCTCGCTGCCGACGGTTCGGTACAACAGGGCGGCCAGCAGCGCGTGGGCCAGGCGGGCCTCGGCTTCCTCCGCCGGCAGATACTCGGCGTAGTGCCGGTGCGCGGTGGCGACGAGATGCGGAGTGGGGCCCTGGTGGGCGTGGTGCAGGGTCTGCCGCTGGAGTGCGACCGCCTCCGCCGCGCGCCCGCGTCGCTGGGCGATCTCGCCGAGCGCTCCGTACACGGCGGCGAGGTCGCTGGGGCTGCCGCTCTTGTCGTACTCCTCCCGGCAGTACAGCAGGATGGTCTCGGCGGCGTCGAGTTCGCCGAGGTTGAGCAGGGGGATGTAGCGGTTGTGATGGGCCGTGGCCAGTTCCTGGGGTGAGGCCCCGCGCTGCCGCATGCAGGCGATCCTCGCGTCGGAGAAGGACAGCGCCTCACCCCAGCGCTCCAGTTCGCCGGCGGCGCTTTCGCCCAGGGCCAGCAGGGCCTCGCGGACCTCGTGCGGAGCGATCGCGTCCCCGCGATCGGGTTCCTGCTCCGGCCAGTCGGCGATACGGTCGCGCAGCGCGCGGACGCCGTCGAGCACGTCCTGGCGGCGCCCGAGGGAGTGCTGGATCTCCAGTCCGCGGACCTCCAGGGCCAGTTCGGTCCAGCGGCCACCGTCCAGGTCGGCGGCGAGCCGCGTCAGCTCCGCGTGAAGGACGAACGCCTCCCCGACACGCCCCGTTCGCCTCAGCGCGCCGGCCAGATTGAAACCCACCCTGAGCGCCTGGGCAGAAGCCCCCGCGGCCCGGTACTCCTCCAGCGCGGCCCGCAGCAGAACCGCGGCCTCCACGGGACGGCTCGACATCAGGACGCGCCCCAGCTCCGCCCGGCTCTCCGTGCTGCCGGTCGTCTCGGCCATCACCCTGTGGTGGTCCTGCACCAGATCGAGGGTGGCGGGGCTGCCGTCGACCGCGGCCAGCGTCTGCAGGACGGGATGCAGCCGTTCCCAGTCCTGTGCCCGGGCGAGGTAGGGCACGGCCGTCGCGAGCGTGTGCCTCACCTCCGCGCCGGGCGGTCCGCCTGCCGTGCCGGTCCCGGGCGAGGAGAGCCGGGCGAGCCGGTGCTCGGCGAGCGAGGAGTCGACGATCATGCCGGTGGACGGGGACAGGCCGGCGGACAGCGAGGCCAGGACCCAGTCCGGCACCTCGCAGGCCTCACCGTCGGCGCCGACGCGGAGCATCCCGTCGTCGACGAGCGCCTGTACGACATCCACCACGGCGGGCGGCTCGGTGTCGCCCTTCACTTCGTCCCACACGTCCGGCAGAACCTCGGTCAGGGTGCTCCGGGTCCGGTCCTGCGGCTGTGCGTGGCACAGGATCGCCAGGGCCAGCTGTGGCCCGGTCGGGAAGGACGGCGTCAGACGGACCGTACGGAGCAGGCGCAGCGAGGCCGCGACCCACTCGCGCGGCGCGCGCCGGGCGGTGAGGACGTCCAGGGCACTCCGGTAGTGCCAGGCCGGGTCGTCCGTCCGGGACGTCCGCCCCGTCAGGGCGAGACCTGCCAGGGCGTCGGCGAGTTCGAGTTGCAGGTGGGCCCAGCGCTCGTCGTCGTCCTCCCGGCGTTCCCATTCCAGTGCGGCCCGCAGGAGGGGAAGCCTGCTGTGCGGGTCGTCACCGGCCGACTCGGCCAGGGCGTGGTACACGGCGACCAGACTGGTCTTGACGGTGCGGCCGGTGCCGTCGCACAGGTCGGCGAACGCGGCCGGCACGCCGCGGCCGCGGCAGTCCAGCAGCACGTCGAGGTGCTGGGCCGTCGTCGCCGCCGCTTCCGCGTCGCCCGCTGCCTCGGCGTTGCGGATGCCGTTGCGCAGCACGTACTCCGCTTCCGGGCCGACCAGCAGGTCGAACCCCTCGACCGCCGCGCGTGCCTCCTCCCACGTGGTGCTGAACTGGTACCGCTCCATCGCCTCGCGCAGCGAGGTGTCACGCCCGCCCGGCAGCAGGTCCAGGTCCAGATCGACGAGGGAGCCGAGTTCGGCGCGCTCCGCCGTGTACACATGCCGCGCCAGGCTGTCCGTCCAGCGGCTGCCCAGCCGCTCGCAGAGGAGCTGGACAAGCATCTCGCCGTGCAGTTGCCGCACCTGGGGACCGGCTTGCGGGACCGGACTGTAGATGACGGGCACACGCTGCCCGGGACGGTGGACCAGCAGGGGCAGCCCCACCGCCATGACGACGTGGCAGTGCGGGCAGACCGGGCAGTGCAGGATGTCCTGCCTGATGAGGCGGACCAGGTCGGGCCGCTCGTCGGCGTCCACGAGCACGTACAGCTCCGGCGAGAAGCTCTCACCGCACTGCGCGCAGTCGATCTCGACATACTGCGCATGGCTGACGGCCTCGACCATGGTCCCCCCCGTACGACGCCGCCCCGCCTCCGGCTGTGTAGGCCTGTACGGACCTTGAGCAGTGGCTGCAGCGAGCACCGCCAATCCTACAACCGCCCTTGGCTGCGGGGCAGTTGAAGTGCCACACGAGCAACCGGCTGATCATTTCAGAATGAGGTGCGGAGGCATCTCAAGACGGCGTCGTCCACCGATGCCCCGGCGGCGGAGCCGGCCGCCGACCGGTTGGCGGCGGACCGCCATGCCGAGTTGGCGCCTACCACCAGACCCCGACTCGCAGGGCCGCCCAGGTGGTGGGGTCCACGATCCCGTCGGGGGTGAGGCCGGCATGCTGTTGGACCACCGTGACCGCGTGTACGGACTTGGGGCCGTAGATGCCGTCGATGGGGAGAGGCGGGCGGTAACTGGTGTTGGTGTTGATCAGGCACTGTACTTGGGCTACCCGCCGGTCCGGGTAGGTCTTTCCGGGCTGCACCGGACCAGTCCCGGAGTAGTAGGTGCAGGTGACGGGACTTGTGGCAGCTGCGGCGGGCATCGGGGCTGGTGCGGCCGCGGATGGTTGCGCGGCGGCAGTTCCGCCGACGAGAAGCAGCACGGTCAGGGACAGCAGGGCGTGTCGCTGTGAGGCCATGATCCGACTCCTGTCTTGAGAGCATCGCGGTCGAAGGAATGAGGACAAGCGGCTCGGACCGGGGCGGTGCCGGTGCGCATTCCGCTCCTGCGGTGGGTGAACACCGCCGTACATCGTGATCACCTTCGGGACCGCCGCCCGCGACTCGAACTGTGGAGGCCCCCGGCGGACACGACCGTCCGGGGGCCTCTGGGTGGTGTGGTGTCCGATCAGAAGTACGACGGGACGTACTTGTAGCAGTAGTTGGTGCCGCCGTAGTAGGAGTCGCCGTCGAGCAGCAACCAGCCACCCGTGCCCTTGCCCACGATGCCGTCCTTGGCGAGGCTGTGGCCGGACACGCCCTGGTACCAGGTGACCCAGCTCTTGGTGTTCGGACCCCACACCCCGTCTTCGGCGAGCGGGCGTCCCTTGCCCTTGTCCGATGCGACGTCGTTGACGAGGTGCTGGACGCACCACACGCCGTGGCTGTTGTTGGAATAGCCGTCGCCGATGTAGCCGGCAGACGGGGACGCCTGGGCCTGAGTGAGGGCGCAGGCCGTGAAGAGTGCGGTCGCGGCGGTGACACCCGCCGCCCTGGCTATGGCTGTCAGTCGCATGGAGAGATTCCCTTCTTCCCCGATGTCGCTGATGTTGGTGATGTCGCTGATGGCGACGTGCGTGTGCCGAACGGCCACACGAGGACGAGTTCGTGACTCCCTGGCGCGGTCTTCGCCACCCACCCCCGTCGGGTAGCGAGGCCGACGCCCGCCCCATCCCTTCCGGTTGATCGGCCGGACAAGCCACGAGGCCCCGCCGTGCCGCCTCACCTCGACTTTTCCGCCCGGGGAATTGAATGGGGAGCCGGTTCCGCCACTCTGATCAATGGCCGTATCGCAGGTCGCAGGGCTCAGCGGGCGACATTGACCAAACCCGGGTGCCTCTGGTTTGCCGTTCTGCCACGGGCGGGTCTAGCGTCGCGGACCACAGCGCCGCGTCCACGGGGAGGCGGACGGCGTAGGGGAGCTGTCGATGGCGGGGCGTCGGGAAAGCCCGTTGGATCCGAGTGCCGGGCCGGTCGCACGGTTCGCGTTCGAGTTACGCAAACTCCGGGCGGAGGCCGGGAGTCCGACGTATCGGGTGATGGCGCAGCGGACCGGTCAGGGGGCGAGCACGCTGTCGCAGGCCGCCGCCGGTGAGCAACTCCCTACGCTGCCGGTCGTTCTCGCCTATGTCCGCGCTTGCGGCGGCGAAGAGACGCAGTGGGAGGCGCGGTGGAGTGAGGCGGCCAGGGAGGCAGCCGCCGAGCCGCGCACGGAGGACGGGGATGTTGAGCCGCCCTACCGTGGCCTTGCCCGGTTCGAGCCGGGGGACCGGGACCTGTTCTTCGGCAGGGACGCGCTGGTTGCCGAACTGGCCGCGCTGCTGAACACCCACCGCTTGGTTGCCGTGGTCGGGGCATCGGGCAGCGGAAAGTCCTCGCTGCTGCGCGCCGGCCTCATCCCGCGCCTGCGCACCCCCGACCCTGCCGGTCGTCGGCCGGCCGCCATTCGTATCCTCACCCCTGGGCCGCATCCGGTCGCCACGCACGCCGATGTGGTGACACCGCGCGAGGCTGAAGGCGACACGGTGGTCGTGGTCGACCAGTTCGAGGAGCTGTACACGCTGTGCCAGGATCCAGCAGAGCGCGCGGCATTCATCGACCTGCTGGTGACCGCCGTCAAGCCGGACAGCGGTCTGCGTGTCGTGATCGCCGTGCGGGCGGACTTCTTCGCCCGCTTCGCGGAACACCAGCACCTCGCCGAAGCGTCGCGGCGGGCCACGCTTCTGGTGGGGCCCATGAGCCCGGCCGAGTTACGGGAAGCAATCGTCAAACCGGCCGCGGCTGCGGGATTGATCGTGCAACGTGAGCTGACTGCGAGAATCGTCGACGACATCGTCGATCAACCCGGCGGGTTGCCGCTGATGTCCCACGCGCTCCTGCAGACCTGGTATCGCCGCAGAGGCCGTGCGTTGACGGTGGAGACGTATCAGGCCACGGGCGGTATCCAAGGCGCGATCGCCAAGAGCGCCGAGCAGGTGTACGCGGCGCTCTCGGCCACGGAGGCCGCAGCCGCGCGTCGGATCCTGCTGCGGCTGATCTCGCCCGGGTCCTGCGCACCGCCGCGGGACGGAGCAGCCCCTGATACCCGCAGCCCCACCGACCGTGCCGAGCTGGATACCGACTCCCCTGAGGCCAGGCACGTTCTTGCGCAACTGGTGCGGGTACGCCTGCTCACCCTCGATGGCGACACGGTCGACCTGGCCCACGAAGCACTGATCACGGCTTGGCCCCGGCTCCAGCTCTGGGTCGAGGAGGCCCGCGACCGGCTGCGTGTCCACCATCAGCTCACCGAAGCTGCCCGCACATGGAAGGCCCTCGGCCAGGACCCTGGCGCCCTGTATCGCGGCACACGGCTGGCCGCGGCCGAGGAGTGCTTCGCCGGGCGTCGCGCGGACCTGATCCCAGTCGAGCGTGCCTTCCTCGACGCCAGCATCGCCGCACGCGAGCAGGAACAGCGCGTGGCGTCGCGAACGGCCCGGCGGCTTCGGCGACTGCGGGTGGCCGTCTCCGTGATCGCGGCCCTGGCGATGGTGGCCGGCCTGGTGGTGTGGCAGCGGGACCGCATGGAGCAACGGCGCCTCGCCGACGCGGCATCCCGGCGCGTCGCGGCGCTGGCGGAAAGCATGCGATACGCCGACCCGCCCACCGCTTTACGCCTCAGCGTCGCCGCATGGCGCATCAGCCCCACACTGGAAGCCAAGGCGGCTCTCCTGGGCGCTTCCACCCAGCCCGAGCAAGATGCCTTCGCCGAACCGGCCGAACCAGCCGAGCCAGGTGCGGCCGGCAAAGACGCCTCGGCCCCTGTCTTCCTGAGCACCGACGGCAGCACACTGGTGACGGGCGGCACGGGACGCGCACAGTTGTGGGACCTGACCACCCGCCGCCTGCTGCGGACGCTGTCCGTCGACAGGAACGACCGCTTGATGGAGGCGTCCCCCGACGCGCGGCGTTTGCTGTTCCGTGCCTCGGACACGTGGGAGGTACGCGACGCCGCCTCGGGCGCGTCAACCCGGTTACCGCTCCCGTCGTCCGCCGGAATAGTGTCCTTCGGTCCGACCGAGGACACATTTCTTGTCTCCGACGAAGACGGCCGCTTTGCCAAGCTGTGGCATCTGCCGGGTCATCACCGAGTCCCGGTGGCTCCCGAGCACACGGAACAGCAGCGAGGGACGGAATGTGCCCGGACCGGTGACCTGCTTGTGTGGGACGGCGACAGCGAACGTCGACTGGGCAGCGGGGGACCGTTGGCCTCCGCTGTGCGACTGGCCTGCGGCCCACACGGCGACACAGCCAGGCCGTACCCGCTGCACATGGATGAGCGGCACCTCCTCATCGTCACTGACAACGGGATACACATCTGGAACCTGCGTACGGGGAAGGAGGGCCCGTCCATCCCTGCCACGGCACCCACCTGTGTGTCCGTCACCCCCGACGGCCGGTTTCTCGCTGTCGCAGACAACAGGTCCCTTGCTCTGTGGCGGCTCGACAGCCCCGCCGGACCGGTCTTCCGGTATCCCCTGCAGGGCCGCCCCGTCGGGGGAGTGAGCCTCGACCCGAACCGAAAACTGATCCGCTACATCGAAGAGGGTTCCTGGACCGCCGCGCCCGTCATCCGGTCTCTCTACGTCGGGGACGCCCTGGACTCTGATTGGCGGACCGACGGAATCGAGCAGCCGCCTCCCGCCACCGATCCCGGCCATCCCATCAGAGGCCAGATCACGGCCATGGACGAGGCTCCCGGTGACGGCGGCCGGGTGGCGACCGGCGACGACGCGGGGTGGGTGACCCTGTGGGACCGGACGGTCAAGCACCGGTTCGGCATGTTCGATGCCGTGCCCACATATACGCAGGACGGCAAACTCCAGCCGGTCTCCGCTCTCGCCTACTCACCGGACGGCCGCATTCTGGCTGCCGCCGGCGGCAGCAGTGTCCGGTTGTGGGACGCGGCGACATTCCGTCCGCTGGGGACCAGCCTGCTCACGGCGGGGGACGACGTGCTCTCCGTGGCCTTCAATCATGCCGGGACGGCCGTCATCGTTCACGGCGCCCATACGCTGCCACGCGCCTACCCGATATCACCGCGGCTGGCCGCCGTATCCGTGTGCGCCCGTGCGGGCTCCGGCCTGAGCCCCGCCGCCTGGAAGACATTCATTCCGGATGTCTCCTACCGGCATACCTGCTGACCAGCCGTCCGCCTACGGCCGGGGCGACGGGGTGGTGATGCTCTTGGTGAGCCGGGTGTACTGGGCCCGGGCGAGTGTGGTCAGTCCTGCCCTGTCAGCTGTGGCGTGAGAGTAGTAGTGCATGTGCACCGCGATGTCGTCGACGGTGAACCGGGCCTGCATGATGATGTCCCCGTAGCGGTTCTTCGAGTTGGCGGTGAGGACGTAGCCGTCCGGCACTCCCGCCAGTGCGGAAGCGGACGACTCTGTGCTCGCGGAGACTGAGCCGATGTAGTGACGGGCTTCCGTGGAGCCGCGGAACTTGATCAGGACGATTTCCGCCCCGGTGCCGTCTGCCGCGTCCCAGTTGGTCTCAGCGGCATAGGTGAAGCCTTGTTTTTGGAGGTCGTCCTTCTCAGTGTTCACGGACTTCGCCACGAACAGTCCGCGCACGAACTGGTCGAGGTCGAGGATGGCGCGGGGTGGCAGTCCGTTGGTGCGATCCGGCTTGGACCCGGCGGGAGCCGGGAGCAGTTCGTCCTTCAGCTGCGCTGCGGCCGTTGTCTCCTCGTGCACCGCGGTCGGCGGCGTCGCCTTGGACGACGGCGAGTGCTCCGAGCCCCGGCCGACCGCAGCCTTCGCAGTCGGGGCACCTCCGCCATGCCCCCGCCGCACGCTGTCACACCGATGGCCATCAAAGCCATGGCCGCCAGATGTCTTCGCCCGATGACCCTGCTCATGATCCTTTCCCTGTCCGCGTGGTGACGAGGAACCATACGACAGGCCATCAGGTGCGTTCACATCAAGGTGCGTGCCGGTGTCTACTGACCATCAGGCCATGACCGGCTGTACTTCCTGGGCCGCCCGTGCGTCGTAGGCGTCGCGGGCGTCCAGGACGGCGTTGATGTTGTCCTCGGACCAGGCGCGGATCGCGTGCATCAGCGCGGTGACGCTCTCGCCCAGCTCGGTGGCCGCGTATTCGACCTTTGGCGGAATGGTCGGGTAGACCGTGCGGGTGACCAGGCCGTCCCGCTCCAGGGCACGCAGGGTCTGGGTGAGCATCTTCTGTGTGATGCCGTCCAGGCGGCGCCGCAGTTCGCCGAAGCGCAGCGGGCCGCCGGAGAGCGCCCCCATGACCAGCATGGTCCACTTGTTGGCGAGTACGTCCAGGATCTGGCGCGAGGGGCAGGCAGCCAGATAAGCATCCGCGCCACCGTAGAACCGCAGGTTGTCAGTAGTACCCATGAGGTACCTATATACCTTTGAAGTGCCTTCTGTTCAACAGGTACCACCCTGCCGAAGGATTAGGGACATCCCGAACGACTTCCCGAACAGGAGTACATGACGATGCGTGCGATCACCCAGAAGACCTTCGGCGGCCCCGAGGTGCTGGAGCTTGTCGACGACGCGCCCAAGCCGACGCCTGGACCGACGCAGGTACTCGTCCGAGTCAGGGCGACCAGCGTCAACCCCGTGGAACTGTTCGTCCGCTCCGGCGCCTTCCCGCTGCTGGGCGAGCCGCCTTTCGTCCTGGGATGGGACGTCTCCGGGGTGGTCGAGCAGGTCGATCCGGGTGTGCACCGGTTCCAGGTCGGCGACGAGGTCTATGGGATGCCGTACTTCCCGGCCGCGGCCGGTGCGAACGCGGAGTACCTGGTCGCCCCCGCCCGGCAGTTGGCTCGCAAGCCAGCGGGGATCAGCCACGAGGAGGCCGCGGCACTGCCGCTGGTCGGACTGACCGCCTGGCACGCACTGGTGGAGATCGCGCAGCTGAGGCCGGGACAAAGGGTACTGATCCACGGCGCGGGCGGCGGGCTCGGGCACGTCGCGGTACAGCTGGCCAAGCACCTCGGCGCAGAGGTGATCGGCACGGCGAGCGCGTCCAAGCACGACTTCCTGCGCGGGTTGGGCGCGGACCAGCTGGTCGACTACCGGACCCAGGACTACACCGAGGTGCTCCGGGACGCGCCGGTGGACGTGGTGCTGGAGACCCTGGGCGGCGGGAACGCCGAGCGTTCCTTCGGCGTGCTGCGGCAGGGTGGTGTGCTGGTGACGGCGGTGGAGCGGCTCAGCACCACCCTGCCCGAGCTGGCGGAGCGGTCCGGCGTACGCTTCGCAGCGGTCGGCGTGGAGCCGGACCCGGCCGGCCTGGAGGCACTGGCCGAACTGGTCGAGGCGGGGAAGCTTCGGGTGCACCTGCAGCAGGTGTTCCCGCTGGAGAAGGTGTCAGAGGCGCACGAGGTGCTGGCAGCCGGCAATGTGCAGGGCAAGCTTGCGATCACGGTCTGAAAGGATCGCGTGAGGTGTGACCGGGCAGCGGCGTCCTCCCGCCGCAGCAGGCACGAGTCCGCCTACCTGGACCGGACCTTGGGGTGCACGCCATCGGCCCGCACGGACACCTAGTCGCGGTCCGACGGGTCCCGCCCCCCTGGAACGCGTAACCGATCGTTCGTCAGTCGAAGACCAAAGGGCCGACCTCCTGTTGTGCGAGATCGATCAGGAGGCTCAGCCCCTGGCTCTGCAAGAGCGCCTCGGGATCTCCCTGGGCGTCAGGGTTGTAGTCGGGATGCCGGACGGTCTCGCCAAGGGCTCCCGTGAGCGCCTCCTCATCGTCAGCAGCCAGAGCACAGGCCAACGCCAAGGTGGCCGCCCGCGGGCTCTCCGGCCACACAGCAGCCAGGCTTGCGATCCGCGAGACGACAGCAGTCCCGGCGCAGGCGGCCGCCAGCACGGCAAGCGCGAACTGCATCACCTCGGGCTCCTCGTCCCATTGCGCAAGCAAGCGGGGAGCTTGCTCTCGAACGGCTTCTCGGACCGCTCGCTGGCTGGCGGTCTGCCGCCGCAGCACGGCCTCGATACTGACGAACCCGTGCGGGTCCAGCGCCTCTTCACGCAGCGCGGCCGTCGCCGCTTCGGCCAGCGTCACCGTCAGTGCGGCACGGACAGCGGCAGACGCCCGACCGTCTACGACCACGTCCGCCAGGAGCACCGCCGCACCTGCAGTGGCAGTGTCGAGTGCGTGGGCATGAAGCAACGGGTCGAAGAGGTCGCCGAGGAGTTCTGAGTCGTCGGCGAAGACGTCCATCTCCTCATCCAGCCACTGCATCATCGAGGCTGGAACAGGAAGATCTGCGGCAAGCCTCCGCGAAATGGCAATACGCAACCGGTCCAGAAGCGGGGCCGCCGTCTTGCCGGGCTCATCACCGGCCAAAGCCGGCGGCGAGCTGAAGCGCAGGGTGACATCGTCCATATGCGCGGAGCTTACGTGTCAGCGCATTCCCTCCCTTCACCGGCTGTGCCCACCGTGATCGACCGGCTGGCATCAACACGTCACCGTTGTCACCGCCGCTCAGGCTCTGCTCACCCTCATCTCAGGTGGTCAGCGATGGCGGCGGTAGTAGGAGACGGTCACCGCGGCAAGAAGCGGGCCCCACAGGACCAGCGGCTGGTAGAAGATGCCGACGACGGTGTGCCAGTGCCCGAGCATCGCTGGAGTCTCGTCGACGTTCCACCAGAACACGAGGTCGCTCCAGAGGCAGACGAGGGCCAGTGAGCCGAGGGCGGCGGGGATGACGGCGGCGAGCGGGTGAACGCGCCGGCCGCCGATGACGGGGATCCAGCGCGGCACCACCTCGCCCCAGGGCCGGACCAGGCCGAGCGTCAGCAGGGCGAAGGCCTCGGAAACCACGCTGAGCCCGATCACGTAGAACACACCCCAGCCGGGGATGTGGAAGTCATGGCGGAGCACCTGGTCGCTGTAGCCCACCGGAAGGCCGAGGGCCAGCGCGATCCGCCACAGCCCCGAGGGCACGGTGGTGAGGGCCGCGGCGTGTGCGGCTCGGATCGCCCAACGAGGCGCCGGAGCAGGGGTGTTCGGGAGAGTGGTCATGCGTCCAGGCTGGTCGATGGGCGGCAGCGTCACATCCTCCCGAAGGATCAAGGACGTCCCCCCTCGGGGGGAGGGCGGACTCATGATCAGGGCCCACCAGCGCTTCTCGGGCGTTGACACCCACGAACCGCACCGCAGGCCCTGCCCCCACCCATGCGTCCACCGCCCCGCGATCACCGGACCGGGACTCCCCTTCGATCCGCAACTCCCGTGATCGGTACGACAACGGCCGGCCGACGCAGTTGTCCGCTGCGTCAGCCCAGCAGTCCGGCCAGCACCGCCGTCGCCGCGCTCAGCAACTCCTCGGCGGCCGGGCCGCCCGCGGCGGTGCGGGCGAGCAGGCCCTCGCGTGCGGCCAGGATCACCTCGGCGGCCTGCTCGGCGGAGGCCCCGGGCGGTACCAGCTCTGGCAGGACCCGCGCCAGCAGCGCCGCCAGCGCCGCTGTCACCGTGCGGTCGTGTGCGGCTACCCGGTCGGCGAGTTCCGATGTACGGGCGGCCAGCAGACGGAACTCCAGGAAGAGCAGAATCCACCCGGTTTCGGCGGCCTCGACCCGCAGCAGTGCCTCGACCAGCCGCCGCGCCCGATCCTCGGGACCCAACTGTCCGGCCGCGGCGGCCAGGTGCTCCAGCTCGCTCATCCGCTCGGCCGCCTGCTCATCGAAGAGCGCCAGCAGCAGGTCCTCCTTGGTGGCGAAGTTCGAGTAGAAGGCCCCACGGGTGTAGCCGGCGGCGGTGCAGATGTCCTCGATGCTCGTCCGCGCGTATCCCGCGGACAGGAACAGCTCGCCCGCCGCAGAGAGGATGCGGGCTCTGGTGTGGACGCGGCGCCGAGGGGGCCGGGGCGCGGAGGGCCCGACCGGGGAGGAATTCACAGCACCACGATACATGGTGTATTCAATACAGGTCGTATTGAAACGGAGAGAGGACCACCGCCATGAGCCGACTGCTGATCACCGACGCCCACCTGCTCCACCCCGAGACCGGCACCCGTACCGACCCAGCCTGGATCGAGGTCGCCGACGGCCGGATCGCCGCCACCGGCACCGGCCGCCCACCCGGCGCCGGGCAGGACGTCCGGGTGCTCAGGGCGGCCGGCGCCACCGTGCTGCCCGGCCTGATCGACGCCCACGTCCACCTGCTGGTCACCTCTCTCGATCTGGCCGCCATCGCCTCCTGGACCCCCGGATACCTGACTGTCCGCGCCCTCGCGGAGGCGGAACGGATGCTGCGCCGCGGCTTCACCACCGTCCGGGACGTCGGCGGTGCCGACCACGGCATGGCCCGCGCCCTGGCCGAAGGGCTGGCACTCGGCCCGCGACTCGTCCACGGCGGAAAGGCGCTCTCCCAGACCGGCGGCCACGGCGACCTGCGCCCGCTCGGGGACGACTCGGCGCCCTGCTGCGAGAGCCGTCCCGACTTCGCCCGGATCGCGGACGGTGTCGACGCCGTCCGCACGGCGGCCCGGGACGAATTCCGCAAGGGCGCCGCCCATCTGAAGGTGCTCCTCTCCGGCGGGGTGGCCTCGCCGCACGACGAGATCGCGGCCGTCCAGTACAGCGAGGAGGAGATACGCGCCGCCGTGGAGGAGGCGGAGAACCACAATCGGTACGTCACCGCACACGCCTACCACCCGCGCGCCATCGATCGGGCCCTGCGGGCCGGCGTGCGCTGCGTCGAACACGGCAACCTGATCGACGACGCGACCATCGCCCTGCTGTTGGAGCGGGACGCCTTCCTGGTGCCGACCCTGGTCGCCTACGCGCAGACGGCGAAACTCAGCCGGCAGTCCGGCCTGCCGGAGTCGTCCTTCCGCAAACTCACCCAGGTCCGCGATCACGGGCTGGCCGCCCTGGAAAAGGCGCACCGCGCGGGCGTCAACCTGGTCTACGGCAGTGACCTGCTCGGACCGCTGCACTCAGCGCAGTTGGAGGAGTTCACGCTGCGCGCCGAGGTCCAGCCCGCTGCGGATGTGATCCGCTCCGCCACCAGCACAGCGGCCCGCCTGCTGCGGATGGAGGGCGAGATCGGCACCCTCGCGCCGGGCGCGCACGCCGACCTGCTCGTCGTGGACGGCGACCCGCTCGCAGACCTGACCGTCCTCACCCGTCCCGAGCGGCACCTGCGACACGTGGTCAAAGCCGGATCGGTCCTCTGAGAAGGCTTCCGCTCAAGGGGTGACGCAGCCGCAGCACTTCTCGAGCAGGGCGGCGCGCTGCTCGTTGCAGCGGGTTTCTTCGGCACGCACCGACTGGTTCGTGACCTTGAGCAGCCAGCAGCCAGCAGCCAGCAGCCAGCAGCCGTTCAGGCACGGGGTAGTCATGAGGTCACCGTCGTCCAACGCCGCTATCCTCGCCGGTCATGGGAGCACGAGCGCAGTACGTGGTGGTCGAGAACGGCGCCTGGCAGCGGTACTACTCACACTGGGCCGCCAACCGGGTCGTTGAGGATCTGCTGCCCGGTCCGGTCGCGGCGACACGCTGCTTCCGCGCCAACCAGGAGACCGATGCGTGGCTCGACGACGTGTGGTGCGAGGGCGCCGCACTCGTCGACCACGATCGCCGGATTCTGCTCTGGTTTGCCTTCGCGGACAGCTGGGCCGACTGCGTCGCCGCCCGCGCCGTACTGGCCCGGACATGGCCCGGTTGGGACGTCCGCTTCGCGCACGACGGCATGGGTGATCTGACCCACCACCTGGGCCTCGGCAGGGACCTGACCCGTGAACCGGGCTGGTTCGAGACCTTCGAGCCTTCCTGGTTCGCGGACACCGAGAACACCGAGCCCTGGTCCGTCGTCTCCCTGCGCCTGCCTGGCGGAAGCGTCCGCGCGTGGGGCAGCGGTGGGGAGCCCATCGGGCTCGTCGCCTGCGGCCCGGGCCTGATCGACCTGCTCGTCCCGTCGCCGACCACCCCTTCGCCCTCAGACATGCCGTACGGCGGCGTCCATTACGACCCGCAGGCCCGCACGGTCTCGCTCTGGACAGTGCAGCCCGCGGTCGGCATCCACAACTGGCCGTTGCCGGGCTGGGAGAACTGGGTCCTGGACTTCCGCGGCGACGACCACACCCAACAGGCCGGGCTGCTCCCCGCGGACTTCCCCTTCCCACAGACCTCGCTCGCGGCCGCACTGCGACAGCTCGGCGACGCCCTCGGCACCCCACCGCCCGACAACGGCGCGCTCCTTGCCCGCGCCGTTGCTACGCCTGGTCCGGAGGGCACCACCTCCGTGGTGAACCCCGCTGCGCAGGTGCCGCACGAGCCGGCCGATCCCACCCCGGCCGAACTGGCCGAGCTGCGCACGACGCTCGATGCGCTGGTCGCGGAGGCGGAGGTTGACTGACCACCACCTCAGGGCTCCCCGCGCCTGAAAGGTGAGTCGGCGGCTAGGGCAGACCACCACACCGGTCATGGGACAAGCGCCAATTGCTACGGATGGCTGGGGTCTTTATGCCGTCCAGACGCACGCCGAGCAGGACCAGTACGCACGAGCGCGCCTGGGCCGAGGCGGACCTTGGGGCGCACGCCGCCGGCGACAGGCCAGCCGCGGCGACCACGGCACGGGGCCGGTGGTGGTCGGTGCGGACCGCACGCCGCCGCCCCCGCTCGTCGGTCCCGGCAGCCGGCTCGGCCACCTTGCTTGCCACGGTGGCGAACGGGTCAGAGTCTGTCCGAGGGAACCTGGTAGGAACTGGTCCGGTAACGACTGCGGAATTCGGCCAGTAGCTCATCGGTCGCCTCGGCCCCGGCGCTCACGGCGGCATGGACGTCGCGGAAGTAGTTTTCGTAGCCGGCAGGGGTGTAGAGGCACAGAGCGCGTGCGGGAACCGCTCCTGCGTTGCGGAAGCCGTGCGGGGTGCCGCGGGTCGCGGCGAGCAGATCCCCGGGACCGGCCGTTACCTCGCCATCACCGGTGTGCAGCGTCAACTCGCCCTCCAGGATGTAGAAATACTCGTCGTGTCCTTCATGCACGTGTGGCCTGGCACCAATGGTGCCAGGGGCGAGGCTGAACTCCTCGAAGGCAAAGTGCCCGCCCGTGTGCTCGCCGGTGAGCCGGAAGAAGTGCGCGACACCGGCGACGTCTATGAGTTCACCGTCCCGCGTGCGACGCAGCAGTGGACGGGCGGGAATCCGGGACTGATCATTGGTCACGGGGGAATTCTGACGCAGGGCAGTGCCGCGCGGGCGCCAAAGCCACTGCAGAGTGATCAACGGCATTGTCTTCCGTCGCCGGACCGGAGGCGCGCTGACAACAAGGTCTTCGCGGCCGCCCGGCCGACATCGACGCGGAGGGCCGTATCGACTGGTTTGCCGGGGAAGGCGGACGTCGGCCCCTGGTCCTGCTGATCACGCCAGGCCAGTGGGGCGTTGCCCCGCAGCTCATCCCAGATCAAACACGCCATCCCCGCGCCAAAGAGCCAGCGGGCCAACCGCAAGCGCCATGGAAGCGATGGCGGGAGGCCTCACCGGCCCCGACAAGACGATCGGCAAGCGCAGGAACGAAGTCGAGCGGACTGTCAACGCCCCCAAGAACTTCCGGACCGTGGCCAGGCGATTCGACACATGTGCCTACGTCTTCCACGGCACCGTGACCGTCACAGCGATCCGGCTCTGGCTCCGGGCGTAGATCCATTATCCAGGTGCGGAGAGGTGCCTGTCACCCTTCCCCGGAATGATCTTTACGCCTGAAATGCGCCCTTAGAGGTCGTTTTCATCTGCAGTGTGGTAATGCATCCATGTTTGTGCGGGGCAGTGGTCTGGTGTTGATGAGGGTGCTGAGTCGGTCGTGTTTGTCGGTGCAGATGGTGTGACGGGCGGGGGTGGTGTTGGCTTGTGCCTGTCTCATCCCTGGACGCCCCTGTCTGTGCCGTGCTTCCGCGGGGCAGGATGCACGCCTGGGCGCACGCCCCCAACCGGCAGTACGTCCAGGTCATGACGGAACGTCGCGCGTACCCGAGTGATCTGTCCGATGCCCGCTGGGAGTTGATCGAGCCGGTGCTGTCCGCCTGGCGCTTCGAACGTCGGGGCCGGGCCCTGGACTTCGGTCGGCCACCTCGGCACGACCTGCGCGAGATCATGAACGCGATCCTGTACGTGGACCGCACGGGCTGCCAGTGGGCCTACCTCCCGCACGACTTCCCGCCCCACCAGACGGTCTACGG
>NZ_JBFAWH010000020.1:0-145633 GCF_040680235.1 Streptomyces sp. NPDC052101
GTGCGTCCGGCGCCGCCGTCGGCGTACATGAGGACCAGGACGGAGGCGAGGAACGCCAGCGTCACGAGTTCGGTCCAGGGGGAGCCCGGCAGCCGGTACGACGGCCGGATCAGCTCGCTCCGCTGGGTCTTCCGCCAGAAGAGCAGGTGACAGATCATGATCATGCCCCAGGTCGCGAGGATGCCGATCGCCGCGAAGTTGAGGACGATCTCGAACGCGTCGGCGGGGACGACGTAGTTGAGGCCCACACCGAGGACACAGATACCGCTGGTGAGCAGGATTCCGCCGTACGGGACCTGGCTGCGGCTCATCCGCGCGGTGAACTTCGGCGCCGACCCGCTCATGGCCATGGAGCGCAGGATGCGGCCGGTGGAGTACAGGCCGGAGTTCAGCGAGGACATGGCGGCGGTGAGCACGACCAGGTTCATCACGCCGCCGGCCGCCGGGACGCCGATGTGCGACAGGACGGTCACGAAGGGGCTCTCGCCGGCCCGGTACTGGTTCCAGGGCAGCAGCATCGAGAGCAGGACGACGGAGCCGACGTAGAACAGGCCCACGCGCCACATGATCGAGTTGATCGCCTTCGGCATGATCTTCTCGGGGTTCTCGGTCTCGCCGGCCGCGACACCGACCAGCTCGACGGAGGCGTAGGCGAAGACGACACCCTGGATGATCAGCAGCATCGGCAGCAGGCCGTTGGGGAAGACACCGCCGTTGTCGGTGATCAGGGACGGGCCGGGGTGGTGGCCCTCGACCGGGTGCTGGGTGACCAGCAGGAAGATGCCGATGCACATGAAGACGACCAGCGCGCTGACCTTGACGATCGCGAACCAGAACTCCAGTTCGCCGAAGATCTTGACCGAGATCAGGTTCACGGTCAGGACGACGGCCAGCGCTATCAGCGCGATCACCCACTGCGGGATGTCGGAGAACATGCCCCAGTAGTGGGTGTAGGTGGCGACCGCGGTGATGTCGGCGATGCCGGTGGTCGCCCAGTTCAGGAAGTACATCCAACCCGCGGTGTAGGCACCCTTCTCGCCCAGGAACTCCCGCGCGTACGACACGAAGGCACCGGAGGACGGGCGGTAGAGGACGAGTTCGCCGAGGGCGCGCACGACCAGGAAGGCGAAGACGCCGCACACGGCGTACGCGATGAACAGGGAGGGTCCGGCGTCGGCGAGCCGGCCGCCCGCGCCGAGGAAGAGGCCGGTGCCGATGGCTCCGCCGATGGCGATCATGTTGACGTGCCGGTGCTTCAGGCCTTTGCTGTAGCCGGCGTCTCCGGCGTCGACATGGCCGGACGAGGGGCGCGTCTCGTCTTTGAGGTGCTGCTCGCTCACGCCTCGGGTCCGCCTTCCGTGGGGAGGTCGTCCGTCCGCTGGGGACGCACGATGTCGGTGAGGGTCGTCTCGACGCGGTCCAGGTGGTGGCTCATCGCCTCCACCGCGTCGTGTTCGGAACCGTCGACCAGCGCCTCGACGATCGCCCGGTGCTCGCGATTGGACTGCTCGCGGCGCCCGCCCAGCTCGTTGAGGAAGGCCGACTGACGCGCCAGTGCGTCGCGGATCTCCTCGATGACCCGGCGGAAGACCGGGTTCTGGGCGGCCTCGGCGATCGCGAGGTGGAAGAGGGTGTCCATCGCCACCCAGGCCGTGGTGTCCGTCTCCCGCTCCATGCGGTCGAGCAGATGCGCCAGGTGGTCCAGGTTCTCCGGGGTGCGGCGCGCGGCCGCGTACCCGGCGACCGGGATCTCGATGTGCCGGCGCACCTCGAGCAGGTCGCTGGCCGCGTAGTCGCCGAAGGTGGGGTCCTCGACGGCGTTCGCGACGACGAAGGTGCCCTTGCCGGTCCGGGAGACCGTGAGGCCCATCGTCTGCAGCGCGCGCAGCGCCTCGCGCAGCACGGGCCTGGACACCTCGAGGGTGCGGCACAGCTCGGCCTCGGAGGGGAGCTTGTCGCCTATGGCGTACTCGCCGCGCTCGATGGCGCCGCGCAGGTGGCCGAGGACCGCTTCCATGGCGCTGACGCGCCGCGGGGCCGGGCCACCTGTCTGGCTGTCTGACAGGTTCACGGGAGCGATCCTGCGGGTTGCGTCAGGGAACTGTCAAGACATCGCGTAAGGAAACATTCACGGGGTGCGGCGCCTGAATGCAGGCATCCGCACCCCGTGGGTGATCAGGAGGGTTCGGTCAGGCGTCGAGCACGCCCGTGGCGAGCAGGCCGAGCAGGCCCACGCCGATGACGATGCGGTAGATCACGAAGGCGTTGAAGGAGTGCTTGGCGACGAACTTCAGCAGCCAGGCGATGGAGGCGTAGGCGACCACGAACGACACGATGGTGCCGACGGCCAGCGGAGCCGCGCCCACGCCCGCACCGAGGGCGTCCTTCAGCTCGTAGATGCCGGCGCCGGTCAGGGCCGGGATGCCGAGGAAGAACGACAGCCGAGTGGCGGCGACGCGGTCCAGGTCCAGGATGAGCGCGGTGGACATGGTGGCGCCGGAGCGGGAGAAGCCGGGGAAGAGCAGGGCAAGGATCTGGGAGCAGCCGACCCACATCGCATCCTTGAACGACGTGTCGTCCTCACCGCGCTTGTGGCGGCCCATCTGGTCCGCGCACCACATCACGACCGAGCCGAGGATCAGGGAGCCGGCGACGACCCAGAGGGAGCCGAGCGGCCCGTCGATCAGCGGCTTGGCGGCGAGGCCGACGACCACGATCGGGATGGTGGCGTAGATGACCCACCAGGCGAACTTGTAGTCGTGGTGGTAGCGCTCCTCGCGGTTGGTCAGACCGCGGAACCAGGCGGAGACGATCCGCTTGATGTCCTTGAAGAAGTACACGAGCACGGCGGCGATGGCGCCGACCTGGATGACGGCGGAGAACCCGACGACGGACTTGTCGTCGACGGGAATGTGCATGAGCCCCTCAGTGATCTTCAGGTGACCCGTGGAGGACACCGGGAGGAACTCGGTCACCCCCTCGACTACTCCGAGGACGACGGCTTGACCGACGGAGATGGCGCTCATGGAATCCAGTTCTGGGGAGAGTTGGTCGACAGTGCTGTAGACAGTACTTGCTGCGCGCGGCTGCCGGGCGAGGGTCTAGGCCCACAGGACATGAGCAAGCGCGACGCCCGCGAAGGCCGCGGTGAGCCCCGCCGCCACGCTCGCGACGACATTGACGGCAGCGTAGAGCCCGGAGCCGGCCTCGGTCAGCCTCAGCGTCTCGTAGGAGAAGGTCGAGTACGTCGTCAGCGCCCCGCACAGCCCGGTGCCCAGCAGGAGTTGCAGATGGGTCCCGGCGGCACCGGTGGAGGCCGCGCCGGTCAGCAGCCCGAGGACCAGGCAGCCGACGACGTTCACCACGAAGGTGCCCCAGGGGAAGACGGAGTCGTGGCGGGCCTGCACGGCACGGTCGGTGAGATAGCGCAGGGGTGCGCCGACCACGGCCCCCGCGATCACCAGCAGCCAGTTCACAACGACTTCTTACCCTTCGGTTCCTTGGCTCCCGGGCCGCCCGCGCGTCCCACGTACCGCACGACCTCGCACTCCTCCAGCGTCACGAGCCCTTCCCCGACGAGTTCGTCCAGTTGCGGCAGGAAGGCTCGTACGCGCTCCTCGGTGTCCACCACGACGACCGCCACGGGCAGGTCCTCACTCAGGGACAGCAGGCGGGAGGTGTGGATACGGGAGGAGGCACCGAAGCCCTCGATGCCCCGGAAGACACTCGCCCCGGCGAGTCCAGCCGCGTGTGCGCGGTGCACGATCTCGGAGTAGAGGGGCTTGTGGTGCCAGGTGTCGTCCTCGCCGATGTAGACGGTCAGCCGGAGCGCCCGGCCGCTGAGTGACGTCATCGCTGCCTCCTGATCAGCACCCGGCGGGCGGCGACCGAGGCGAGCCACACCGCGGCGAGGGCCGCGCACAGCGTCGCGGCGAGATAGGCCAGCCCGAGGCCGGCGCGGCCCGCGTCGACCAGCCTGCGGATGTCGACCGCGTAGGTGGAGAAGGTGGTGAAGCCGCCGAGGACGCCGGTGCCGAAGAAGGGGCGTATCAGGCGGTGGGCGGCCCATACCTCGGTGATGAGCACCATGAAGACACCGATCACCGCGCAGCCGCTGACGTTGGTCCAGAAGGTCGCCCAGGGGAAGGCGCCGGGCGGCGTGGGCCAGGCGAGCGTGAGGCCGTAGCGGGCGCAGGCGCCCAGGGCGCCGCCGAGGGCGACCACCGCGACGACGGGTGCCTGGGTACGCCACTCGGACCGCCGCCGCGGGGCGGGGCGGACGCGGAGGCTCTCGGCTTCCGGGGCTGTCATGCGCTTGCGTCTCCTGTTCGGCCTGCCTCGACGGGTGGTTCGTCCTGCCCCGACGGGTGATCACGGCCGGGCACCAGCCTACCGCCGGGTCATCGTGCGCAGACCGCGACGCCGGGCTCCCGGAGGCTGCCGAGGACGAGGTGGTCCCCGGTCGCGCAGACGCTGGTGACCATGCGGAAGCCGGAGCGGCGGCGGACCAGGTGCCGGACGGTCCGGCCGGTGTCGTCGAGGGCCATCACCCCGATCGTTCCGCTCGGGCGGTAGGGCGCGTGTACGGCGGCTCGGGCGGCGGCGCCGCGCACGCCGGGCGGGGTGCGGTGCAGGAGGTCCAGCGGCGGGACCCGTGAGCTGGCGAGCGCGACCCAGATCGGGCCGTCGGGGCCCTCGCGCCAGAGGTTGTCCGGCATGCCGGGCAGCGTGGCGAAGAGGTCTGCGTGGCCGGCGCGCGGGCCGGTGAGGTGGTAGCGGGTGAGCCGGCAGGCGCCGGTCTCGGCGATGACCAGGAACGAGCCGTCACCGCCGGCCGCGAGGCCGTTGGCGAACTGCAGCCCGTCCAGCAGGACTTCGGGCTCACCGCCCTTGGGCGTCAGGCGCAGCAGCCGTCCGGTGCCGGTGTGTTCGACGATGTCGCCGACCCACTGATCGAGCGGATAGCGGCCGCTGGAGACGGTGAAGTACAGGGTGCCGTCCGGGACGGCGACGACGTTGCTGCAGAAGCGGAGCCGCTCCCCCGCCACCGAGTCCGCGAGGACGCGGACGGTGCCGGGGCCGCGGCCCGGGTCGACGCGCAGCAGGCCGCGTTCCGCGTCGCACACCACCAGGCCGCCGTCCGGCAGTGGTTCCAGTCCGAGGGGGCGGCCGCCGGTCTCGGCGAGCACCTCCACGCGGGCGGTCCGCGGATCGCCGAGGTGGTGCAGGCGCAGGATCCGGCCGTCCTCCACTCCGGTCAGCACACGTCCGTGCGCGTCGGCCACCACGTCCTCGGGGCCGCGGGCGCCGAGGGAGACGTAGTGAAGGGGGACGAGCGCCGTGGGTCGGTCCATGTGCGGTGCCCTTCGCCGTCGGTCGGCCCGTCCTGCCTGCCGGCCGGGCGATCACCGAGCCCCATCGATCCCTCCCTCCATCCTGCCCCGCCGGTCCGGCGTCTCACCCGCGATGTCCGTCACCACCCCTTCTCGAACACCCGGGCCACCTCGGCGATGCGGATCTCGTCGCGCCGGTAGTGGGTGCGGCAGCGCAGCCGGCGGGTGCGCAGCAGACCGAGCCGGGTGAGGAAGTCCAGATGGGCGCGGGCGGTCCGGTGGCGCACGCCGAGCTTGGCGGCGATGGCCCGTGCGGTGACTCCGGTCTCGGCGAGGTCGCGGCGACCGGGCGCCGGGAAGTGGACCGCGGGGTCCTTCAGCCATTCCAGAATCGTCTGCCGCATCCGGCCCGAGGGGGTTCCCATCATCCGTCCGCCTCCGTCCCCGGCCTCCTCGTACGCAGTGTTCCCACTGTGGCGCGGCCGACGCCGTCGCGTCCGGGACTCCGCGGCCGTTGTCCGGTACCGAACGGCCGTGCGACCGGGGCGAGTGCATATGACCCCGGAAAATCGGCGGAGGCCCGGCCGCCCCTTACGGCCGGGCCTCGTCACCTGTGGTTCAGCGGTGGCTGAACCACGTCATGGAGGAGAGCCCCTTGTCGTCGTAGCCGAACAGGGCCTGGTTCTCCCAGCCGTTGCCGGAGCCGGCGTCGGTCGGGTCCCAGCCGTTGCCGGTGACGGCGGTCCAGGTCGCCTCCCAGGAGAAGACGCCGAGGCCGCGGCCGTTCGGGACGGCCTCGACGATGCTCGCCACGTCGTTCATCCACTTGGTCTGGCCGGCCACGGTCGCCGGGTAGCCGCTCACCAGCTCGCTCGTGGTGTCGATCTGGTTCTCCAGGGAGTCGTCCTGGGCCAGCGTGAAGGGGTAGGCGGTCTCGGCGACGAACACGGGCTTGCCGTAGCGGGAGGCCGCGTCGTCCAGGGTGGTCTGGAAGTCGGAGAGCGGGCCGTGCCAGTAGCCGTAGTACGACAGGCCGATCGCGTCGAACTTCACGCCATTGGCGACGGCGTTGTCGAACCACCACTCCATGCCGGACTTGTCCCCGCCCTTGGCCAGGTGCAGCGCGACGACCGTGGACGAGCTGACCGCCTTGGTCGCGGCGTAGCCCGAGTTGAGCAGTCCCGCCAGCTGACCCCAGTTGTCCGTCGAACCCTCGGACCACAGGATGCCGGCATTGATCTCATTACCGATCTGGACCATGTCGGCGGTGGTGCCTTGCGCCTTCAAGGCGTTCAACACGTCGTACGTGTGGTTGTAGACGTCCGTCTTGAGTTGACTGTATGTATGGCCCACCCATGCGGCCGGCTTGCTCTGGGCGCCAGGGTCGGCCCAGGTGTCCGAGTAGTGGAAGTCCACCAGCAGCTTCATGCCCTGGGCCTTGACGCGCTTGGCCACCGCCAGGACGTGCGCCTTGTCGTTGAAGCCGTCCGCGGGGTTCACCCAGACCTTCAGGCGGGCGTAGTTCATGCCGTACGACTTCAGGATGGACAGTGCGTCGCCACTCGTGCCGGAACTCGTCTTGTAGACACCGCCCTTGGCCTCGCTCTTGGCCAGGGAGGAGATGTCGGCGCCATGGATGGAGGTACCGGTGGTGCCGGACGTGAAGGTCAGATCGTCAACATTGATCCAGTTGCCGGCGTTCGCGTCACTGTTGATGCTGATGGTGCACTGGTTGTTCGTCACATTGATCGGCGTGACGATACGGATCCACCCACTGGACGAGATGGGCAGATCGGTCCGCTGCTCCGCACTCCCGCAATTCTTGAGCGCTATGTACGCGGCGTTCTGTCCGCCACTGGAGCGGACCCACGCGGTCAACGTGTAGCGGCCGTTGGTCAAGCCCGACAGATACTGGTACGTCTCCACCTTGTAGGCCGACGCCGAGTACTGGGTTAGGCGGTAACTCCCGCTGTGGCCGCCGGACTCGGTGTACGAAGCGCCGGTGTCGCCGTACTCGGACCAGCCGGTCGGGGCGGCCGTGCCGGTGCCGTCGGACTCGAAGCCGCCGTTGGTGAGGGTGCTCGCGGCGTAGGCGGTCTGGGCGGGCAGTGCGGTGAGGGCGAGCCCGGCCGCGAGCGGCACCAGCAGGGCCCTGATGGTGCGTCTGGGATGGAACTTCATCGTCCGTCGTCCCTTCGACGTGGCTGGGGAGGGGTGTCCTCCAGTGGGGCTGGAGGAGAACCCCTCCGCCCGCGGCTCTCGTGGCACACGCGGACGGAGGGGAGCCGGCTCAGCCGTCGAGTCGTACGACCCGGACGGCCCCCGCGGGGACTGGAAGGCGGCCCGCGGCGCGTTCGCCCGTCAGCAGCTCGGTGCCGGGCGACTCCAGCGGCACCTTGGTGTCGCCGGAGGTGTGGTTGATCGCGAAGAGGTAGGTCCCGGACTCGCCGCTGCGGCGCACCACTTCGACATCGCGGGGCAGGTCGGCGCGCGGGGCGATCCGGGCGTCGTCGGACGCCCGGCCGATCAGCGCGTCGAGGCCCTGGGCGTCGAGGCGGGTGGAGACGTACCAGGCGGTGCCCCGGCCGTGCCGGTGCCGGGTGACGGCCGGGTGGCCCGCCGTGAGACCGTCGGCGTACCGCCACACCGTCTCGGCGCCGCGCGGCACGACGAACTCCGTCCAGACGTCCCCCGTCAGCTCGGAGCCGTCGGGGCCGGTCAGACGCACGCGCTCGTCCTTCAGCAGCGGCGAGAACTCCTCCACCGTCAGGCCGAGCACGTCCCGCAGCGCGCCCGGGCAGGCGCCCTCGTGCACGGCGTCGTGCTCGTCGACGATGCCCGAGAAGTACGACACCACGAGCGTGCCGCCGTTCGCGGCGTACTCCCGGAGGTTGTTCCCGGCGGCCTCCGTCATCAGGTACAGGGCCGGTACGACGACAAGGGGATAGGCCGAGAAGTCGGCTTCCGGGTGGGCGAAGTCGACCGTGAGGTGTCGGTCGTAGAGGGCCTCGTAGAAGGCGTCGGCGCGTTCGCGCGGGTCGTGGTCCTCGCTGGGGCGCCAGGCGAGGTTCTGCGCCCACCAGGACTGCCAGTCCCACAGCATCGCCACGTCGGCCTCGGTGCGGGTGCCGCGGACCGTGCTCAACGAGTCGACGGACGCGCCGAGTTCGACCACCTCGCGCCACACCCGGGTCTCGGTGCCGCCGTGCGGCAGCATCGCCGAGTGGAACTTCTCGGCGCCGCGCCGGGACTGGCGCCACTGGAAGAACATCGCGCCCTCGGAGCCGCGGGCCACGTGCGCCAGGGAGTTGCGGGCCATCTGGCCGGGGGCCTTGGCGGGGTTGCGGGGCTGCCAGTTGACGCCCGAGGTGGAGTGCTCCAGGAGCAGCCAGGGGGCGCCGCCGGCGATCGAGCGGGTGAGGTCGGCCGCCATCGCGAGGTTGACGTGGGTGCGACGGCCGTCGGTGATCAGGTAGTGGTCGTTGGTGACGAGGTCGACCTCGCGCCCCCAGGCCCAGTAGTCCAGCGAGTCGCACTGGCTGAGCGCCGTCATGAAGTTGGTGGTCACCGGGACGCCCGGGGAGATGCGGTGCAGGATGTCGCGTTCGGCGCGGAAGTTCTCGCGGATGGTCGCGTCGGCGAACCGCCGGTAGTCCAGGGCCTGGCCCGGGTTGCCGACGGTCGGAGTGGCCCGGGGCGGGTTGATCTGCTCGAAGCTCGTGTAGCGCTGGCCCCAGAAGGCCGTCCCCCAGGCCTCGTTGACTGCGTCGACGGTGCCGTAGGTGTGCGCGAGCCAGCGGCGGAAGTGGGCGGCGCAGGAGTCGCAGTAGCAGGCCGAGACGGGGACGCCGTACTCGTTGTGCACGTGCCAGAGCGCGAGCGCGGGGTGGTCGCCGTAGCGCTCGGCGAGCTGGGTGGTGATGCTCTCGGCGGCCGCGCGGTAGTCGGTGTTGCTGTGGCAGATCGCGCCGCGCGAGCCGAACTCGTGGCGCAGGCCCTCGGCGGTCACCGGCAGCGCCTCGGGGTGCGCCCGGTAGAACCAGGCGGGCGGCGCCACGGTGGGCGTGCCGAGGTCGACACGGATGCCGGTCTCGTGCAGCAGGTCGATGACGCGGTCCAGCCAGCCGAAGTCGTACCGGCCCGGCGCCGGTTCCAGCAGGGCCCAGGAGAAGATCCCGACGCTGACCATGGTGACGCCGGCCTCCCGCATCAGCCGGACGTCCTCCTGCCAGACGCTTTCCGGCCACTGCTCGGGGTTGTAGTCCCCACCGAAGGCGAGCCTGGTGAGGCCCCTGGGGCTGGTGTCCGGCATGACTGCCTCCCGGGAATCGATCATTTGGGAACGTGCACACACAACGGTGGCGGCGCGATGCCAACATAACCGCACAGCAACAACCATTGACAGGTGTCCGGGATGTTTCTCTACTGTGAACGCTCACAGAAGCATGGCAGGGGTTCTCCACGCTGGGGCATCCGGGTCATGTGAACGTGCACATCTGCATGGCAGGTCCCCGCAGCAGGCGGGGACCCAGGTCAGGGGAGAAACCATGCCGCACACGAAGCGTCGTCGCCTCGTGACATCCGCCCTCACCGTCGCGCTCGGCGCCACCACCCTCGCCGCCTGCGGTTCCGGGGACGACAGCAAGTCCGAGTCCGGTCCGGTCTCGCTGACGTACTGGACCTGGACGCCCGGCATGGACAAGGTCGTGGACCTGTGGAACAAGGGGCCCGGGAAGAAGGACCAGATCACGGTCACGGTGAAGAAGCAGGCGTCCGGCGACACGCTGATCACCAAAATCCTCACCGCGCACAAGGCGAAGCAGGCCCCGGACCTGGTGCAGGCCGAGTACCAGGCGCTGCCGACCCTGGTCAGCAATGACGCCCTGGCCGACATATCCAAGGAAGTCGGCGACGTGAAGGGCAGGTTCGCCGACGGCGTCTGGCAGCAGACCACGCTCGGCACGAACGCGGTCTACGCGGTGCCGCAGGACATCGGCCCGATGATGTTCTACTACCGCGCGGACCTGTTCAAGAAGTACGGCCTGAAGGTCCCCACCACCTGGGACGAGTTCGCCCAGGTCGCCCGCCAGCTGAAGAAGAAGGCTCCGGACAAGGACCTCACCACGTTCTCCGCCAACGACTCCGGTCTCTTCGCGGGGCTCGCCCAGCAGGCCGGCGCCAAGTGGTGGACCGCCTCCGGCGGCAAGTGGAAGGTCGCGATCAACGACGCGGCCACCCAGAAGGTCGCCAGGTTCTGGGGCGGGCTGGTCAAGGACGGCGTCATCGACAACCAGCCGATGTACACCCCGTCCTGGAACAAAGCGCTGGACACCGGCAAGCAGATCGCCTGGGTGAGCGCCGTGTGGGCACCGGGCACGCTGACCACGGCCGCCCCGGACACGAAGGGCAAGTGGGCCATGGCCCCGCTCCCCCAGTGGTCGCAGTCCGACGACGTCACCGGCCGCTGGGGCGGCTCCTCCACGGCCGTGACCACCGACTCCGCGCACAAGGAGGCCGCCGCCAAGTTCGCGGCCTGGCTGAACACCGACCACGACGCCCTCGACGCCCTGGCGAAGGACAGCGGCATCTACCCGGCCTCGACGTCCGCCCAGCTCAGCGGCGCCTTCTCCAACCCGCCGGACTACTTCTCCGGCCAGGCCGACTTCTACCCCAAGGCCGCCGAGATCGCCAAGACCACGGCGCCCTCGGCGTGGGGCCCGAACGTGAACGTCGCCTACGCGACCTTCAACGACGCGTTCGGCTCCGCCGCCAAGAGCAAGTCGGACTTCGCCGCCGCCCTGAACAAGATGCAGGACGCCACGGTCGCCGACATGAAGAAGCAGGGCTTCGAGGTCTCCCGGTGACCAGCCCCGCAGGCCGGAAGTCGTACGGGGTCAAGGGGGCCCCGTACGGCTTCCTCCTCCCGGCCACGATCCTTTTCGCCCTCTTCTTCGCGCTGCCCATCGGCTACGCCGTCTTCCTCAGCTTCCGCAAGGCCCATGTCTCCGGGCTCGGCCTCGGAGCCAACGCGCGGAGCGAAGTCTGGGCAGGCGTCCAGAACTACACCGAGGCCTTCCGGGACAGCGAGCTGCTGCAGGGCGCGCTGCGCGTCCTCGGTTACGGCTGCATCGTCGTCCCGGTGATGCTGGGCCTCGCCCTGCTGTTCGCGCTGATGCTGGACTCCGAGAAGGTACGGCTCGCCCCGTTCACACGGCTCGCGATCTTTCTGCCGTACGCCATCCCGGGTGTGGTGGCGGCGCTGCTGTGGGGCTTCCTGTATCTGCCGGACGTCAGCCCCTTCTACTACGTGCTGGACAGGCTCCACCTTCCGCAGCCGAACCTGCTGGACGGCGGTCCGCTGTATCTCGCCCTGTCGAACATCGCGGTCTGGGGCGGCACCGGCTTCAACATGATCGTCATCTACACCTCGCTCAAGTCCATCCCGGCCGAGGTGTACGAGGCGGCGAAGCTCGACGGCGCCACGCCGCTGCAGATCGCCCTGAAGATCAAGATCCCGATGGTGGCGCCCTCACTGGTGCTGACCTTCTTCTTCTCGATCATCGCGACGCTCCAGGTGTTCAACGAGCCGACCACCCTCAAGCCGCTCACCAACTCCGTCAACACCAGCTGGAGTCCGCTGATGAAGGTGTATCAGGACGCCTTCCACCGGAACGACATCTACTCGGCCGCCGCCGAGGCGGTCCTGATCGCCCTGGTCACGCTGCTGCTGTCGTTCGGTTTCCTGCGGGCCGCGAACCGCCGCAACAGGCAGGAGGAGGCTCGATGAGTTCTCTTGCGCTCCGCAAGGCCGCCCCGGCCGCCGGCACCACCCCCGGTACGGCGCAGGGCCCGCCACTACGCCGCCGGATCGCGTTGGTGCCGACGATCACCCTGCTGCTCGGGGCGATCTACACACTGCTGCCGGTCGCCTGGGTGGTGATCGCGTCCACCAAGTCCGGCCACGAGCTGTTCTCCACCTTCACCTTCCTGCCGGGCACCGGGTTCACCCAGAACCTCAAGGACCTGAACGCCTACCGCGACGGCATCTACTGGACGTGGATGGGCAACTCCGCCCTGTACTCCGGTCTCGGCGCGCTGCTGTCCACGGCCGTCTCGGCGTTCAGCGGCTACGCGCTCGCGACCTACCGCTTCAAGGGCCGCGAGACGATCTTCAACGTCCTGCTCGCGGGCGTGCTGATGCCGCCGGTGATCCTCGCCATCCCGCAGTACCTGCTGCTGGCCAAGGCGAACCTCACGGACTCCTACCTGTCCGTGCTGCTGCCGCAGATCCTCTCCCCGTACGGCGTCTACCTCGCCCGGATCTACGCGTCCGCCGCCGTCCCCGCCGATGTGGTGGAGGCCGGGCGGATGGACGGGGCGAGCGAGTGGCGGATCTTCACCAGGATCGCGCTGCCGATGATGATCCCGGGCATGGTCACCGTGTTCCTGTTCCAGTTCGTCGCGATCTGGAACAACTTCCTGCTGCCGTACATCATGCTCAGCGACGACGAGAAGTTCCCGCTCACGCTCGGCCTGTACACGCTGCTGGAGCAGGGCGCCAACACTCCGGCGCTGTACACGCTGGTGATCACGGGCGCGTTTCTCGCGGTCCTCCCGCTGATCGCGCTCTTCCTGGCTATTCAGCGGTTCTGGAGCCTGGATCTGCTGTCCGGAGCCGTAAAGTCATGACCATGAGCAATTCGGGGGGCCGGCGCAAACCGCCGACGATCCACGACGTGGCGCGCGAGGCAGGCGTCTCGCGCGGCACCGTCTCGCGTGTGCTCAACGGCGGGCACTACGTCAGTCCCGCCGCGGCCGAGGCGGTCAACGCCGCCATCCGCAAGACCGGGTACGTCGTGAACCGGCACGCCCGCTCGCTGATCACCGGTCGCTCGGACTCGGTCGGCTTCCTGCTGACCGAGCCGCAGGAGCGGTTCTTCGAGGATCCCAACTTCAATGTCCTGCTGCGCGGTTGCACCCAGGCGCTGGCCGCCCACGACATCCCGCTGCTGCTGATGATCGCGGGCACGGAGGACGAACGGCGCCGCATAACGCGGTACATCACCTCCGGGCACGTCGACGGGGTGCTGCTGGTCTCCAGCCACTCGGGCGATCCGGTCGCGGAGGAGCTGCGGGAGGCGGGCGTGCCGCTCGTCGCCTGCGGCAAGCCGATCGGGCTCGGCTCCAAGGTGAGTTACGTGGCCGCCGACGACCGGGACGGCGCCCGGGACATGGTCCGGCATCTGCTGTCGCTCGGCCGGCGCCGCATCGGTGTGGTGACCGGTCCGCTGGACACCCCCGGTGGTGTGGAGCGGCTCGCCGGGTACAAGGAGGTGCTGGCCGAGGCCGGCATCGGGGTCGACGAGAGCCTGATCGTCTCCGGTGACTACAGCCGGGCGAGCGGTGAGGCGGGGGCGGAGCGGCTGCTCGCGCAGGCTCCGGACATGGACGCGGTGTTCGTAGCCTCCGACCTGATGGCGCAGGGCGTGCTGGCGTCGCTGCACCGGGCCGGGAAGGGGGTGCCGGATGACATCGCTGTCGGCGGTTTCGACGACTCCCCGGCGGCCACGGCCGTGACCCCGGAGCTGACCACGATCCGGCAGCCGTGGGACCGGATCAGCAACGAGATGGTGCGGGTGCTGCTCGCGCAGATCGGCGGCGAGGACCCGGCGGCGGTGATCTTGCCGACGGAGCTGGTGCGACGCGCTTCCGCATGAGCCGGGCGCACCGCGGGGTGCCGGGAAAGGCCGTCCGGCGTCTGCCGCACCATCGTGGCCTGTCGCGCCCACGCGGCGGACCCGCACATTCAACACAGCCCCGCGCCCCTGGGGGTGCGCTACGCGCCCCCGGGTCTGACCAGCCCCGTCTCATAAGCGAGGACCACCGCCTGGGCTCGGTCGCGCAGGCCGAGCTTGGCGAAGATGCGAGCCACGTGGGACTTGACGGTGGCCTCGCTCAGGGTCAGTTCGGTGGCCAGTTCCGTGTTGGACAGGCCGCGGCCCATCAGGGTCAGCACCTCCCGTTCGCGGGGTGTGAGGGCGGCCATGTCGGCGGGTACGGCGTCGGTCGTCCGCTCGGCCTCGGCCGCGTACCGCTCGACCAGGCGCCGGGTGATCTGCGGCGCGAGCAGGGCGTCACCGGTGCTGACGAGCCGTACGGCCGCCGCCAGGTGCTCCGGGGTGACGTCCTTGAGCAGAAAACCGCTGGCCCCGAGGGCGAGCGCCTCGTACACATAGCGGTCCAGGTCGAACGTGGTCAGCATGAGCACCCGGCAGTCGGGGGCCTCGGCCAGGATGCGCCGGGTGGCCTCCAGTCCGTCCATGGCGGGCATGCGGATGTCCATGAGAACCACGTCGGGCCGCAGTTCGCGCGCCGCGGCAACCGCCTCGACGCCGTCGGCGGCCTCGCCGGCCACCTCGATGCCCCGCGCGGTGAGGATGAGGCGGAAGCCGGTCCGGATCAGCGTCTGGTCGTCGGCGATCAGCACCCGGGGCGCCCGCTCGGGCGTGTCCGTCGTCATGGGCGGTCCAGGGGTATGCGAGCGCGGACGCGGTAGCCGCCGCCGAGTCTGCGGCGGGCGTCCAGGTCTCCGCCGTAGACGGCGACCCGCTCGCGCAGCCCGAGCAGGCCGCGCCCGGTGCCGCCGACCGGGCGTCTCGCCGTGGCCGGGGCGGTGCCGGTGAGCACACTGGGGCCGGTGTTGAGGACCTCGACGCGCAGGGCGTGGTCGGCGTACCGCACGGTCACCTCCGCCTTGCCGCCGTCGCCGTGCCGGAGCGCATTGGTCAGGGCCTCCTGGATGATGCGGTAGGCGGTCACGTCGACGCCCTGCGGCAGCGGGCGCGGATCGCCGGAGACACGGACCTCCACCGGCAGCCCGGCGAACGATATCCGGTCCACGAGCGGGCCGAGCCGGTCGAGGCCGGGCTGCGGGGCAAGGGGCGTGCTCACCTCGGCGGCGCCGCCCGGGGCCTCGCCGACGGCGCTGTCCTGGCCGTCCTGCGCGGGGGCCAGCAGTCCCAGCAGATGTCTGAGGTCGGTCATCGCGCCCCGGCCGGCGTCCTCGACGGCCCGCAGCGCCGTCGCCGCCTCGTCCGGCATCGTGCCCAGCACCTCGCGGGCGGCGCTCGCCTGGACGACCATGAGGCTGACGTTGTGGCTGACGATGTCGTGCAACTCGCGGGCGATCCTGTCGCGTTCGGCCGCGATCGCGGCCTCCGTCGCGCTCTCCCGCTCACGCTCCAGCAGCCAGCCGCGCTCCCCGACCGCCGCCTGCCAGCGGCGTCGGGTGCGCACCAGCGCCACCGTCAGCCCGGCAACTGCCGCACACGCCACCGCGAGCGCCGCTGCCAGCACCTCGTACTCCCCCATGGCGCTCATGGTCGCAGACGGTACTGACATCCGCATCGACCTGGGGATTCAGCATTCTGCATCCACAGGATGAGTCAGGCAGCGCAGTGCCATCCGGGGAGGGATGCCGGGGTCGCCGTCCCCCGTCTAGCGTCCTGCTCATGGTCACCGAGGTGAGAACGGGAGACACCGTCGTCAGGCTCGACGGTGTGCGCAAGGAGTACGGCGAGACGGTCGCACTCGACGGGGTATCGCTGGAGATCCGGGCCGGGGAGGCGGTCGCCGTGATGGGCCCCTCGGGGTGCGGCAAGTCGACGCTGCTGAACATGGTCGCGGGCCTTGACCGGCCGACGGCCGGCGGTGTCGTCGTACACGGCGAGAACGTCGGGGAGTTGAGCGAGAAGGGGCTCGCGCTGTACCGGCGGCGCCGGATCGGCATGATCTTCCAGTTCTTCAACCTCATCGACGATCTGTCGGCCCTCGACAACGTGACCCTGGCCGCCCAGTTGACCGGCACTCCGGCCCGGCAGGCCCGGCGGCGCGCACTGGAGTTGTTCGAGGAGCTGGGCATCGCGGACCGCCGCAACGCCTACCCGGCGGTGCTCAGCGGCGGTGAGCGCCAACGGGTCGCGGTGGCACGGGCGTTGATGAACCGTCCCGCGCTGCTGCTGGCCGACGAGCCGACCGGCGCGCTGGACAGCCGGGCCGGGGAGCAGGTGATGGACCTGCTGATCGACCTGAACCAGATCGGGCAGACGCTCGTCATCGTCACGCACGACCGGCATCTCGCCCAGCGCTGTGCCAGCCGGCTGGTGGAGTTGGCCGACGGCCGGGTGACGGGTGAGCACACGCTGGAGCCGTCGGTATGAGGGCGGTGTGGAAGGCCGCACGGGCGGCCGTACGCAGGCGGAGACTTCAGACGCTGGTGATCTGGCTGGTCACGCTGGTGTCGACGGGGTCGATCGTGGTCGCGCTGGGGCTGGTGGATGCGGCGTCGGCGCCGTTCGACCGGATCTTCGGCAAGCAGCACGGGCCGCATGTGGTCGCCGAGTTCGATCGGGGCAAGGTGACGGACGCCCAACTGGCGGACGCCGCACGGGAGTCCGGGGTCGAGGCGGTGGCCGGGCCGTTCCCGCAGGCCACGGTGGACATTCCGCGTGGCGCGTCGGCTCTGGGTCTGGGTGGCGAGATCACGGTCGTGGGCCGTTCCGGGCCCGGCGGTCCGGTGGATCGCGTGGATCTGTGGGCAGGCCGGTGGCCGACGCGGCCCGGCGAGATGGTCATGAACCGGACGTCGGACTGGACCGCCGACGACCTCGGCAAGACGTTCCATGTGCCGTCCGGGCCGACCCTGACCATCGTCGGATTCGCCTTCGACCTGAATCACACGGCGGACGTGTGGGTCGCACCGGACCAGGTCGCAGCCCTGCACGCGAACTCGACGCAGATGCTGTACCGGTTCCGGGACGCGTCCTCGCAGAGCGCACTGCGTGCAGGGCTTGCGGGGGTGACCGAGGGGCTGCCCAGGGGCGCCCTCGCCAGTTCACGCACCTATTTGTCGGTCAAGCACCAGTTGGGCAGCAACGCGCGCTCCTACGCCCCCTATCTGTTGGCGTTCGGGGTCCTCGGGATTCTGGTGGCGGTGCTGATCGTCGCGAACGTGGTCGGCGGCGCGGTGGTGTCGGGCTTCCGGCACATCGGCATCCTCAAGGCCCTCGGGTTCAGCCCGGGGCAGGTGCTCGGCGTGTATCTGGTCATGATCTCCGTGCCGGCCGTCCTGGGCTGTGCGCTCGGCACGCTCACGGGGAACCTGTTGGCCCCTCCGTTCTACCGGTTCGTGTTCAGCGGCCCGGACTCGGGAGTGCTGCGGGACAGCGTCGGCATCGGCGCCTGGGTGAATGTCCTGGCCCTCGTCGGCATGCCGCTCGTGTGTGTACTGGCCGCGCTCGGCCCCTCGGTGCGTGCCCATCGGCTGTCGGCGGCACGGGCGATCAGCGCGGGCAGCGCGCCGCGTGCCGGGCGGGCGCTCGGCGTCCAACGGCGGCTCGCGGGTCTGCGGTTGCCGCGGTCGGTGAGTCTCGGGGCGGGGCTGCCGTTCGCCCGGCCGGCGCGCAGCGCGCTCACCATGGCCGCGGTGGTCCTCGGCGTGACGACGGTGACGTTCGCGACGGGTCTGGCGTCGACGATGACCCGCTTCGGAGACGCCGGCAAGGGCGCGTACGACGTCACGGTGTACGCGAGCAACGACGTCAACGGCAAGGAGATGCTGCCAGTCCACGGCGATCGGGAACTCCAGTCGATGCTGGACTCGTTGCCGGGCGCGGCCGGGGTGACGGCCCGGGGCGACGAGGACGCCCAGCTCGCGGGCTCCACGCAGAAGGTCTGGATCGAGGGCAGGCGCGGGCCGGACGTGCGCCTGGACAACGTGCTCGTCCAGGGCCGGTGGATGCACCGCCCGGGAGAGGTCGTGGTCGGCTCGGCCTTCGTGCGCCGCAAAGGGGTGAACGTCGGCGACCATCTGCGGCTGCGCAAGAACGGCCGCGAGGAGGAGGTCACCGTGGTCGGTGAGCTGATGTGGCAGAACGACTGGACCGTCGTCGGCACATGGCCGACGTTCTCCGCCCTGGTCCCCGGCGGGAAGGCCTTCGCGTACCACGTCAAACTGCGCAAGGGCGCGGATCCGGCGGCGTACGCGCGCGCGGCCCGAGCCGTCGACCAGGGGCTCAGTGCGGAGTTGCCCGGCCCGGACAGCGCCACCCGGACCATCAACGACTCGGCGACGGCCCTCACCCTGATGCTGGCCCTGGTCGCCTCCCTAGGCGTGTTCAACACAGCCGTGCTCAACACCCACGACCGGCGGCGCGACCTCGGCATGCTGAAGTCGATCGGCATGACCCCGCGCCAGGTGACGGTGATGACGGTGACGTCGATGGCGGTGCTCGGCATGCTCGGGTCGGTGCTGGGTGTCCCGCTGGGCATCGCCACCTACGAGGTGGTCGTCCCGCGGATGGCCGCGGGGATCGACATCACCCTGCCGCCATACATGACGGACGTGTGGCACGCGCCGAAGCTGGCCGTCCTCGCGCTGGCCGGTCTGGTGATCGCCGTGGTGGGCGCCCTCGTGCCCGCCCGCCGGGCGGCCCGTCTCACGGTCGCGGAGGTGCTGCACAACGAGTAGGCCACCGGGGAGCCCGCAACCGGTCAGGATCGAAGAAGCCACAGCGGGCTCCCCGGTCCTAGCGTGAGGTGCAGCGACGGAGAACCCGTCGGGCCACACACCTCAGAAGGAGACTCCCATGACCGCCGGCGTGCAGACGATCATCTACCCCGTCAAGGACAAGGACCGCGCGAAGGCCCTGTTCACCGCCCTGCTGGGTGTCGAGCCGTACGCGGACCAGCCCTACTACGTCGGTTTCAAGGCCGAGGGCCAGGATGTCGGCCTCGACCCGACCGGGCACGCTCAGGGGCTGACCGGGCCGGTGCCGTTCTGGCACGTGACCGACCTCCGGGAGCGGCTGGCGGGCCTGCTGACGGCGGGTGCCGAAGTGGTCCAGGACGTGCGGGACGTCGGCAACGGCAGGCTGATCGCCTCCGTGAAGGACCCCGACGGCAACCTGATCGGCCTGCTCCAGGACCCGGCCGCCTGAGCAGCGGCCCCCGTGCACATACGTTTGCACCCGCACTAATTGCACACTCAACGATTGGCTGGATCGGTGCTACGGTGCGGGTATGGCAGTCAAGACGGCCGACGCCCGGCTCGAGGAACGGTGGCGGGACATCCTCGCCGTGCACGCGCGCACGATGTGCGAGATCGACCGGGCCCTGCACCCGCACGGGCTGGGCGCCAGCGACTTCGAGGTGCTGGACATCCTGGCGGCCGAGTCGCCCGCGCAGGGCGACCAGTGCCGGGTGCAGAACCTGGTCGGCCGGGTTCATCTCAGCCAGAGCGCGCTGTCCCGGCTGATCGGCCGGCTGGAGAAGGACGGTCTCGTGGAGCGCTCGGTGTGCGCCGAGGACCGGCGCGGGGTGTGGGTGGCGCTCACCCCCAAGGGCCGCGCGCTGCACGCCGAGGTGCAGCCGCTGCAGCGCGCCGTACTGGAGCGCATGCTCTCCGAACAGGAACGTTAGAGCACGTCAGAGCACCAGCTCGGCGCCGTCGGGCAGGATCTCCATGCCCTCTTCGGTGACACGCGTGCGTGCCGGTGACGCCGGGTCGAGCAGCGGGTTCGTGTTGTTGAGGTGGGTGTAGATCCGGCGTGCGCCGGGATGGCGGGCCAGGGCCGCGAGCGTGCCGTCCGGGCCCGTGACCGGCAGATGGCCCATCGCGGCCTGCCCGGCGCCGGACCGCACCGTCGTGCCCATCTCGTCAGCCGCGTAGAAGGTGCCGTCCAGCAGCACGCAGTCGGCCTCGGCACACAGCTCGTCCAGCGCCGGGCTCCAGGCGCCCACACAGGGCGCGTACACCAGCACTCCCCCGCTGGCCAGATCCTCGATCCGGTACGCCGTCACCCACGGGCCGGCGGGCACGGGCTGCTGGCCGGGAACGTACTTCGGGATCTTCATACCGACCGGATGGGCCGTGACCACCAGTCCCCCGGCCAGCACGAATCCGCCATCGGCCACGCTGTCCGCCCACTCCCAGGAGGCGTAGCGGTGCAGGGCGGCGCGGGCCGGGCCGAGGGCGGCGCGGACCGGCGGGGCGGCGTAGACCTTCAGGTTCGCCGCGCCGCGCAGCTCGGTCAGGCCGGTGACGTGGTCCGCCTCGGCGTCGGTGAGCAGGACTCCGCGCAGCGGGGTGTCCCGGGGGCCGGGGCCCGGCCACAGCGCCGGTGTGGCGGTGAGCTGGGTGCGTAGATCGGGCGAGGCGTTCAGCAGCCACCAGTCGCGGCCGTTGCCGGTGACGGCGGCGCACTCCTGGGTGCGGGAGGGCAGCCTGCCGTCCCGGGCGGCCGTGCACAGCGAGCAGGCGCAGTTCCACTGCGGGAAGCCGCCCCCGGCGGCGGTGCCCAGCAGGACGACCCTCACGACCATCGGCTCCTTCGCACGCGTCCGGACTTGTCCCGGCCTGGGCCTCGACCTGGCCTGGACCTGCCTCCGGGGATCTTCCCGCCTCGGGGCCGGGACTACCCGGTGACGGGGGGCAGTTCCGGCCGACCTTCGCCGGGCCGCCGGTCCGCCGGGCGTGCGGGCGGGATCGGGCCGCCGGGGAAGTCGCGCGGTCCGGTCCACAGGGCGGGTACGGCGTCGCAGCGGCGGCACAGTTCGTAGGCGATCGCCTCGTAGTTGACCCGCCAGCCCTGGAAGTGCGGCCAGGCCTCCTTCAGCGGGCGCTCGGCCCGGAAGCCGGCCGACTCCAGCATGGCCACGGCCGCGTCGAACTCGGCGAAGGAGAGCCGGATCGTCGCGTCCGGCGAGGGGTCGGCGTCGAAGGGGATGCGCAGCGCGCGGGCGATGTCGCGCAGGGCGGTGAAGCCGGCCCGCAGCACCAGCCGGGCCTCCGGCGGGGCGAGCCGCGGGTCCAGGGCCAGCTGAAGCGCCGCCGCGTCCATCACCGCGACGAGCCCGACCAGCCAGCTGCGGTGCGGCCGCGGGGAACGGAAGGTCAGCAGGATGGGGTACGTGGAGTGGCTCTCGCCCATGTCCGAGGCGAGCCGCTCCCAGTCCCGGTACAGCGTGGGCAGGGCGGTCTCGGTGTCGACCAGCCACTGGCGGGCGAGGATCTCCGGTCCCCAGGCCGGCTCGCCGGCCCTGGCCTGGAGGAGGGTGACTTCCAGTTCGCGGCGGTTGTAGGCGGCGTACAGGGTGGGCAGATAGGCGATCTGCAGGGCGATCAGGACCGGGCCGGTGGCCGCGGCGACGAAGTCGAGCACCGACAGCTTCAGCCGGGCTCCACCGGCGAAACCGAGCGTGAACAGGCTGGACCCCGCCTCGCGGAACGCGTCGGCCCAGGACAGCGGGGACAGTGAGTACAGCAGCAGTCCGAAGCCGAGCAGCGCGCCGGCGAGCCAGGCCGTGAGCATGCCGACGAGCATCAGCGGGGCGAGCCAGGTCTGGGCGCGGTCGATGGCGTCGTAGCCGCGGCGGACGGTGGTGAGCCGGAGTGTGCTGCGCAGCAGCCACCAGAGGCGGAACACCAGCGCGGAGTAGAGGCCTCGCGGTACCACGAGCGTACGCAGGATGCTGGACAGGACCAGCACCAGGACCAGTGCTCCTGCCGCGCCGGCGATGTATTCCATGGGCTTATTCTCGCGCCCACGCAGGTGGATGATCAGTTCGGTTGCACGGCGCCGCGCCTCGTCAAGGCGTTGATCACCGGGCCAGCAACGTACGTACCCCCTGTGACGTGAGTGTCAGGGCATGGGTGGAGTTGCCGTCGATGGCCAGGGAGAGGTCCTCGTCGGGCCACTGGGAGGCGAGGGCGCCGAGGGGTATGAGGCGGTAGCGGGAGACGAACGGCAGCAGCTCGGCCATCTCGCCCTCCGTGGTGAACACGGGGACGACCGGCTCGCCTCCGGGCTGTTCGAGGACGGGCAGGGCCACGGACGTGGCGTCGGCGCCCTCCCCGTCGACCGCGTCGTCCGGCACGGGGACGAGGACGTCACTGTGGGCGAGGACGTCCAGCGCGGACTGGTCCTCGGCGTTCACGGCCAGCGCGTCCAGCGCCTGCTGGGCCGGCGTCGGCAGGTCTTCGTGTGCGGATGTCTCCATGGCAGATCCCCAGGTAGCGACGGTCGTACGAGCCACCCGCAGGCGGTTGTGCCGCCCGGGTGTGCTCGCCCTCGCGTACCCGGTGGGCCGCGCGCCATGCGTGCGGAGCCGCGGGAGATCCAGTGGCGGTCCTGCCCTCGCGAGGGCAGGGGATGGTGAAAATCGGCCATGGGCCCCTCCGGGTCCGTCCTGGCCCGGCCGGTGGGTTCAGCCGAAGGGGAGGGCCAGTTCGAAGTGGGTGGGGTCGAGGAGGCTGTCGACGTGTTCGACGAAGGAGCCGTCGGCCGCCCGGCTGGTGCGCCGCGCCTGCAGGAACCAGTCCCCTGGCGTGCGCCGCAGCAGCTCCGCCTCGCGGGCGTCGACCGGCCGGCCGCGGATCCGCTGTTCCCCGTGGTCGGGCCGTAGCCCGGCGCGCAGCAGCAGTTCGGTGAGCGAGCCCTGGTCGAGGCCCTGGACGGGCAGCTCGCGGATCCCGGGCACCGGCGGCAGGAAGCTGCGCTCGTACGACACCACGGTGGCGTCCGCGAGCAGCTCACGGCTCCGCTCCACGCACACGAACACGTCTTTCTCCAGGCCGAGTTCGGCGGCGAGGGCGGCGTCGCGGATCTCGTGTACGGCGAGGGTCCGCACGGTGGTGTCCAGGCCCCGCACGGCCAGGGTGCGGGCCCAGCCGAGCCCGTCGTCCGGCGGGCCGCCGTCGAAGAGGACGTAGGAGCCCTTGCCGGTGCGGGTGGTGATCAGGCCCTGCTCGGTGAGTTCGGCGAGGGCCGCGCGGATCGTCGTACGGCTGACGCCGAACCGCTCGGCCAGGGTGTGTTCGCCGGGCAGCCGCTCACCGGCCGGGCGGCGGCCGTCGCGGATCTCCCGGGCGAGGATCCGGCTGATCCGCTGGTGCTTGAGCGGGACGCCGGTCACGGTCCGGGCTCCGCGAGCAGGTCGCGGGCCGTGGTGACGCGGACGAGCGGCCGGTACAGCTCCATGATCTGAAGGGCCTTGAGGTGGGAGTCGTCGTCCGCGCCGGCGCAGGCGTCCGCGACCACCAGCACCTCGGTGCCGGCGTCGGCGGCGGCGAGGGCGGTGGACAGCACACAGCAGTCGGTGCTGACCCCGGCCAGGACCAGGCGGGCGTCCGGGCCGACGCGGGCGGCGAGTTCCGGGGTCCACTTGCCGAAGGTGGTGGCGTCCACGACATGCCAGGCGTAGTCGGTGAACTCGTCGGAGAGGTGCCAGAGTTCGGCGTCCGGGGGCTGGAGGGCGAAGGGCCAGCGGTCGTAGTAGGCGCGCCAGGATCCGGTCGGTGTGCCGGGGGCGAGGAAGCGGGTGAAGGTGACTCGGTCGGCGAAGGCCGGCAGCAGGCCGCGCACGCCGGCCGCCGCGTCGGCGTACCGGGGAGTGGCCCATGGGCTCGCGGGGTCGGCGAAGACGCGCTGCATGTCGATGACGGCGAGGTGTCCGGCGGTCATGGGTTGAGCACCCCCGCGTCGGTCACCGGGCTGGGCTCCCGCGCCTCCTGGGCGCGGACCCGGCCCCGGCCGAGCAGCAGGGTGCCGAGGAAGGCCAGGGCCAGCGCGACCAGGACACCGAGGTTGGCGTAGGCCCAGGCGCCGGACTTGCCGCCGAGGCCGAGCGGACCGAGGAGGTATCCCTGCCAGGTGAGCCACCTGGCCGCGGTGTTGGTGACCAGGCCCCAGCCGACGGCCGTGGCGGCGAGGGTGAGCAGCAGGGGCGGCAGGGGGATGTCGCCGTAGCGGCCGTGCGGGCGGAAGAGGTCGCCTTCGTCGTAGTCGCGGCGGCGCAGGGCGAGGTCGGCGAGCATGATGCCGCACCAGGCGGCGATGGGGACGCCGAGCGTGGTGAGGAAGCCCATGAACTGGCCGAGGAAGTCACCGGCGAAGAACACGATGTAGACCGAGCCGGCGATCATCAGGACGCCGTCGACCAGGGCGGCCAGGTAGCGGGGGATCGGCAGGCCGGCGGAGAGCAGGGCGAGGCCCGAGGAGTAGATGTCGAGGACGGCGCCGCCGACCAGGCCGAGGACGGCGACCACGGCGAACGGCACCAGGAACCAGGTGGGCAGGATCGTGGTGAGCGCGCCGATCGGGTCGGCCGCGACGGCCTTGCTCAGCTTCGACGAGGAACCGGCCAGCAGCAGGCCGAAGACCAGCAGGAGCAGCGGGGCCACGGAGGCACCGAAGGTGGTCCAGCCGATCACGCTCCGGCTGGACGAACTCCGGGGCAGATACCGGGAGTAGTCGGCGGCGGCGTTGACCCAGCCGAGGCCGAAGCCGGTCATCATGAACACCAGGGCGCCGATGAACTCCTGCGCGGATCCGGCCGGGAGGGCGCTGACCGTGCTCCAGTGGATGTGGTCGGCGACGAGTGCGACGTAGCCGAGTGTCAGTACGCCCGTGATCACGGTGATGGCCGTCTGCAGCCGCATGATCAGGTCGAATCCCATGACGCCGCCGACGACGGTCAGCGCGGCCACGACGATCAGGGCGACCACCTTGGTCTCGGTGCCGCCGCCCCAGCCGAGGCGGCCGAAGACCGTGGCGGTGGCCATCGTGGCGAGCGCGGTGAGGACGGTCTCCCAGCCGACGGTGAGCATCCAGGAGATCACGGACGGCAGCCGGTTGCCGCGCACTCCGTACGCCGCCCGGCTGAGCACCATCGTGGGGGCCGAGCCGCGTTTTCCGGCGACCGCGATGAACCCGCACAGCAGGAACGAGACGACGATGCCGAGCACGCCGGCGGCGAGGGCCTGCCAGAAGGAGATGCCGAAGCCGAACGCGAAGGCGCCGTAGCTCAGGCCGAGGACGGAGACGTTCGCCCCGAACCAGGGCCAGAACAGCGTGCGCGGGGTGCCCTTGCGCTCCGCGTCCCCGATCACGTCGAGTCCGTGCGTCTCCACCTGCATCGGGCGGCCGGGGGATCTGCCGTCGGTGCCGCCGACGGGGTCCTGCGGTTGCCTCATCGCCGAGCCACCTGCCCTACCTGTCCAGACGTGTCTGATCACGCGTCTGTTCACGCTAGGCCGGGCCCCGGGGGCGGTCAAGGAAGGTGATCGAGGTGCGCATGCGGTCGCGGCGGACCCGCTGGGGGCCGCCGCCGGTCAGCGCCACGGGGTCGGGGGCAGCACCACGGGGTCGGGAGGTCAGCGCCACGGGGTCGGGGAGTCAGGCCGCATGTCGTCCTTCTGCTCGCCGCCTTCCGGGGACGGTTGCCCCATCTCGGCCGTCGGCAGGGGAACTTCAGCTGGGGGCCGCGGGGCGGCGGGTTCCGGCATGGTGCGCAGCAGCAGCCAGGACAGCACCGGCATCAGGACGAGCGAGGCGAGGGCGGTCCGCAGGGACGTGGCGTCGGCGAGCCGGCCGATGAGCGGGCTCGCCAGGCCGCCCACGCTGACGGCCAGACCGAGGGTGATCCCGCCGGCCGTACCGACCCTGGAGGGCAGATAGTCCTGGCCGAGCGTGACCTGGAGGGAGAACGGTACGTACAGACCGGCCGAGGTCAGCGCTATGCACCCGTACAGCGCGGGACCGGGGACGACCACCACGCCCGCCACCGCCACCACCGAGACCAGATAGGACCAGCGGCACACCGTGACCCGGTCCCAGCGCTCCGCCAGCGCGCCGCCCAGCAGGGAGCCGGCCGCGCCGCCGAGATAGAGCAGGAACAGCGCGGCGGTGCCGGCGGCCGTGCTCCCGCCGAGGCGCTGTTCGGCGTACAGGGAGAGGAAGGTGCTCAGCCCGATGAACACGACCGAGCGGCACATCACGGCCAGCGACAGCTTCACGAACGACGCCCGGTCGTCGCCCGGGCCCGTCGGCGCCGCACCGGCCCGCCCGGACGGCCGTCGCCCCGGTGTGCGCAGTACGACCAGGCACAGCCCGGTTCCGACGAGGGCGGGCAGGACCAGCACCGGCGTCCAGCGCAGCCCTCCGGTGCCCACCACGGCGGCGACCAGGAGCGGGGCCAGGGCGAAACCGACGTTGCCGCCCAGCGAGAACCAGCCCATGGCGCTGTGGGCGCCGCGGGCCGCCTGCCGGGCGATCCGGGCGGACTCGGGGTGGTAGGCGGCCACGCCGATCCCGGACAGCGCCACGCACACCAGGGTGAGGGCGTACGTGCCGCCGAGCCCGCTCAGCGCGATGCCGACGCCGGCCAGGAGCGTACTGGCCGGGAGCAGCCAGGGCACCGCCCGGCGGTCGGTGAGGGCGCCGAAGAACGGCTGCGCCACGGACGACAGCAGGGAGGCTGCCAGGACGACTCCGGACGCGGCGGCATAACCGTAGCCCCGGTGGGCGACGAGAAAGGGGATCAGGGATGCCACGGCGCCTTGGTAGACGTCGACGCAGGCGTGCCCGACGGACAGCAGGGTGATCGATGTGTTCCTCCGCACCCCGTCATGCTCCGGCCCCACCGGGCTGTCGTACTTCCGATAAACTACCATGTGATGACGGAAATCCGCCATCTGCCGACGGCTCCGACGCGCACCCGTCGGCTGGCGTCCCGCGCGGCGATCGAGGCCCACCGGCACGACGACCACCAGATCGTCTACGCGGGCCGCGGAGTCGTGGCCGTCACCACCGACGCCGGTTCCTGGGTCGCCCCCGCCACCCGCGCCCTCTGGGTGCCGGCCGGCACGGTCCACGCCCACGAGGCGCACGGCGAGCTGGAACTGCACCTGATGGGGCTGCCGGCGACGGAGAACCCGCTGGCCCTGGACACGCCGACCGTGCTGGCCGTGGGACCTCTGCTGCGTGAGCTGATCATCGCCCACACCGCGGCTCCTGACGACGGCAGCCCCGAACGGGCCAGGCTGCGCGCGGTGTTGCTCGACCAGCTGAGGGCCTCGCCCCAGCAGCCCCTGCATCTGCCCACGCCCGGCGCGCCCGTGCTGCGCGCGCTGTGCGACATCCTGCGCGCCGATCCGGCCGACGGCCGCACCCTGGCCGAGCTGGGCCGGGAGGTCGGGGCGAGTGACCGTACGCTGTCGCGGCTGTTCCGCCAGGACCTCGGCATGACGTTCCCGCAGTGGCGCACCCAGTTGCGGCTGCACCACGCGCTGGTCCTGCTGGCCGAGCAGACGCCGGTGACCGCCGTGGCCCACCGCTGCGGCTGGTCCTCGGCCAGCGCGTTCATCGACGTCTTCCGCCGCACCTTCGGCCACACACCAGGGGCCCGCCCGACGGACACCGGCCCGGCATTCGCCTGATCCCCCGCCCGGCGCCTGGGTCCCCGGTGCCGCTCGGCAAAGCGCCCCGGCGGCGTGGCGCGCGCCGCGCCGGAGCGGTCCGCGGCGAGGATGGCGACCGGGAGCAGCCGGCTGGGAGGCGGGTATGACGGTGAACCGTATCGGCCTGGTGGTCCACGGCGGCCGCGCCGAGGCCGTGGCCGCCGCACGATCGGTGCGCGAGTGGTGCGCGGAGCACGCCGTGGGCTGCGCCGACATCGACGTGTGGCGGGAGGGGGCACGGCACAGCGCCCGGGACGAGGTCGACGCCGCGGGCGATCCGGATCTCATCGTCACCCTCGGCGGCGACGGCACCTTCCTGCGCGGCGCCCGGCTGGCGGCCGAGAACGACACCCTGGTGCTCGGCGTCGACCTCGGCCGGGTCGGCTTCCTCACCGAGGTCCCGGCCTCGTCCGTACGGGCGGCGCTGGACGCGGTCCGGGCCGAGCGCATCACCGTCGAGAGCCGGATGCTCCTCACCATGCGCGCGTCGTGCCGGCTGGAGGTGCCCGCGCAGATGGAGACGCTGCTGCAGTACGGTCGCGGGCCGATGCTGCCGCCGCCCCGGGTGCGTGCGGAGTGCGAGACGGGCGACAACTGGGGTGTCGCGCTGAACGTGACCGCACTCAACGACGTCGTCGTGGAGAAACTCGCGCGGGACCGGCAGGTGTCGGTCGCTGTCTATCTGTCCGGCCGGCTCCTGGCCTGCTACTCGGCCGACGCGCTGCTGGTGGCCACGCCCACGGGCTCCACCGCGTACAGCTTCGCCGCCGGCGGCCCGGTCGTCTCGCCGCGCGCGGAGGGCCTGGTCTTCACGCCGGTCGCCCCGCACATGGTGTTCAACCGCTCCGTCGTGGCCGCTCCCGACGAACCCATCGCGCTACGGATCCTCGAACGGTCGGGGCAGGCCGCCGTCAGCATCGACGGCCAGCTGCGCGGGGTGCTGAGCCCCGGGGACTGGATCGGCGTGTACGCCGCGCCGCGTCGGCTGAAGGCGGTCCGGCTGGGCCCGATGGACTTCTACGGCCGGCTGCGCGAGCGCATGAACCTCACCGACGCGCCGGCCGCCCTCGCCGACGGCTCCGCCGCTCCCCTGTGGCCGGTGACCTCGCCTCCGCCGGGCGACCTGGCCCACCTCGCGCTGCCTACGGCGCCTGGGGACGGGCCTGGGCCGTCCTGAGGCCTCGGCAACACGGCGGTGTTCAACGCCCTTGGCTTCAGGACCTCTGGCTTCAGGGCCTCTGGCTTCAGGGCCCCGCAGCCTGCGCCGGCGTGCCAGGTCCGGCCGTGTCGTCCACGGCCTGGCGTGACATGCCGGACCCGCAGGTGCGCACGAGCGCCGGGAGCATCACCGCGCCCGCCGCGACGGCCCCGATGTGCAGCACGACCGCGAGGGTGAGGTTCTCCGGAAGGGACGTACCGGCGGGGTGGGCCAGCGCCGCGTGCAGGATGAACGGGAGTTTCCAGCCGCCCCACGCGCACAGCGACCCCGTCCCCAGCCAACCGAGCGTCAAGGGGATCCAGCGGGGCAGCCGGGCGGGCCTGCCATGGCAGACCGTCCAGGTGGCGGCCGAGGCGATGAGCGCCCACAGCCCCCACACGCCGGTCAACAGCCGCTCGCCGGCGCTCCGTTCCGCCGGATGCGCGAGGCCGGCCGTACCACCGAGCGCCCAGTAGACCCAGACCGCCCCGATCACCGCACCGGCGCCCACCGCCCACCGCACCCGGTGCGCGAGGCCCGCGCCCGCGTCGCCGGCCCGGCCCGCGAACACCTCCGGCCAACGCCGCCGCAGATGGGCAGGCAGGGCGATCGCGAGACCGAGTCCCATGCCCACGAAGCTGGTCTGGATCAGCACGGCTTCCCAGCCCGGCATGACCGACCCGCCATCGTGACGGTGCTGTGGCGCGCCGTCCGACAGTCCCAGAGCCGAGTCGAGTACGGCGTACGGCAGCACGGGGACGAGGAAGCCCGTGCCCACCCAGGCGACGCCGGCGACCAACGGCCCCGGCAGGCGCATGCCCCAGGGCCGTACCAGGGCGAGCGCCATGGCGATCCCGAGGCCCGCCATGCCGATGGTCGCGGTGTTGAGCACGACCCAGCCGGCCAGGCCGAAGCCGTCGCCGATGGGCAGCACCCCCGCGATCGCGCCGACCACCCAGGAGATCTTGATCAACATGTACGGCGTCATCACCGCCGCCGCCCCGTACGCCGCGAGCCGCCCCAGCCGGTCGAAGCGGTCCCATGAGTTCCACGAGTCCAACGCTTCCGACGAGTCCCACCGGTCCACCGAATCCCCCGTTTCTCCGCGAGCACCGCACTCGTGCCCCTGCCTCCGGAGTCCCCACACTCGTCGCCTGCGGGACCGGTCACATCCCACGCAGGTCGGATCGCTCTCCCCCGTCCGGCGGAGAGCGATCCGGGCATGCCGCCCGGCGCGCCGCCGGCTGAGTCGGCCGCGGACGCGCTGTGTGCTCGTAACGGGTAACGCGGGTGGTGAAGTGACGCGGGATCAGAGGCGGGCGCAGCACACCGGCGAGAGCTTTCCAGGGCCGGCAGGTCGGCAGCGCACGGCTCAGATCCGCGCGGCTCAGTTCGTCGTGGCCGACCCGCGCCTCGGCAGCTTCCAGTTCGGTCGCGGGAAGTGACAGGTGTAGCCGTTGGGGTAGCGCTCCAGGTAGTCCTGGTGCTCGGGTTCCGCCTCCCAGAAGTCGCCCACGGGCTCCACCTCCGTGACGACCTTCCCCGGCCACAGCCCGCTCGCCTCGACGTCCGCGATCGTGTCCAGGGCGACACGGTGCTGCTCTTCGTCGCCGTAGTAGATCGCGGACCGGTAGCTGCGGCCGATGTCGTTGCCCTGGCGGTCCCGCGTGGTCGGATCGTGGATCTGGAAGAAGAACTCCAGGATGTCGCGGTAGCTCGTGGCCGTGGGGTCGAAGAGGATCTCGATGGCCTCGGCGTGGTCGCCGTGATCACGGTACGTCGCGTTCGGCGTGTCGCCGCCGCTGTAACCGACGCGCGTGGACAGCACGCCCGGCTGCTTGCGGATCAGATCCTGCATACCCCAGAAACAACCGCCCGCCAGTACGGCCCGCTCGGTTCCCACTGCCATCGGTCACTCCCTGACGCTCCAGCCCGGCGCGGTCGTCGACCTGCCGGTTTCACCGGCCACCCAGCCTAATACCGCCCACGAGCGACCGACCAACGGTCTCCGACGGACGCCGCGATCCGCCGACTGTCCGGCACCACCGGCTCACCACCGGCCCGCTACCGGCTCGCCACCGGCGCACGTGCGGTCCGCTCAACTCGCCCTCGGTGCGGCAGAGTTCCCCCTCGTGCAACGACCGGCGCAGGCATCGGAAATCCAGATGGATCCAGTTGGTCTAGTCCTCTTGACGGGGCGACACACGGGCTGTTTGGTATGTACCAACGCCGACCCGGCTCGGCACCACCCCCCACCACCCCACCACCCCACGCCCGAGAGGCATCCCCGAAAGGGGCACTGTCATGCACCTGGCAAGATCTGCCGCTTCCGTCTGCGCGCTCGCACTCGCGGCCACCGGCGCCGTCGTCGCTCTGGCGCCCGCCGGCAGCGCCGCGGCGAGCAGCGTCTACTCCGTGGCCCCCTATGTCGACATGTCGAACAGTCAGGAAGGCATGCTCGACACGGCCATCACCGGACACCACCTCAAGGCCTACACCGCAGCCTTCGTACTCGGCGAAGGCTGCAACCAGATATGGGGCGACACCCTCCCCGTCGGCAACGACTCCTACACCGACCCCGAGATAGCCAAGGCGAAGTCCGAAGGCGCCTCCGTCATCATTTCCTCCGGCGGAGCGAGCGGCGAGCCGCTGGCCTGGACATGCTCCACCCAGAGCAGCATCGACGCCGGATACCAGGCTCTCATCAACGACTACGGCGTCACCCAGCTCGACTTCGACGTCGAGGGTGCCGCCGTCGCGGACACCGCGGCCGCGGCCCGCCAGATGCAGGCGATGAAGGACCTCAAGGCAGCCAATCCCGGCCTGCGGTTCTCCATGACCCTGCCGGTGCTGACGAGCGGCCTGACCAACGACGGCGTCAACATCCTCAAGGCCGCCAAGAACGCCGGCATCAAGATCGACGTGGTCAACATCATGGCCATGGACTACTACGCGGGCACCGGCACCGAGATGGGCCAGGGCGCCGTGTCCGCCGCCGAAGCCACCCTCGCGCAGATGCAGTCCGTGGACTCCGGCTACACCTACGCCGACCTCGGGATCACCCCGATGATCGGCAAGAACGACGACGGTTCCACCTTCACCCCGGCCGATGCCCGGACGGTGGAGAACTTCGCCGAGCAGAACGGCGTCGGCCGCCTGGCGTTCTGGTCGGTCAACCGGGACCAGCCGTGCAGCGGAAGCGCCAACTCCCTCCCCACGTGCAGCGAGATCAGCCAGAGCAGCCTCGCGTTCACGGACGCGTTCGTGCCCTACGAGGGCAGCGCCGGCGGTGGGGGCGGAGGCACGACCAGTGACTTCTCCCTGTCCCTGGCGCCCGGTTCCGCCTCGGTCGCTCAGGGCGGCTCCGCCACCGCCACCGTCTCCTCGGCCGTCACCTCCGGCAGCGCCGAATCCGTCAGCCTTACCGCGTCCGGCGCGCCCTCCGGCGTCAGCGTCTCCTTCAGCCCCGCCTCCCTCACCTCCGGCGGCAATGCGACGCTGACGGCGGCGGTCGGCTCGTCCGTGGCCGCGGGCACCTATCCGATCACCGTCACCGGCACGGCCGCCAGTGGCACCCACAGCGCCACCTACACGCTCACCGTCACCTCCGGCGGGGGCGGAGGCGGTGGCGGCGGGGGCTCGCTGACCAACGCCGGCTTCGAGACCGGCAGCACGAGTCCCTGGACCTGCACGGGCGGCAGCGCGGTGGTCTCCGGCCCGGCTCACAGCGGCGGCCATGCCCTGCAGGTCACCCCGAGCGCCGGCGCCACCGGCGAGTGCGACCAGACCGTCACCCTGTCCCCCAACCACACGTACACGCTCACCGGTTGGGTCCAGGGCCCCTACGCCTACATCGGGGTCAGCGGCGGCGCCTCCGCCGGCACATGGTCGAACAGCACGAACTGGAACCAGCTGTCGGTCGGCTTCACCACCGGCAGCAGCGGAACCGTCACCGTCTACGTCCACGGCTGGTACGGCCAACCCGACGTGTACGCCGACGACTTCGCCCTCAGCTAGCGCCCTCCTGAGCGTGCGGCGCGCGCCGCCTCCGCCAGGAGCCCCGCGCCGCACGCACGCATGCCTCGTATCCCGAAGTGTCGATCGCGTCATGGTGAACCGGACGCCTACGAGGGTCACCGGAGCCGGTCCTGTGCGCCGGTGCCCGAGCGGCCGGGAACAAACCGTCACGCCCGGAGCGCTTTCACTTGTACCTCGTCGGGCACCGGGCCCCGGGGGTGGCGACCGCCTTGGACGAACCGACCGGCGGAGGAGTGCGAGACCGATGACGACGGCACAGAGCGAACGGCTCCACGGGATCGAAGTGGGCCGCGCCCAGGAGATCCCGCTGGTGACCAGGTGCGGACGCAGGATCGAGGTCCGGTGCCTGCGGCTCGGGCATCCGGACCGGCCCGTCAGCCGGATCGCCCTGAACGTGGGAGAGGACCAGGGCGGCGAGCCGGGAGTCTGGGCGGCACTCACGCCGGACGAGGCGCGCGGTCTGGCTCACCTGCTCCTTCAGCGGGCCGGAGCGAGCGAACGGTCCGCCGGCAGCAGCCCGCGGAACAGCGCTCCCTGATGCCGGTCTCTCAGGGCCGTCAGTCCTGGTCGGCGAGGCGCACCAGGGTGGTGGCCAGGACGTCCACGCCGTGGGCGCATGCCTGAGGGGTGGAGTACTCGCGGGGGTTGTGGCTGATGCCGCCGTACTCGCCGCGTACGAAGATCATGGCCGTGGGGCAGAGCGCCGCGATCTCCTGGGCATCGTGGCCCGCGCCGGAGAGCAGGGAGATGTGCGCCAGGCCGTGATCGTCGGCGGCCTGCGCTACGACCTTCTGCACGCCCTCGTCGAAGGGGACGTGGGCGGTCCTGGCCATCTGCCGGGTGGTCACCGACAGACCCGGCCCGCCGCCTTCCAGCTCGCGCAGGAACGCGGCCAGGGCCTCCTCGGCGCGGGTCATCTGGACGTCGTCGGGATTGCGCAGGTCGACGGTCAACTCGGCGCGGGCCGGGACGATGTTGGTCAGTCCCGGGTGGACCACCAGGTGGCCGACAGTGGCCCGCAGGTCGCCGTACTCGCCGGAGTCGACCAGCGCCCGCAGGCGGACGACGATCTGGGCGGCCGCGAGGCCGGCGTCGGCGCGCAGGCGGGTGGGCGTCGTACCGGCGTGGGCGGCGCGGCCGTGCAGGGTGATCTTCTGCCAGGAGATGCCCTGCACGCCGGTGACGACACCGATCTCGACGTCGTGGTCGGCGAGGACGGGGCCCTGTTCGATATGGCACTCGACGTAGGCGTGGGGCGGGGCGAGACGTACGTCGGTGGGGCCGTCGAAGCCGGTGCGGGCGAGTTCGGCGCCGAGGGTGAGGCCGTCGCGGTCGGTCAGGGCGCGGGCGGAGCGCAGGGTGAGGCGGCCGGCGGCTACGGCGCTGCCGAGCATGTCGGTGCCGAAGCGGACGCCTTCCTCCTCGGTGAAGACGGCGACCTCGATCGGGCGGCGGGTGGTGATGCCGCGTTCGTCGAGGGTGCGGACGACTTCGATGCCGCCCAGGACCCCGAGGCAGCCGTCGAAGGCGCCCGCGGTGGCGACACTGTCGATGTGCGAGCCCGTGAGGACCGGGGCAGCGGCGGGGTCGGTGCCCTCGCGGCGGCCGTAGATGTTGCCCATCCGGTCGACGCGGACAGCCAGGCCGGCCTGTTCCATCCACGCGATCACCTGCCGCCGCCCGGCCGCGTCGGCGTCGGTCAGCGCCAGACGGTTGACGCCGCGCAGGCCGGTGCGCTCGTCGTCGTACGCGCCGATGTCGGCGAGATCCATCAGGGACTGCCACAGGCGGTCGCCGTTGATGGTGAACGTGTCGGAGGTGGGGCTCGTCATGACCTGTCTCCTGGAAGGTGTCGGAAACAATGGGTGGTGGGGTCTTCTGGGTGTCGCGTGTTCAGCGGCTGGTGATGGCGCGCGGGTTGGCGGCCGTGCCCTCGGTGCTGAGCAGCACGACCACCGACGCCGATCCGAGCCCGAGTGCCGTACGGCGTTCCCGGGCGCCTGTGCCGGTGAGCGTCGCGCGCACACCGGCGAGCGCCGCGGCTCCGCAGGGCCCCGAGGAGACACCGAGAGCAGCGAGATCAGCCGCCGCGCGGGCACTGTCGGCGTCGGTGACGGCGACCGCGGCGTCCAGCCCGCCGCGCAGCAGGGGCCAGGCGATGCCGGACGGTGTGCCGCAGTTCAGCCCGGCCATGATGGTGTCCCTGGTCGTGACGCTGACGGGTTCGTCGAGGGTGAGGCTCTCCAGGACGCAGGGCGCTGCCTCCGGCTCCACCGACAGCAGCGCCGGGGCGCGCCCCGCGGGGCGGCTGCGGTAGTGGGTGACCACGGCCTGGGCCAGCGACCCCACACCCACCGGTACGGAGACGAGATCGGGGCCTTCGACGACTCCTGCGGCCGCGAGTTGCTCGTCGATCTCGGCGCAGAGGGTGGAGTACCCCTCGACGATCCACCCCGGGATCTGCTCGTAGCCCGGCCAGGCGGTGTCCTGGACCAGGATCGCGTCCGGCGCGCCCGCCCGCTCGGCCGCCAGGCGCACGGCCGTGTCGTACGTCCCTGAGACCTCGGTGACCTGCGCCTGTTCGGCGGCGATGGCCGCCACGGCCTGTGGATGCACTCCCCGTGGGACGAAGACGTGGGCGCGCTGCCCCAGGCGGTGCGCCATGCGGGCCACCGCACGGCCGTGGTTGCCGTCGGTGGCGGTCACCAGCGTGACCGGGCCCCGTTCCGCGCCGTGCGCGCCGTGCGCAGCGTCTGCGGCGTCCGCGGCGCGCTCGGCGAGGATTCGGTGGATCGCCCAGGATGCGCCCAGCGCCTTGAACGCGGGCAGCCCCAGTCGCCATGACTCGTCCTTGACGAAGACCCGGCCGACGTCCCATTCACGAGCCGACGACGGCAGTTCGGTCAGCGGGGTGGGGGCGTAGTCGGCGAGCGAGGAGTGGAAGCGCCGCACCTCGACGGGTGCGGAGGCGCAGCGCCACAGCCGGGCGCCGGGCCGCGCAAGCCACGGCGGTGCGGGGAGGGAGGAAGCGTTCTTGGGCACGCCTACAGGTTCCGGCAGCGCCTACGATCGGTCCAGCGAATGTTTCCGAGCGATACACATCAAATAGACCGATCATTCGGCGAAGGGCTTCGCGGAGTGGGAAACGAGGGGGCCACCAATGTTCGACATGCACCGACTGCGTCTGCTGCGCGAACTCAAGCACCGCGGCACACTCGCTGCCGTCGCCGCCGCCCTGTCCTACGCCCCCTCCTCCGTCTCCCAGCAGCTCTCGCAGCTCGAAGCCGAAGTCGGCGTCCCGCTGCTGGAACCGGTCGGGCGGCGGGTGCGGCTGACCGAGCAGGCCGAGATCCTCGTCGCCCACACCGAAGCGGTCCTCGAACGGCTGGAGCGCGCGGAGGCGGACATCGCCGCCTCCCTCACCGACCTGACCGGCACCCTGCGTATCGCCTCGTTCCAGACGGCTGCCCTGGCCCTGGTCCCGACCGCGCTCGGACTGCTGCGCGACGCGCACCCGCGCCTGCGCGTCCACGTCACCCAGCTGGAGCCGGAAAAGGCCCTTCCCGCCCTGCAGGCCCGTGACTTCGACCTGGTCCTCGCCGAGGAGTACCCGGGCAACCGCACTCCACAGCCCGCCGACCTGGAGCAGGAAGACCTGCTCGACGACACCCTCCGCCTCGCCACGCCCGCCACGGCCGACGGACCGAGCGCCGAGCGCCCGTCGGCGGCGCTGCGCGCGCTGGCCGACCACCCCTGGGTCATGGAGCCCGAGGGCACGACGGCACGGCACTGGGCCACGACCCTGTGCCGCAACGCCGGTTTCGAACCCGACGTACGGTTCGAGACCACCGATCTTCTGCTCCACCTCCGCCTCGTCGAGGAGAAGCACGCCGTTGCCTTCCTGCCCGACCTCCTCTGGCAGGGGCAGCCCACGACCGTCACGCTGCGGCCGCTCCCCCGCGGACAGCGCACACGCCGTATCTCCACCGTCGTACGCCGCGGCCGCAGCCGGCACCCCGCCGTCGTGGCGTGCCGCGACGCCCTCCTCCGCGCGGCGGCCCTCCGCTCCGAACAGCGCCGGCCTCAAGATCAGGTGGTGTCCGGCGCCCGCTCGGCGTCGGGACTCGTGCGGGGCGCCGAGTCCGGCAGATAGCTCGCCAGGCCCCGCAGGATGATCTCCAGGCCGACTTCGAAGCGCTCGTCGGAGGAGTCCGAGACCATCAGCCCGGCCAGGGCACGCAGATGGGGAAAGTCCTTCGCGGGCAGGGACGCGAAGTAGTTCTGCATCTCGTCGGCCATCTCGCGCCAGTCGGGGCGGGCCAGGGAGGAACCGTTGCCGCCGTGATCGGCGGCCCGGTCCTGCCACATACCCTCCTCCAGGACGAACCCGTCGATGTAGGTGGAGATGAGGTCGCCCGCCTCCGCCGCGATACGGTCGGGCAGCCCGGCGGTCCGGAAGACGGCGAGCAACGCCTCGATGTGGGGCAGCAGTTCGGCGGTGAAGGGGACGTGGGCCATCGAGATCCTGGCCATGTCCCGGTGGGACAGCAGGCGTTGCCGTCCGGAGCGGGCGTAGTCCCGCACCTGCTCCTGCCACCGCTCCGGGTCGGGTCGGGGCATCGCGAAGCCGTCGAAGAGCCGGGTGTACATCAGCTCCAGCAGGTCGTCCTTGGAGCTGACATGGGCGTAGAGGGCGGAGACCGTGACTCCCAGTTCCGCCGCGACCTGGCGCATCGACAGTCCGTCGAGCCCCTGGCGGTCCAGCACGGTGAAGGCGGCCTCGACGACCCGTTGGCGCGACAGGGGTGTACGCGCGGGGGTGACGTGGACACGAGCGGGGCGCCCGCGTTCCCAGGGGGACGGCGGAGGAGGTGCGGGGGTGCCGGCGGCCGCGTCGGTCATGACCACAGTCTAGGCGTCCGGAGAACGGTGTTCTCTTCAGCGAGCGCTGTTCGCGCCTCCCGCCTCAACAGGTCGCACACACGATAGACGCGATATATCTTGTCCCGGGCGGAGCTTTGCGCTATATCTTAATGAACAGCGTTCTGTTGGTGAGCACTGTTCGGTACAGTGAACAGTGTTCTCCAGCTGATTCGCCAGCTGTTTCGCCAGCATCCATCCGTCCCAGGGAGTTCCGATGTCCACCACCGGTGTCGCGCCCGCCGAGGCGTCCACCGATTCGCCAGCGCCCTACCGGTGGCGCTGGGCTGCGCTCTTCGTGATCCTGGCGGCCGAGGTGATGGATCTCCTCGACGCCGTCGTCACCAACATCGCCGGCCCCTCCATGCGGGCCGACCTCGGCGGCGGTGCCTCCACCCTGCAGTGGCTCGCCGCCGCGTACACCCTCTCGATGGCCGTCGGGCTCGTCACCGGAGGACGGCTCGGGGACATTCACGGGCGCCGCCGCATGTTCCTGGTGGGGGCCGCCGGCTTCACCCTGGGTTCGCTGCTGTGCGCACTGTCCGTCTCGCCCGGGATACTGATCGCCGCACGCGTCGTACAGGGGCTGTTCGGCGCGGTGATGCTGCCGCAGGGCCTCGGCATGATCAAGGAGATGTTCCCGCCGAAGGAGTCGCAGAAGGCCTTCGGCATGTTCGGCCCGGTGATGGGCCTGTCCGCGGTGTGCGGGCCGATCCTCGCGGGCTGGCTCGTGGACGCCGACTACTTCGGCACCGGCTGGCGGATGATCTTCCTGATCAATCTGCCGCTGGGTACCGCGGCGTTCCTCGGTGCCCTGCGCTATCTGCCGAGGGGCAGGTCCGGCACCAGGCCGCGCCTGGACATCCCCGGCATGCTCATGGTCTCGCTGGCCGCGCTGCTCATCATCTTCCCGCTGGTCCAGGGCCGTGAGTACGACTGGCCCGTGTGGACGTTCCTGATGATGGCCGCCTCGGTGATCGTCTTCGTCGCCTTCGGCACGTACGAGTCGCGCCGCAGCAAGGCCGGCCGGGACCCGCTGGTCGTCCCGAGCCTCTTCCGCAAGCGGGGATTCAGCGGCGGCATGACCCTCGGGCTGGTCTTCTTCTCGACCATGCAGGGCTTCATGCTGGTCTTCAACCTCTACACCCAGATCGGCCTCGGCTATTCGCCGCTCAGGGCGGGCCTGGTGATGGTGCCCTGGTCGGGCGGCATGATCGTCGGCTTCGGCATCGCTCAGGGTGTCGCCCGGTTCGGGCGTGCCGTCCTGCAGGCGGGCGCGCTCGTCATGGCGGTCGGCGTGTTCGGTGTGTGGCTGACCCTGGACCTGGTGGGGAGCGGTGTCGGCCCCTGGCAGCTCGTGCCGTCCCTGCTCGTCACCGGCATCGGAATGGGCCTGCTGATGGCACCGTTCTTCGACATCGTGCTCGCCAGCGTCGAGCAGCACGAGACGGGCTCGGCGTCCGGCACGATGACCGCCGTTCAGCAGCTCGGCGGCGCGTTCGGCGTGGCACTGCTCGGCACCGTGTTCTTCGGTCTGCTGGGCGGCGGGATCGCCACCGCCGTCGACCACCACGCGGACGGTCTGCGGGGGCAGTTGACCACCGCGCACGTCGCGCCCGACGCCCGGGAACGCATCGTGGCGGACCTGCGTAGGTGCGCCTCGGACCGCGCCGTCGCCAAGGACCCCGCCGCGACCCCGGCGTCCTGCGCCCGCCTGGAGAAGGACACCCGGTCCGCCGTCACCTCGCCTCAGGCCGGCGCACGGATACCCGCCGCGCTGCAGGCCACGGCGTCATCGGCCTTCCGGAGCGGCTTCGGCTCCGTCATGCGCACGGTGCTGTGGATCGTCGACGGCATGCTCGCCCTGACCTTCCTGCTCGCGTTCCTCCTGCCGCGCCACGCGCGCCCCGAAGGATCCGCAGGACACTGAGCCGACCGCACCGGTATCGGTGAACGGGGCGGCCGGGCACCGCTGAGGAGCGGCTGCCCGGCCGCCCCGCTTCCGCCGGTCGCAGTCGCCCGAGGTGGCTTATGGCAGGCCGTGCGAAAGGTCGGCTCTTCCTGGCCTCGGGGTTGGCGCAGTGGGCCAGCGGCTCGCCGCGGAGGAAGCGGCCGACCTCGGCGGCGACGATCCGGGCGGCCCTGTGGGCGACCTCGCGGCTCGCCCCGGCGATGTGCGGGGTGAGGACGACACCCGGGGTGGACAGCAGGCGCGAGCCGGCCGGTACCGGTTCGAGGGGAAAGACGTCGAATCCGGCGGCTGCCAGCCGGCCCGAGTCGAGCGCGTCGCACACCGCCCCGTAGTCGACCAGGGCGCTGCGGGCGCAGTTGACGAGGACGGAACCTCGCGGCATGGCCTCGATCTGGGCCTGTCCGATCATTCCGCGGGTCTCGTCCGTCACCCGCGCGTGCAGCGAGACGATCCTTGAGCGGCTCAACAACTCGTCCAGGGACACCAGTTGTGCGACCCCTGCACCGCCTCCGGACGCACATAGGGGTCACGGACGAGGACCGTCGCCCCCATGGCGCCCAGCACGCGGGCGACGCGTGATCCGATGGCTCCGAAGCCGATCAGGCCCACGACCGAGCCGTCGATCTCGACACCGCAACGGACGTAGTCGTAGTAGTCGCCGCGCCAGGTGCCCTGTCTGAGGTCGGTGTGGACGTCGCCGATCCCGCAGGCGGCGGCGAGGATGAGGGCGAGGGGGTGCTCGGCCGTGGCCACGGCGTTGCGGCCCGGGGCGTAGCAGACGGCGACGCCGTGCCGGGTCGCGGCCTCCAGGTTGGTGTTGACGGGCCCGCCCCGGCTGACGCAGAACAGCTCCAGATCGGGACAGGCGGCCAGCACCCGTGCGGTGAGCGGCGCCATCTGGGTGACGCAGACCCGTACGCCCCGCAGCGCCTCGATCAGCTCCTCCTCGGTTCCGGACGCCTCGTCCGCCTCGGCGACCTTGCCGAACGGGGTGTGTGGCCAAGGGAGTTGCATGCTGCGGACGTGGTTCGGCGGGGTGGACTGCGCGGTCACCACGCTGCTGCTCCACTACGGCACAGTGGCCGCCGGCGACGACTTCGCCCTGGCCATGGTGCTGGTGAGCCTCTTCGGCGCGACGCTCGCCGGCTATGTGCCGCTGTCCGCGCTGATGCCCTCGCTGGCACCGGAGCACAAGGGCCAGGCGATGTCGGCGCTCGATCTCGGCGCGGGCGCCAGCACGTTCGTCGGGCCGACCGTGGTCGCCGTCTTCCTCGGCCCCCTCGGCGTCCAGGGCGTGATGTGGATCTTTACCGGTATCTGGCGAGCGCCGGGATGCCCCTCTCCCTGACCCTGCCCGCACCGGCCACCTCGACCGGCGCCTCCGTCGTACCGGTGCCGAGCAGCGCCGGAAAGGTGTGACGGGCGTCCCTCCACGCACGTCAGAGGTGAAGCCTCGTGGAGGGACAGGACGATCACATGGCGGGATCCAGGCTGAACTTGCCCGTGCCGGTACGGCTCTTGAGCACCTCATGGACCTTCGCCGCGTCGGCAAGCGGGTGGATCCCGCCGGTCACGATCCTGAGCGTGCCGTCGGCGACGGCGTCGAAGAGGTGCCGCATGGACGCCGTCAGCGGGAGCGTCCGGTCGGAGTACAGGTGCGGCAGCCAGAAACCGGCGACAGTGACGGACTTCTGGAGCAGCGTGTGCACGGGGACGTCGGCGAGCTGCCCGCCGGCGTAGCCGTACACGACCAGCCTGCCGCGCGGGCCGATGGCGTCGAGGGTCCGCCGCAGGGTTGTGCCGCCGGTCATCTCCAACGCGGCGTGTACAGGTCCTCCCGCCGCATCGAGGATCCGCTCCGTCAGGCCGTCCTCGTCGGAGGAGTCGACGGCGGCCGCCGCCCCCAGCTCCAGGGCCAGCCGGCGCTTCTCGGCCGTGCCGGCGAGAGCGATGACCCGGGCACCTGCCCGGTGCGCCAGCTGGACGGCCAGCGAACCGAGGCCGCCGGCCGCGGCAGGGATGACGACGGTCTGGCCCTTGGTGACGAGGGCGACCGTGAAGAGGAGGTGGTACGCGCTGTTTCCCTGCAGGGCCAGCGGGACGGCCTGTTCGTCGCTGACCTCGTCGGGGATCTCCCACTGCAGCCTGCGGTGAACGGCCGCCTTCTCCGCGTACCCGCCGCCCTGGGTGAGCGCCACCACGCGCCTGCCGTCCGCCGTGGTGCCGACGACCTCGTTGCCGGGTATGTACGGCAGCTCGACCGGCGCGAGGTAGGTGTTTCCCCGCACATGGACGTCCGCGTAGTTGACGCCCGCGAGCCGCACGTCCAACAGCTGTTGCCCGCGCGCGAGTTCGGGCTCGGGAACGTCTTCCAGCCGCAGGACCTCGGGGCCGCCGAACTCCCTCATGACAATGGCGCGCACAGCACTCCTAATCGACGCGGGCCGGATGTGTACGCACGACAGACTAGGACAGGGCGATAAAGGGAGTGCGGGTGTTCGAGCCGGTGCGATAGGTTCCTGCCTGTTCGAAGGGGGACCCGAAGTGGCGAAACTGAACCAGATCATCGCTGTCGAGAAGGGTGTCAAGAGCAAGTCGCTCCAGGACATCACCGCGGCGCACCACAAGGTGCAGAAGCCGGCACTGCTGGCCGGTATCTCGCGTACGTACCAGCCGAAGGACGAGGAGGGCGAGCAGCTGCCGCCCGAGTCCACGCGGGTGCAGGTGCAGGCCGAGGACGTGCTGCGGGAGATGTCCGCGTCGCTCACCCGGCTCTTCGACGTGACCGCGACCAAGGACTGGGCGAACTGCGCGGCCCGCGCGGACGTCACGGTCGACGGCCGGACGATCGTCACCGATGTCCCGGTCAGTTACCTCCTCTTCCTGGAGAAGCAGCTCACCGACCTGCACACGTTCGTCAGGAAGCTCCCGACTCTCGACGCCGCCGAGTCCTGGTCGCCCGACCCCTCCACGGACTGGTGGAAGACGGACCCGGTGCGCACGATCCGCACCAAGAAGGTCCCGCGCAACCACGTCAAGGCGGAGGCGACCGACAAGCACCCGGCGCAGGTCGAGGTGTACTACGAGGACGTGCCCATCGGGTACTGGACGACCGTGAAGTTCTCCGGAGCGCTCCCGGCGCGGCGGGTGAACGAGCTGGTGGAGCGGGTCGAGAAGCTCCAGCAGGCGGTGAAGTTCGCCCGCGAGGAGGCCAACGGCGCCGAGGTCACCGACCAGCGGATCGGCGACGCGGTCTTCGGCTACCTGCTCGGCTGACGCCGGCCACGGGTAGCATCCATGATCGCCCCCGCGTGCGAGCGCGGGGGTGCGCGACAGGCGCGGACCGGATTGAGGACCGGTGCGCGCGATGAGCGCAAGCTGACACTGAAGTTCAGCCTGAAGTCACGGTGACAGTGAAGGTTCGAGTCCTTCCCCCGGCACAGCACCATCCGCAACGGGCCGGGGTAGCCCAACATGGCAGAGGCAGCCGCGATCAATCTCAGACTCTCGCTCCAGTCTCAGCATCGCCGCCGATCGCCGGATCGACCGAGGCCGGACGAACGCCGTCGGATGCGAGTTCGAATCTCGCCTGCACCTCTCGCCTGGTGCGGTAGTTCAAAGGAAGAACACGACGGCATGATGACTGATCCGTCCTCTTAAACGCCGCCGGCGTGCGCAATTGGGTGGCATCCCCAGGGGCCCGGGAGCTGGATACGACTCCCGGGCCCCGCCACGTCCGCGACGTACTCGGCCACATGTGTGCTACGGCTTGATCGCGACGCCGCCGAAGTCGTCCACGTCGGCGGGCGCCTCGGCACCGGTCCGCGCGGGACGCCAGCGGGAGACGGGTACAAGACCGGGCTCCAGCAGGTCCAAGCCGTCGAAGAACCGGGCGAGCTGTTCCGGGCCGCGGTTCACGCGGGGATTGTCGCTCGCCTCGTTCCACTGCTCGATCATCTCGCGCATCTTCTCGGGGTCGAACACCTCGGTGTCGTCGCAGAGTACGAGGTGGCTGCCGGAGGGCAGCGCCGCCACCAAGCGGCCGACGATGTCGTAGGCGGAGTCATCCGTGACGTGTGCGGTGATCCCCAACAGGATCAGCCCGATCGGCCGGGTGAAGTCCAGTGTCCTGGCGGCCTGCTCCAGGATCGCCTCAGGCTCGCGCAGGTCGGCGTCGACGTAGTCCGTCGCGCCCTCGGGCGAGCTGGTGAGCAGAGCCTCGGCATGGACCAGCACGACCGGATCGTGGTCGACGTACACGATCCGTGACTCGGGAGCCAGGCGCTGGGCGACCTCGTGGGTGTTGTCGGCGGTGGGCAGGCCGGTGCCGACGTCCAGGAACTGGCGGACGCCGGCCTCGCGGACGAGGCAGGTGACCGCGCGGACGAGAAAGGCCCGCTGTGCCCGGGCGATGTCGAGAATCGCCGGATTGGCCTCGGCGATCTGGTCACCGACCTGCCGATCGATCTCGTAGTAGTCCTTGCCGCCCAGCCAGTAGTTCCAGATACGGGCGGAGTGCGGCACGTTACTGTTGATGCACGGGCGCTCAAGTGGCATGACTGCTCCCCGAGTTGGTGTGAGGTCACCCCCAACCTAGACGCAGGGCGGCGGTTACGAAGGTGTGTCCGAGGGGCGGCACCGGGGTGAAGAACTGCGGCGGCGCGAAGCGCGGCTCACCGACCGGCGACACGGACATACGATCCAGTTGCATGGAGAAAGCAAGCCATGTCCTGAACGGAACGGACAGCCGGATCGCCGCCGCGATGCTGGCCTCCCCGCGCGCCTCATGGCGCACGGCCGGCCGCGTCCTGGGCATCTCGGAGCGCACCGTGGTGCGTCGTACGGCACCGCTGTTCCACGACGGGACGCTGCGTGCCACAGCCGTACGCAACCCCGTGTGGTTCCCCGATCTCATTCCGCTGGCCCTGCGCATCCGGTGCCGGCCCAACCGGATCAGCGCCATCGCCGCCACCCTGGCCCGCCGCCCTGACACCATCTGGGTGGACGTCCTGGGCGGCGGCGACGAAATCTGCACCATCCTCTTCCTGGACGGGCCGGACGCACGCAACACGCTGCTGCTGCGCGATCTTCCCGCCACACCCGCGGTGCAGTCGTGGACCTCTCATGTCCTTCTGCGGGTCTTCCCCGCCGCCTTCGACTGGAGCGGCGGCCTTCTGTCGGAAGCCGAGCTGACCGGCCTGCGGCCGGACACATCCGCCGCACCCGCCCGCTCCGCCCTCCTGCCGGTCGACCACCAGCTGATCGCCGCGCTGACCGAGGACGGACGAGCCTCCTACACCGACCTGGCCCGCCGCGCCGACACCACGCCCCTCACCGCCCACCGCCGACTGGAGGCTCTGGTGGGCGGCCAGGTTCTCCGGCTCGCCACCGAAGTCGACCTCGCCCGGCTGGGCATCCGTACCGAGGCGCTCCTGTGGATCACCGTCGCGCCCGGCGGCCTGGAGGAGACGGGGCAGCGGCTCAGCCGCCACCCGCAGGTCCGCTTCGCCTCCGCCACCACCGGACCGGCCAACCTCCTCGTGGCCGTCGCCGCAGCCGACCTCGACGCGCTCTACCACTTTCTGAGCGACACCGTCGGCGCCCTCTCACACATCTCCACCATCGAGGTCACCCCCATCCTGACCGGCGTCAAACGGACCGGCCTGGTCCGCCCGGGCAGCCTCTGAGCCGACCCTGCCGACGCTGCGACGCCGCACTCGGCTCACCTGTCAGCCTGCGCCGTGCCGGCGTACGGACGGCAACGCCAGAACCACCCCGACCGCGGTCAGCTGCCACAGCACTCCGAGCCCCAGAAGCCGTTCTGCGCCTACGGCGCCCGACGCCGGTCCGGCCAGCGCCAGTCCGAGGGGCCCCAGGGCGAAGGCGCCCAGGCCGTCGAACGCGCTGATGCGTCCGCGGACCTCGGCGGGGACCTCGCGCTGGATGACGGTCGTCGAGAGGGTGCCGCACACCGCTGCCCCGCCTCCCGCGAGGAGTGCGGCAGCTGCCACCCAGGGCAGCGGCAACCGCGCGGCCAGCGCGGCCGCCGGTATGGCCCAGCCCGCGGATGCGGCGATGGACCAGGCGAGTGCCCGGCTGGGGTTCCTGCCGAGCAGCGCCAGGCCGCCGATGATGGAGCCGATGCCGTACAGGGCCAGCACCAGCCCCCAGGCCCGCGCGCCGCCGAGCCGCTGCTGGGCGAGCGTCGGCCCCAGCACCAGGAACGGCGCCCAGAGGACGAAGTTGAACAGGCTGATGTGGAGGGTCGTGACCCACAGCCAGGTGCGGGAGGTGAACTCCTTCCAGCCGCGTCCCAGCTCGGTGAGCAACCCTCGGCGGGGCGCGGCCGACTGCGACAGGGGCAGCCCGGCCAGGGCCAGGACGCTCACGCCGTAGCTGACCGCGTCGGCCGCGACCACCGTGCCCGCATCGGCAACCGCGATGAGCAGACCGGCCAGACCTGGCCCCGCGACCGAGGCCGCGGCCTGGGCGATCTGCAGCAGCGAGTTGGCGTCCGCAAGCTCATCCGCGGGCACGAGGCCCGGCACCAGAGCCGTCAGGCCCGGGCTGAACCCTCCCTCACCGATACCGAGGACCACCGCGAGGGCGGCCACTTCCCAGATCCGCGCGCCATGGGTGAGGAGCAGCACGGCCAGCACGCCCTGGGAGGCGAACCGGAACACATCCGCCGTCACCATGACCGCACGGGCCCCGAGCCGATCGGTGAGAACTCCGCCGAGCAGCAGCACCGCCAGCACCGCCAGGATCCGCGCCGCCATCACCACACCCACGGCGTCGACCCCTCCGCCGGGCAGCTGCAGCACGGCGAAGGTCGTGCCGATGGTGTTCATCCCCGAGCCGAGCAGCGACGTGCTCTGGCCGATGAGGAAGCGGCGGAATCGGGGGTGGCGCAGCGCGCGCAGACGGTGAGTCATGAGTCCGCACTGTTCCGCCGGAAACCTATTTCCTGCAAGCGCTTCCGGGAAAGAAACCTGAGTCTTTTACGAGCACATTTACTTCCCGGTCGATTGACGCAGTAAATGGCACGCATTTACTGCAACACGCCTGGTGATAGGCTCCGTTACGGAATAACAGGGGGAGGCCTGGTGGGTTTCATTTACTGCGGATGGCCGGCATGAGCCAGGCGCCGGTGGAGTACAGCGCGGCCGTCGACTGCTATCTCGCCGCGGCCGGTCTCGGCAGCGCCTCCCGGCGCGTCTACCGCATCTCGCTTCAGGGGTGGGCCTGGCCGCTGGTCGACCGCCGGACCCCGACCGGTCGTGAGCGCAGGGGTGCCCGCCCGCCCCTCGTTCCTCTCGCCCTGCTCGACGACCCGAGCGCCCCGAAGCGGCTGCGGCGGGGACTGGCCGATCGCGCCGCCACCGCGCGACCACGCACACTGACCCGCGAACTGGCCTGCCTTCGAGCCGCCACGGCATGGTGGCTGGCACAAGGCTGGATCACCGTGGACCCGGCCACCGGACTGGCACCGCCGACGCCGCGCCCCGGACCGGTGCCGGTCTCCTCCGGTGCTTCCACGACTGCGGGGGCGACGGCCGCGGCCCCCGATCGGGCTCGCGCCGCCCTCGCCTTGCGGGCTCCGCTGAGGGAGTTGGCTCTCTGGCATCTGCTCCACGAGTCGAGAGCCCCTGTCGAACAGGTGCTCGCCCTCGACATCGACCAGCTCGACCTTCCCGGTCGACGTACCAGGGAGCGCGCGGTGGCACCCCTGAGCTGGGGACCGGGTACGGCACGCCTGCTGCCCATGCTGCTGGCCGGGCGCACCGCGGGGCCGGTGTTCGTCACCGACCGACGGGCCCCCGCCACCACACCGGCAGCCGACCGCTGCCCGGTGACCGGCCGAGGACGGCTCTCCTACCGCCGGGCCGCGGAACTGTTCACCGCCGCGACCAGACCACTCGATCCAGCGGACCGCGGCTGGACGCTGCTCGTCCTGCGCGACCGAGCCCCCCGGAGCGAGCCGGTCCGCAGCTGACGCACGGTCAGCCGACCGCTCGAACGGGTTCGGGTTGCGGTTCCGGTTGCCGAGCTGGTGCGGCCTTCGGTTCCCACTGCCTGGTGGTCCGTACGTAGCCGTAGACCACGGAGACCATCGCCAGAATGAGCAGTGGTCCGAACACCCACGGATGCTGGGCCATCTGCATCGGCAGATAGCGGTACGACACCAGGAGCGCGGCGAAGACCGTTGCGCCGTAGGCGACCAGCCGGGCTCCTGACCGGTCCCAGCCGCGTGCGAGCGAGCGCAGAGCAGCCTCGATCGTGAGCGTGAACACCACGCCGGCCACGAGATCCGCGCCGTAGTGGTAGCCGAATCCCAGCGTTGCGCCGAGCGTGGCCACCAGCCAGAACACACCTGCGAATCGCAGAGCCCGTGGGCCCTTGCGGGAGTGAATGAAGATCGTGGTGGCCCACGCCGTGTGCAGGCTGGGCATGCAGTTGCGTGGGGTGACCTCGTCGAAGAGCATCTGGTGCGGGGGGTGGATCGGCGGCGGCGTGTGCGGCCACAGGTCCGCCACCGGCCAGTGCCCGCCGCCGGTACCGAAGGCGCCGGTGCCGTAGGCGAAGATCGGCCCGACCACCGGGAAGATCATGTAGATGCCCGGCCCGACGAGGCCGATCGCCAGAAACGTGCGCACCAGATGATGGCGCGGGAAGCGGCGCTCGACCGCCACGTTGCGCAGCTGGTACAGCGCGACGACGACCGCGGCCACCGCGAGCTGGACGTAGACGAAGTCGAGAACATGGGCACCAACCGGGCCGGTGGCCTCGACGATCCGGCCTGCCAGCCATGACGGGTTGCCCAGCGCGTGATCGGCGGTCGCCACGTACTGGTCGAGCACCGCCGGGCGTGTCTTCGACGTGATGAGCAGCCAGGTGTCGCCGGTCTTACGGCCGGCCACCAGCAGCAGGCCGAGGCCCACGCCCTTCAGCAGCAGGGCGCGTTCCCGGCCCGTGCGGCGCGTGACAGCGATGACCGCGCAGCCCAGAATCACCCACAACGCGCCGTTGCCGAAGGGGTGGCCGCCGGTCACCTTGATGTCGAGCACCCACCGCACCAGGAAGATGACGATGTCGATGCCGATCGCGGTGCCGGCCGCGATGAGGCGTTCTCGCCAGGTGAGCACCACCATCATCAGGGCCATGCTGGCGTACAGCAGGAAGCCTGACTTGGGCGGGAATATCACCTCTTTCATCTGGTTGGTGATCGGCCCGGGCAGGCCGTAGCGACGCGCGGCGATCTCCAGCGTGATGAGGAATCCGAGGATCACCACACCCGCCGTGATCCACAGCATCGCCCGCGGTTGGGAAAATACCCGTGTTGGTCTACGTATCAATTCTCTGGCCGATTTGTTGATGTTTAGTTGAATATGCCGCTCTTCGTGCCGGATGAAATGGCTTTCCGGTGCAGGGCGGCCGATGGGGGTGCTCTTCGTAGGTTCGATCATGCTATCGGAGCGGCACGAGTGGATTCGTCCTGCTTCCGTCATGCGGTTAAGGTGTGCGCTTATCGAACGTTCGAGCGCTCAACGCCCGTTGCAGAGAGGATCTACCGCCGGTAGCCCGCCGCTCCGCCTGACCTTTGATCCGAGGACCTTCGCCATGGCCACCATCCCCACCGCCCAGACCACCGGCAGCCACGGCCGCCGCCGGGCGTCGAACCGCCGCGAAGGCCGGCCGGAAGCTCCGGCGCGCTGGGAGCGCCCGGCGCTGGTCGCGGTGCTGGTCCTCGCCGCGGTGCTGTACGGCTGGGGCATCGGGCACGCCGCGATCCACCCCTACTACAGCGCGGCGATACGGTCGATGGCCACGAGTTGGCGGGCCTTCTTCTTCGGCGGTCTCGACACCAGCGGTTCGATCACCCTCGACAAGCTGCCCGGCGCCTTCTGGCCCGACGCCGTCTCCGTCTCGATCTTCGGCCCGCACACCTGGGCGGCCGCACTGCCGCAGGTCGTCGAGGGCGTGCTCACCGTATGGCTGCTGCACCGGATCGTGCGGGCCTGGGCCGGGCCGTTCGCCGCGCTGATCGCCGCGCTCACCCTCACCCTCACCCCGGTCACCGTGGTGCTCAACCGTGCCACCATCCCGGACACCGCGCTCACCCTGCTCCTGGTGGCGGCCGCCGGAGCCCTGCAGAAAGCGCTGCGCACCGAGCGGCTGCTGCCGCTGCTCACCTGTGGCGTCTGGGTCGGGCTCGCCTTCCAGACGAAGATGCTGCAAGCATGGCTGGTGCTGCCGGTCTTCGCCCTCGTCTATCAACTCGCCGCGCCCGGCGCGCCGTTGAAGCGGGCTCTGCGCGTCCTGCTGGGCGGTGCGGTCGCGCTGGCGGTCTCCTGCTGCTGGGTGCTGATCGCCTGGGCGACGCCCGCGGGGGACCGCCCGTATGTCGACGGCACGTCCAACAACAACCCCTTCAGCCTGGTCTTCGGCTACAACGGCCTGAGCCGCTTCGGCGACGATGACACCGCCTTCGGTGCCGTTTCGGGGACCGCCGCCAGCCGGACCTCCGGGAACACCGGCTGGGGAATGCTGGTCAACCACACCGTCGGCCCGCAGATCGCCTGGTTCCTGCCGCTCGCGGTGCTCGCCGCCGTACTGGGCCTGGTGTGGTGCGCCCGCGCACCGCGCACCGACCTGCTGCGTGCCGGTTTCCTCCTCTGGGGCGGTTGGCTGGCCATCCATGCCGTGGTGTTCAGCGTCTCCAACGGCAATCACCCCTACTACACGGCCGTGCTCGCACCGGCGATCGCCGCGCTCGCCGGCGGCGGGCTCGCCCTCTTCCGGTCCGCGTACGAGGCAGGTGGTCAGCGGCGTGTGCTGCTGCCGTCGGCCGTCCTGCTGACGGTGGTCTGGGCCCTGTTGCTCGACCGGCCGACCTGGTTCGCCTCCTGGCTGCTGGTACTCGCCGTGATCCTCGCGATATGCGGCGCGCTGGGCCTGTGGATCAGCGGGTCCGGCGCGTCGCGGGGGACGGTCCAGGGCGCGTTGGCCGCCGGGATCGCGGCCATGCTGCTCGTACCGGCGGGCTGGGCCGCCGCCGGCCTCGACCCGCTCTACGCCGGCGCCTCCACCTCGCCGACGGCCGGACCGGTCGGCAAGGCCTACCGCAACGCCGTCCACCACCGATCCGCGCTCCGCCGGGTAGGGCTCGACGACCCCAGCACCCGCGACACCGCCCTGCTCGACTACCTCACCAGGCACCGCCACGGCGAGAAGTACCTGCTGGCCACCCAGGCCGCCTACCCCGCGGAACGTCTGCTGCGCGCGCAGTCCCAGCCGATGCTCGTCATGGGCGGGTTCACCGGCAAGACCCCCTTCCCCACGAAAGGGCAACTCAGCACCCTGGTCGCCACTCACCAGCTCCGCTACGCACTGCTCACTCCCCTGCGAGCCGCCACCCCCGCCACGACCTGGGTGAAGTCCCATTGCACCCGCATCCACTCACGGGCCTACGGCTGGCGCACCAGGGGCAGCTTCAGCCTCTACGACTGCGGCCGACAGCACTGAGGCCGCGACTCCCCGGCAGCACCTGCGCCTTCACTGGCCGGACATCAGGACGCGGCACTGTCACACCGGCCATACAAGATCCACACATTTTGATCACGGAGTCTGGCGCCTGGGGGACCGGATCATGCATGTCATCAGGGGCACGTTCGCGCTCGTGCTGAGCGGAAGCCTGGTGGGGGCGCTGTCCGCGCAGGCGGCTGCCGCACCGGCCGTGGGCACCACGGCCGGGGTCACGGTGGCCACCGACCCGGTGCAGCCCGGTGTCTGGGCCGCCGCCACCGAGCTGGCCCCCACCGCCCGGCACCGCGTCCTGGACCTGCAGGCCCGCGCCGACGGCGCCCTCACCGCCCTGCGCGACCAGCCGCAGGACCCCACGCAGTCGGTGGAGGTCCGCCGGCTCACCGTCCAGGTCCGCCCGGCGGGCAGCACCACGTGGGCCGCGCCCCGGACGCTGTCCACGGCCGCCGACTACCTCCTCGACGCCAGCACCCTCGCCCCGCAGGCCGACGGCTCCTTCCTCGCCTACTGGCGCGAACGTGTCCCCGGGGGCAAGATCCTCCTGAAGGCCGCCACCCTGGCCCCCGGCGCCACCCGCTGGTCCGACCCGACCACGGTCGCCACCACCGAGTGGATGGACTGCCCTCCCGTGGTCTTCGGCAGCGCCACCGGCCGCCTCACCGCCGTCTGGGCGAGCCCCGTCGTGGGCGGCCGTGAGCTGCGCATGACCGAGCGGCCGGCCCCCGGCGAGGCCTGGTCCGAACCCGCCGTGTTCGACACCGTCAAGAGCGGGACCGAGGCCGGCGAGTGGACCCTGACCGGGCTGCACGCCGCCGTCGACAAGGCGGGCAACGCGGCCATCGCATGGAATCTCGACGACGCCTTCCGTGACGGCGGCTTCGCCCGTGCGACCGGGGCCGAGGTCTCGTACCACTCCCGGATCATGGAGCGCGAGGCCGGCGCGACCACGTGGGGCGCGGCCGAGGACCTGACCCCGTTCGCCGGCACCCGGCCCGGCGCCCTCCGCCTCGACGCCGACCCGGCCGGCGGGCTCACCCTCCTGTGGGCGAGCGCCGGCAACGGACCCGTCCGCTTCGCCCGCAAGAGCGCCCCCGGTGCGGCGTGGAGCGCCCCCGAGCAGACCCCGCTCACCGGCTGGTACGCCCCCCGCGCCCTGCCCCGCCCGCTGACCGCCCCGACCGGCGACGTCACCCTCGTCGACAGCGCCCGACAAGGCGGTGGTCTCCACCACCCGCTCGGCCCGCACCGGCATCTGGGGAGCCGTCGAACAGGCCGACGACCGCCGTCCCTTCGGCTCCGCCCACTGGTCCGTCAGCTCCGGCATGGCCGCCGACGGCACCGTGCACGCGGCCTGGGCCGTGTCCATCGGCAACGGCTCGTACCGGTTCGTCTCCGCATTCCGCACCCGTGGCGGCTGGTCGGCCCCGAAGACCCTGGCCACCGCCACCGGCAACCGGACCGTGGGCGGCGCCCTCACGGTCGCGGGCACCCGCCCCACCGCGCTCTGGTACGACAGCTCCGCCCTCGGCGGCCCGCTGTACACCGTCTCCGGCACCAGCCGCCCGCTCCCCCGCGCCCGCGACTACGGCGACGACCTCCGCGCCGATGTGCTCGCGCTGACTGGCACCACCCTGACCCGGTACGAAGGCGAGGGCGCGGGCCACCTCGCGCGGGCTCCGTGCACAGCGGCGCGGTCACCGCCGACTGGCCCGCCGGCACCCGGTTCACCGGCTTCGGCGACCTGAACGGGGACCGCCTCAACGACGTCCTCGCCGTGCTGCCCACGGGCGAGGCGCGTATGTACGAGGCCCCGGCGGGCCGGCTGCCCGCGCCGAAGTCCCCGTACCGGAAGACCGGTTCCGACTGGCGCGGCTACGACGTTCTCACCACCCCCGGCGACCTGACCGGCGACGGCCGTGCCGACCTGCTGGCCCGCTCCGCCGCGACCGGTGACATCTACCTGTACGCGGGCAACGGCAGCGCCGGTTTCGCCCCGCGCCTCAAGATCCGCTCCGGCTGGAAGGGTACACCCGGGTGATCGGCGCCGGGGACCTCGACGGCGACGGACGTGGAGACGTGCTGGCCCTCGACGGCTCCGGCGAGCTGTGGCGCTACAACGGCACCGGCACCGGCAAGCTCGCCGACCGTGTGCTGGTCCTCCGCGACTGGGGCAAGAGCTACCGCCAGGTGCTCGGCGCCGGCGACCTGAACGGTGACGGCAAGGCCGACCTGCTCTCGGTCGACTCCGACGGCCTGGCCTGGCTCAACCCGGGCACCGGCCACGGCACTTTCGGCAGCCGGGTCCGCGTCGGCTCGGGCTGGACCGGCCGCACCCTTTCGTAACCGGCGGCACGCTTCTACGGCGCCCGGGCCGGCCACAGGTGTGCGTGGCCGGGCCGGGCGGTGCCGCCGGGTCAGGACGTCGAAGCGACGAGCGTGCGCTCCGTGCCCAGCCGGTTGGCGGCTGTGTCGGTGTACATGGTGGTCTCGCCGTCCGACCAGCGGATGACGAGGTCGTCGGTTCGGCCGTTTCCGGTGAACTCGCCGGTCGTCATGGCCGCGTCGTGGGTCCAGAGCTGGTTGGGGTTCTGCAGACGCTGCTGGGTGCCCAGGCCCGAGGTGCCGGTGCCGGCGTAGTTGTCCAGCTCGCCGTCGGTCCAGCGGACCATGAGGTCCCACTTCTGGTTGCCGGAGTACTCGCCGCTGGTGAGCAGCGTGGCGCTCTTCCAGGTGCTGTTGGGGTCCTTGAGCTTGTGCTCCTGGCCGAAGGTGCCGGCACCGACGTTGGTGTAGAGGGTCAGTTCGCCGTCGGACCAGCGCACTATCAGGTCGGTGACGTACTGCGAGGAGGCGAAGCGGCCGGCCACGATCTGGGTCGCGTTCTTCCAGGTCGCGTTGGGCTTGATCATCTGGGTGCCCGCCCGGTTCAGCCCCTTGGAGCCCACGTCGCCGTAGAGGGTGACCTCGCCGTCGGACCAGCGGACCAGCAGGTCGAACTGGCCGGAGCCGGTGAAGTCGCCCGCGGTGATGGTCGCCGCGCTCTTCCAGGTGTTGTTGGCGGCCACAAGCTGCCGCTCGGCGCCGTAGCCGCCGTGCCCGTTGCCGGGGTAGAGCGTGACCTCGCCGTCGGTCCAGACCACGATCAGGTCGCTGTGGCCGGTCTGCCGGAAGTCACCCGAGGCCATCAGCCTCGCATGCTGCCACGTGGCGGCCGGGCCGGGCAGCCAGGGGTCCCCCGACGGCTGGTACGGCGTCCTGGCGCCCACCACGCGATGGGCGGCGGCGTCGTTGAACAGGTCCTGGGCGTCCTTGCCGTAGAGCGGCGCGTAGGTCACCCAGTCGACGTTGGCGTCGTTGCCGCCGCCGTTGTACCCGCCTGTGTTGCCGATGACCTTGCCGGTGCCGGTGGTGGGGTTGTAGTCCTCGATCCAGGGGCCACCGGAGACGCCGCCGTAGAAGCCCTTGCAGGTCATCCGCATCTGCCGGAAGCCTGGCAGCTGTGCGGTGGTGACGGGGCAACGGACGGGGGTGTGCTGGGGGTTGACAGTGCCGGAGCCCGGATACCCGATGACGGTGACCTTGTGGTTGTAGCCGCTGGTCGGCGTGAACGTCAGGGCTCCCGTGACATCCTCCACCTTGCCCCGGCTGCTGGCACCGACCTGGGCGAAGGCCAGGTCGAGGTCGGAGGTGGGCTTCTTGGTGTTCGACTCGTAGCGCGGGTCGATGTACAGCTGGTTGACCGGGAAGACGCCGTACGGCTGCTCGGCGGCGGACTTGCCGCTGCGGTACTGGGGCACGAAGATCCGGTGGGTGGCCTTCGCCAGGCCCAGCCCGCAGTGTCCGGCGGTCAGCACGATGTCCTTGGCGGCGGTGTGCACGACGCTGCCCGTGCAGAATGTGCTCGGGCCGCCGAGCGGCCTGCCGTCGAAGAAGAAGGTGCCCACCGTCGGGTGGCCGGCGAAGTGCTCGGGATCGGGTGTGCCGGACGGCGCCAGGCCGTGGCTCGAGCCCGGTCCGGCGATGCCGTGCGGTGAGGCGTGCGCCGGGCCCGCGCCGGCGTCGACCGGTACCGCCTTGTCCATGAGGTCCGCTGTCCAGTACTTCGTCTCCTCGCTCAGGCTCGGCCCGCCCGACGGCGCCGGAGAGGGGCTCGGGCTGCCGGTCGCGGCCGATGCCGGCCCGGTGCCGAGAAGGCCCGCGCTCAGTCCGAGCGCGAGGGGCGGAATCCACCTGTGTCTGGAACGCAACGAGGCACCTTTCCCTCTTGTAAGGGGCCGAACGGCGAGCGGTGTCGACGTCCCGGAATCGCATGTCAGTTCGGCGCAAAGTGCGTAGCATACCGATGAGTAATTACCGACACAACGTCAATAAGAGACAGGCGAGGCGATGGACCGACTCCGCAAGGCCGCGTGGGCGGCGCTTCCGCTCCTGCTGCCCCTTCTGGCAGCCGGCCCGGCCTCGGCGTCGCAGTCCGCGTCATCGCTTCCGCTCGGAAGTGTCCGGTCGGTGCGGCCCGGCGACACCGTGACGGTCGATGCCAAGCAAGGCCAGGCCCAGTACGCCGACACCGTCAGCTCGTCCGCGTTCCTCGCGGCGGGCAGGCTGCGCATGATGGATCCGCTGCTGACCACCACCGTCACCATCGCCTGCGACGCCCGGCCGGGCACCTATCAGGTCGTGCTGAAGCGCGCCGGAGACGTGGGCCCGGAGGAGCATCCGTTCCACTGGGCGCGGGTACGGGTCGAACCGGCCGACGAGGCAGCGCGCAGTACCTGCCGTGACAAGGTGAAGAAGCTCTCCCCGCCCAGTCCGGAGGAACGCTGGGCCCGGGACGACACCTGGCCCCAGTCGGAGTGGGATGTGCGGACCTTCCGGGCCGGCAGCCACATCACGATCACGGACAACGACGACGAGGGAGCGGACGGGGACATCACCCTCACCTCCCGCGCGTTCACCGACCGGCCCGTCCTGCGCGGCGCCAAAGCCGTCCTGTCCGCGACCACCACCCTCAAGTGCGGTGCCGCGCCCGGCCTCTACGTCGTCTACCGGCACGAGTCCGGCCAGGACGGCCCGGACCGGCCGTGGGCCCGCCTGCGCGTCTCCCCCGCGACGCACGGGAGCACCTGCGCCACCCAGCAGGCGGCAGCGCACCCGACCGGGTCGTCCCGCATGGGCACGGTGGCCTGGATCGCGGGCGGGCTGTTCCTCGCCGCCGCGGTGGGAACGACACTTGTTCTGCGGGCCCGCTCCCGTCGCACCGACTCCGCCTGAGCGTCCGGGTCCGCGCCGACGGGTGTCTGCCGTGGCATCGGCTCCGCACCGGACACACTGTCAAGCGTGAAGGCGCTACCCAGCATCGACCCGACATTGCCGAGCGACAACCACCCCGAGCAGGTCTGGTACACCTCCTACGGCTCCAACATGCACCTGGACCGACTGGCCGCCTACATCCAGGGGGGTCGGCCCCTCGGTGCGGGGATGCGGTTTCCGGGGTGCCGGGACCGGAGCATGCCGGCCCGGTCGATCCCTGTGGAGATGACGGGCGCCATGTACTTCGCGACCCAGTCACCTGTGTGGGGAGGAGGCCGGGCCTTCTACGATCCGCATGTCGACGGACGTGTGATGGCGCGGGCACATCTGGTGACGGGCGATCAGTTCTCCGACATCGCGGCGCAGGAGATGTACAGGGAGCCGGGCGGCCTCCTGGACCTTGCGGACGTCCTGTCCAGCGGCCGTGCCGTCCTGGGCGAGGGCCGCTATGAAACCCTGGTGTGTGCGGGGCAGGTCGACGGCCTGCCCGTCCTGACCTTCACCGCCCCATGGGCGATGAACGACGTCCAGTGGGTCGCGCCTTCATCCGCGTATGTGCGTTTCCTCTCCGTAGGGCTGCTGTCGGCCGGCGCCTGGGATGTGGAAGCGGTCGCGACCTATGTGGCCGCGTGCCCCGGCGCGGCCGGCCACTGGTCGGCGCGGGACATCACCGGCCTGCTCGGCGCGGACATGTGAACTGGCCTGCTCGGCGCGGACATGTGATCCGCACGCCCGGCTGACGGCACCTGATCCCGGATCCGACGGCACCGGAGCGCAGGCAGGCTCCGGTGCCGTCAGGGCTGGATCGCCCGGGCTCTTGGCATGAGTCCGCGGCGATAGTCAGCGGGAGCAGGCGTCAGCCTGTGTGGACCTTCAGGGCCGTCCGGACCGCGGACTCCAGTGCACCTTCGATCCAGGCGGGCTTGATGGACGTGTGGTCTCCCGCGAAGTGCAGCGGCCCCTCGGAGGTGGGGACGTCGGGGAACAGTTCCGTGTGCTGACCGGGGAAGAGGACGGAGGCCTCCCCGTAGGCGTAGTGGTCCCGCATCCACGACTGGGTCTTGCACTTGTTGGTGAAGAAGACCTCGCACCGGCGGCCGAAGACCGCCTGCACTCCGGCGAGCGCGCGAAGGTACCGCTCGTCGTCGGCAAAGGCGTCCCACTTCAGCGCGTCGTCGGACCAGCTGTAGGAGGCGAGCATGATGCCTCCGTCGCTGCCCTCCCTAGGATGGGCGTGCTCGAAGTACATGAAGCGGTTGGCGTTGTCGCTCACGCTGCCGCCGCCGCGGATATGGGCCGCTTCGGGGTCGCCGCCGACGGGGCGGAAGGCGGTGAAGCACTTCTTGAGTTCGTCGGGGACGGTCACCCCCAGGTCCTTCACGGACCTGTGCGCGCCGAGGTGTCTGCCGTCCTTGACCCGGCCCGTCCTGTAGGCGTCGTAGAGGTTGTCCTCGATGGAGTTCAGCGCCTCCTTCCACTGTGCCTCGGTGAACTCCCACCACCGCTGGGAGAATTCCAGCAGCACCTTGGTCGCGGCGTCGTAGTGCAGTTCCGTGATGGCCCGGCGCTTGCCGTAGGTGAGCGGCGGGTCGAAGGCGACATGGCGCAGTCCGGAGAAGGGCACGGTGATGATGGCCTCGTCGCCCTCGAAGACCTCCGTGACCCCGCCGTTGCCGGTCTGGCAGTCCTCGGAAACGGTGTGCACCCTGACTCTGCCGGAGCGTTGTTCGATGCGTACGGCGCGCCTGTCGAGCCGCACCTTGCCCTTCACCGGCGCGTACAGCGCGTCGGCGAGCAGCGCGGTGCCGCCCTTGATCTCCCAGAACCTGGTCTTGGGGTCGATCAGCGCGGCGGACAGGAAGCTGTGCGTGAAGGAGAGGTGCAGCCGTGACGTCAGATTCTGGATGGTGCCCACGAGGTCGATGGTCCTGGTGTCGAGTCCGGCGACCTCGGTGAGATACCGGTACATGGACCAGTGGCCGTACCTCCTGAGGACCTCGGCCCATCCGTCGACGAGGGCTGTGCCCTCCTTGCCCCGGATGAGCTGGTGCGCGGGCTCCAGCGCGGCCGCGAGGATGGCGGAGGCGGTCTTCGTGCGGTTGGGGCCCGTGACCCCGAAGGTGTCGTTGATCTTCTCGGGGTTCTTCTCGTAGTCGGCCCGGCGCATGGGAATGCCGTTGACGTGGATCCAGGCGCGGTTGGCCTTCTTCGACGGGTCCTCGACCTCTACGTCCACCAGGTAGAACTCCTGGAGCGGGAGACCGAGCTTCTTGATCAGTGCCATGAGGAGGGAGTGGCTCTCGGGCAGCCGCATGGCCCCCGCCTCGGCGTACTGCCTGGGGTCGGCGAAGGGCTGCTCCCCGTTCTCATGGCCACCCTTGCGGAATGTCTTGATACGGCCGCCGACGCGGTTGCCGTTGGCCTCGATCACGACGACGTCGTGGCCTGCCCGCTTCAGGAGGCCGGCGGCGAGCAGGCCGGCGGGTCCGGCACCGACGATCAGGACCCGCTTCGTCACCTTCGCCCGGCTGGCGGGCAGGCCGTTCTCGATCGCCTTCAGGTAGGCCGGTACGAGGGGTCTGTCGTGCTCGTCGTAGACGGCGATGGCGCGGGCGACCGTGGTGTACGCCGCGGGATCGGTGCCGGGCGGCACCGTCAGGGGTGCGAGGGCGGGGCTCAGCGCACTCGCGGGTGCGGCGGAGGCGGTGGTGAGTCCGGCAGCGAGCGCGGAGGCTCCCGTCGCCGTGATGACGGCACGCCGCGAGGGTCGCGTGCCCCGCGAACCAGGGTCGCTTGATGCGTCCGTGGTCTGCGTGGTCGCAGTGGTCAGGTCCGAGGTGTTCATGTCGTGTGATTGCATCGCTGATCACACTTGACATACGAGCGCCGTGGAGCCAGTGGCTTCCCACGGACCGGGACGGTAAACCACTCCCAGGGATACAAGTCCAGGCGTCCCGCCAACAGCCTTTCGCCAAAAGGAAATTGGCGGTCAGAGGTCTTGCCGGATCGCGTGGGCGACGAGTCCGCCGATGAGGACGGCGGTCGCCGCGGGGCCGCGGTGGGGCGCGTCCGGGAGGATCGAGGTGTCCGCGACACGCAGACCGCGCACACCGTGGACGCGGCCGACCTGGTCGACCGCCGAGCGACCGGGGTCGTCGGCGGGGCCCATCGGAGCGGTACCGCAGGTGTGGTGGGCGGTGCCGAGGAGGCCGGCGGTGACGCGCACGGCCTCGCGCAGCCCGCGGCGGTCGTCCGGGGTGCCGAGGTAGCCGTGGTCGATGCGCGGGGGTGTGGCCGGACGGGCACATGAAGATCTGACACCGTGACGGTGATCGTCACGGCGTCGGAGGACGTACGGGAGAGGAATCAGAGGGAGCCGGCGACCGGCGCGCCACGAGATGTGTCGCCGGCGCTGTCCGCGGGCTGCGCGCTGTACGAGATGTGCCGGAGGCTGAACACGGAGGAGAGAGCGGCAAGTGCGGCCACTCCCGCGCCCACCAACGCGCTGGTGTTGAGCGAGGAGGTGAACGCTTCCCTGGCGGCGTCGAGCAGTTGTGCCGCCTGGGCGGGCTGCAGGTGCGGTGCGGCCTCCGTCGCAGCGCCCACAGTTTCGTGGACGGGTGACGGCAGGGCCGCGCTGAGCTTGGGCGGCAGGGCGTCGTCGAGCTTGTGGGTGAACACTGCCGCGCCGATGCTTCCGAAGATCGCGATGCCGACGGCTCCGCCGAATTCCTGGAAGGTCTTCTGGAGAGCGGCGACGGAGCCGGTCCGTTCCGCGGGTGCCACGGTGACGACCAGGTCGGTCATGATCACGAGGATCGCGGACGAGCCTGCACCGATCGCGGCGATGCCACCGATGACGAGCGGCAGATTCCGGTCCGTGGTCAGCTGGGTCATGGCGACGAAGCCGACCGCGGTGACCAGGAAGCCACCGGCGATGACGTAGGCGGGGCGGACCTTGTTGACGACGGTGGCCGCGACGGGCGCCAGGACGCCGGCGGCCACCGGAGTGACCAGCATCCACAGCCCGGCGGTCAGGGGCTTCATGTTCAGTACGATCAGGAGGTATTGCGTGCTGTAGAGGCCGAAGCCGATGGTGCACAGGAACGCGACGAACGTCAGGCCGATGACCGGACTGAAGCCTCGGTGGCGGAACAGCCTCGGGTCGATCATCGGGTCGTTCATCCGCTTCTGACGGACCACGAAGACGGCGCCGAGCAACAGCCCGATGACGATGCCGGCCGCCGGACAGCGGCTGAGGCCGTTGATCGCGGCCTCCTTGACACCCCAGATCGTGGCGAGCACGGAGGCGAGCGAGAGCACCGCGCTCAGCAGGTCGAACCTTGCGATCTGCTCCTTGGGCAGCCGGCACTCGGGGACCACGGTGGGGAGCGTGATCAGCATGATGACGATGACCGGGACATTGATCAGGAAGATCGAGCCCCACCAGAAGTTGTTGAGCAGCGCGCCACTGATGACCGGGCCGAGGCCCGTGCCCGCCGCCACGCCCATGGACCAGATCGCGATCGAGGAGCGGCGCTCGCGCTCATCGGGATAGATGTGGCGGATCAGGGCCAGAGCCGAGGGCATGAGCGTTGCCGCTGCCAGCCCTTGGATCGCCCGGAAGCTGATGAGCATCGCCGGGCTGGTGGACAGACCGGCACCGACCGAGGCGAAGCCGAAGACGACGGAACAGTCAGGTCCATCGAGACCACGAACGGCGGCAGGGTGAGGGCGGCCAGAGCCATCGACGCCTTGCGTTTGCCTAACGCGTGCGTTTCTGCCATGCCGGAACCATACGACCGTTCCATACGCTCGTACAAGTCGCCCGTGTAATACGTCCGTCTCATACATACGCTAGGTTTGCGGTATGGGACACCGTGAAGATCTACTCGTCGGCGCGAAGCGCTGCCTGATCGAGAAGGGTTACGCCCGGACGACCACGCGCGACATCGTGGCGGCCTCGGGCACGAATCTGGCATCCATCGGCTACCACTACGGATCCAAGGAAGCGCTGCTCAACAAGGCGCTCATCGATGCCGTCAGCGACTCCGCGAGTCAGCTGGCCGACGCGATGACGGCGGGAAGCGACGCGGCCCCCATGGACCAGTTCGAGGCGATGTGGACCCGCCTCATCGAGCAGTTCGCGACCAACAAGCAGCTGTGGCTGGCCAGTTTCGAAGTCTTCGCGCAGATCGGCCGTGTGCCGTCGGTACGCGATGCCCTGGCCGACGGCATCCAGCAAGGGCGCGAGGGCATGGCCCAGATGTTCCGGGGCACGGCCGGCGAGAACACCGACGAGCAAGCACTGCTCGCCGTGGGCTCGTTCTACCAGGCCCTGGCCACCGGCATCATGGCCCAGTGGCTGGTCGACCCGGAACGCGCACCCAGCGGCAGCGACCTGGCTCTCGCCATGCGGACCATCATGGATTGGCAGCGCACCGCGGAGCCGGAAGCACAGTCCGCCACCTGACCTCGGCCAAAGGGCCGCCGAGGGCACCGCAGGCACTAGCCGGCGGCGGCCTCGGCGGCCCTTTTCACCGCACGTCCTTCCAGGCTCTCCGTCTTACAGGCCCTCCGCAGTCCCTCCGCTTACAGGCCCTCCGCGCCGATCCACTCCTCGATGATCCGCGCGGTGTCCTCCGCCTTGTCCTCCAGCATGCTGAAGTGATTGGCGTCAACACTCCGCAGCGTCTGGGACGCATACCAGTTCGTCCGCGATCCCGGCCCGGCCGCCGCCTTCGGTCTGGTAGGTCTCCAGCAGCACGATTCCTACGGGCCGAACGATGTGCATCTGCGGATCGGGCGCAAGAAGACCGCCCACGAGCTGGCGACCGAGCAGATGCACCACCCGGCGGCTCCGGCTACCGCGTCTGCGGGCTCTCGCTGCGCATCATCGCCGCCTGCAGCACCCTGCGGGAGCGCTCACCCATCCTGCGGGAGGCGATCAACCAGCTCCAGGCCTCCGGCGATCGCTTCGAGCTGGCGCGTGCGCTGGCCGATCTGAGTGAAGTGCACCGTCAGCTGGGCCAGTTCGGTCGCGCCGAGATGATGGCGCACCGCGCGAACCAGGAGGCCGAAGCCTGTCAGGCGGACGTATGGGTGCACACGCCGCGCCGCGGGCTGGGCAACGCCGAGGGTGCCAAGGACCAACCAGCGGGAACGGGGCTGCTGAGCGAGGCGGAGCAGCGAGTGGCGGCGCCGGCCGCGCTGGGCCACAACAACCGCGAGATCGGCCGCACGCTCTACGTCACCCTCAGCACGGTGGAGCGGCACCTCACCCGTGTCTACCGCAAGCTCAACGTCCGGGGCCGCAAGGACCTGCCGGCGGCGCTGTCGATCCATTCCCTTCCCCCCATCGCCGAGACGCCCTCCGCGTCTCTGCCGCGACTGGGTTCCTGAGACCTGCGGCCCGGCCGCTCCCCGTCACTGCGACGCGCGCTTCACGCGCACTCGGCTGTGCGCCAGCAGGCCGGTGACCACCAGCCGCAGGGCTCCGGCGTGTGCCTGGCGGGCGCGACGGTCATCGAACTCGGAGTGCTCGCAGTCCAGGTCGCTCGGTTCGACGACGGTCCCGGGCGGCACGATCAGCTGCAGTGTGCCGTGGCGCAGATCGACGTCGATGACGATGTCGCTGCCCGGCAGCACGGCCTGGCGGAAGTCGAGTGTGCAGGTGCCGTGTTCACCCGTCACCTCGATACGGGAGGCGGCGCGCCAGGGGCCCACCCGCTCGGGGCTCCCGTGTTCGTACTCGATCCGGACCACGTCGCCCGTCGCCGGTGCCCCGGCGGTCCGCAGCGCCGGTGCCTCGGCAGTCCGCACCGCAGGGACCGCGGCGGTCTGGGGCAGGTCCGCGACCAGCACAGCCAGCTCACCCATCGTCCGGGCGCCGAAGGCGATCTCCAGCCGCTCGTCGAGTTCGTCCAGGTCGATCCTGCCGTCACCCGCGGCCGTCCGCAGGATCTCGATGACCCGCTCGCGGTCATCGTGGGAGGCCCGGAGGTCAACGGGCCTGGGCTCGCTCTCGCGTAAGTCAAGGGCCTTGGACTCGCTCTTGCGTAAGTCAAGGGCCTTGGATTCGCTCTCATTTGGCATACCTTGCAGCCTAACGAGGTTTCCCACGGCCCGGTACGGCGCTACGCGTTCCCGCGTGGCTGGTACGCGCCCTTGGCGTACACGCCATTCACCTGTACACGTGTATAAGATATTTGGACACCTGGAACTGCACAGCGCGTCCACCGGCGCCTGGTTCCGCTGCAGCCCGGTCGGCGCCGCCATGTGGATCACGCTCAGGCAGCACGACGGCGACGTTCATCGCGCCGCGCACGTCCTGGCGTCCCGATGGAGCACCGACCCGGTCAACATGTGCGCCGATCTGGAGGTCTGGGTCGGGGAACTGTGCGATCTGGGGCTGCTCGCGACGGAACCCCACGACACCGGGGAGTACCGCGAACACCGGGGATGACGGGCAGTCACATCCCTTTCCGCACCATGCGTTCCACGCACGGCACCCCTGACCTGATCCGCGGCGACCCGGACGGCAGGACCGCCAGGACGAGCCCGCCCTGCTGGACCTCGGCGAACTGGCCGACCTCGTGACAGAGGAGTTGCGCCCGTGGCTCGACCGGCCGGTGACACTCTTCGGACACAGCATGGGGGCGGTGCCGGCCTTCGAAGTGGCCACGCGGCTGGAACGGGAAGGGCGGGCGCCCACCGCGCTGTTCGCCTCCGGTCGACGCGCGCCGTCGACCTTCCGCGACGAACGTGCGCACCTCATGGACGCCGACAGCCTGATCGCCGACCTCAAGCGGCGAAACGGCACGGACACTCTATTCCTGGACGACGAGGACGTGCTGCGGATGATCCTGCCGGCGATGCGCGCGGACTACACCGCGGTGGATACCTACCGCTACCAGCCACGCCCACCGCTCGGCTGCCCCGTCCACGCGCTGACCGCCCCCGGCAGCCACTTCTTCCTCAACGAGCACGCGAGGGCCGTACAGGACGAGATCCGCAGGCGCCTCGCACGGCTGTAGCCGTACCCGCACCGGCGACGACCGGGCCGGGGGACGCGAGTGGCAGCCGCCCCTTCGAGGGAACGGCGGCCGCTGGACGTCACCATGACCGGGCGAGGCGCCAGGCAGCCCGGCAGAGGGTCATGTACCGAGGTTCATTTGCCCGCCTTGTTCACCGCCCCCGCATCCACCCGCAGCTGAGTGCCCGTCACATAGCGTGACTCGTCGGAGGCGAGGCAGGTGATGGCGTGCGACACGTCGATCGGCTGCACGTACGGGATCGGCATCGAGTTGACGTACTGGACGAGGGTCTGTTTGGCGAAGGCGTAGGCGGAGCCGCCGGGGCCCATCGCGCCGGGGCTGCCGTACGTCGATATCAGCCCCGCGGCCACGGACGTCGGCCTCCCTCGTGAACGCCCGGCGACCCGGCCTTCTCGACCAGCCGGGCCGTCTCCTTGAGGTCCTCCTCGGTCGACAGCGGGTACGGTACTGCCTCCAGGTCCTCGCACAGGTCGATCGCGATGATGTCGGCGCCCTCCTCGGCCAGCCGTACCGCGTGACTGCGCCCCTGTCCGCGTGCCGCACCTATGTTGACGACGACCTTGCATGAGACGTGAATTCGTCCCTTCACCCCTAACCCGGCTGCCCCGGGCTCTTTAGGGGGCCTCCCCTACTCCACGGAGCTGCCCCATGAGGCAGACTTGACCTGGAGAGGACCCGGCGTCCTCACAGGAACTACTGGTCTGTCTTCAGTGGCAGGGTGTTGGCCGGGCAGTGGGCCCGGCGGTTGAGGGGTTGATGGCATGGTTGCGGGTCGTGTGGTGCGGTTCGACGGTATGCGGGGTTATGGCTTCATCGCTCCCGACCATGGCGGGGAGGATGTCTTCCTGCATGTGAACGACCTGCTCATTCCTGAGCAGTATGTGCGCACCGGTCTGGCCGTGGTGTTCGAGGTCGAAGAGGGCGACCGCGGCCTCAAGGCGTCGTCGGTCCGTCTCGCCGACGGCGCAGACGTCAAGCCGGTCTCTCCGGCACCCCTTGTCGGCTCGGCCTCCGTCCCGGCGAGGCACCCGGACGGTGACGAGCCGCTGTGTGACGTGCTGAGCGCGGAAGAATTCGTGCACGAGGTGACCGAGGCGCTCCTGTCGGCCGCGCCGTCCCTCACCGGGGCCGAGATCGTGCAGGTCCGCCAGGGGCTGCTGCAGTTCGGCAAGAACCACGGATGGATCGAGGGCTGAGCGTCGGCCGGACCGAAGGCGGGGCGTCGGCTGACTCGAAAGCCGAGCGTCTGAGAAGCACGTGGTCGTCTCCGTCGCGCAGCCGTGCGGCGCGACGGAGACGACCAGTCCTCACCGCCCGAGTTCCGCGTCGAGTATGTCGAACAGCTCCTCCGTGCCGGCCTCCACGAGGTCCTCGTCCATGACCGCCTCCTCCGTCTCGAACAGCAACTCGCGCAGATAGGCCGCGAAGGCGGCTGCGGACGGGTGGTCGAAGACCAGCATCGGCACCAGGTTCCGGCCGGCCATCGCGGGTCCATGGCCAGGGCCTCGTTCGGGCTGATCCCGAAGAAGCCGGGATCGAACTCCGCGGCGTCGTGCAGGAATCCGCCTTCTCGGATGTAAGTCTTTCCCGGTTTCCCCGGCTCCGGGTCGTACAGCCCGTCGATGTCCCAGCCGCGATCCGTGGGGAACCCGGATATGGCGTCGACTCCTTCAGCGACCAGGCTCCAGAGGTCCTCCGGCGACTGCACTCCGCCCGGATAGCGGCAAGCCATCCCTACGATGGCGATCGATTCGTCGTCCGGCTTCCGTGCCGCCTCGTCCAGGCATCGGCGAGCGTCGCGCAGCTCGGCCAGCGTTCGCTTGAGGTACTCGACGAGCCTCTGCTCGTTGCTCGTGCTCACCGACTGACATCCCCTTCGGTGCGATGCGGCCTGGGATCACGTGACGTGGATGTGCTGCAGGGTTGGTGTGGCGCGAGCCATGACGCGGAGACCCTATGGAGAACACCCGCTCGGCCCAGATCCCCTACGAGCCCCTAAAGAGGTTCCCGGCACCCTTGTCCCGGGTCGCCGACGACGTCACGGCGGTCAGGCGCCGTTCGGTTCACCGTCCTGGGGCGTGCAGTGCTCCAGCAGCGCGGAGATCGGGCCGTCGACGAGCCGGTAGCGGACGATCCGGCCGTCCCTCTCCCCCTCCACGATGCCGGCGGTCCGCAGGAGACGCAGGGCCTGGGACACGGCGGTGTCCCTCATCCCGGTGGCCAGGGCGAGGTCGGTGACGGCGATGGGGCCGGCCTCGTGCAGGGCGAGCAGCAAGGCAAGACGTCCGGGGTCGGAGAGCAGGGAGAAGCGCTCGGCGAGGGCACGTACGCGCTCGGGCTCGCCGACGGCGGCGATGGCGTCGCAGACCCGGTGGCCGTCGATGGTGCGTTGCCCGGCGCGTTCCGCGGGGACGAGATGCATGGGCTCATCATGGCAGCCGTCGACGCTCGCCTCCATACCTGCTCAGTTGTGCAGGTTTGCAGCCATGACCTGCGGCCTTCTAAGGTGGGCGGGCCGTGGTGTTCGGGAAGACCGGTGCCGGCCCCCCAGGGGCTCAGTCCGGAGCGGCCCTCGCCACTGTGATCGGGGAGTTCCCGCCCCACGTATGCCACTGGCCTCATGGCCGGGAAGGCTGGGGCGGGCGCGTCGACCCGTCAGCCAGGAGACCAGCCACGGCATCACGAAGTTGATCCACGAGGTGCTGGAGCGTGACCGTATGACCGCGTCCCCAGGCGTGCCCGAGGCCGCCGCCGTCAAGTCCTTCCGCTGGCGACGCGAGGACACCGTCCGGACCGCCGGGTTGCTGGCCGTGATCGTCGCGCTGCACGTGGCCGCCTTCGGCATCCTCTTCCTGCTCGTGGTCCCGCATCACTATGAGGTCGGCAGCAAGGCGTTCGGGGTGGGCCTCGGCATCACGGCGTACACCCTCGGTATGCGGCATGCCTTCGACGCCGACCACATCGCCGCGATCGACAACACCACCCGCAAGCTGATGGCCGACGGCCAGCGGCCGGTCTCCGTGGGCTTCTGGTTCGCGCTCGGGCACTCCAGTGTGGTGGTGCTGCTGGCGGCGCTGGTCGTCGGGGGTGCGAAGCTCGCCGGCACCCTGATGAACGAGGGATCCCGCACCCATCAGGTCCTCGGCACCATCGGCACCACGGTCTCCGGGGGCTTTCTGTACCTCATCGCCGCCCTGAACCTCGTGGCGCTGTTCGGCATCGTCCGTGTCTTCAAGGCGATGCGGGCCGGACGGTACGACGAGGCGGAGCTGGAGGCGCACCTCGACTCACGCGGCTTCATGAACCGCCTCCTGGGGCGGCTCACCAAGTCCATCCGCCGTCCCGGCCAGATGTTCCCGCTGGGGTTCCTGTTCGGGATCGGTTTCGACACCACGACCGAGGTCCTGCTCCTCGCGCTGGCCGGCAACGGGGCCGCCGCCGGCCTCCCCTGGTACGCGATCCTCTGCCTGCCCCTGCTCTTCGCGGCGGGCATGAGCCTGTTCGACACCCTCGACGGCACGTTCATGAACTTCGCCTACCAGTGGGCGTTCTCGAACCCCGTTCGCAAGGTGTTCTACAACCTCACGATCACCGGCCTGTCCATCTCGGTGGCCTTCTTCGTCGGCACGATCGAACTGGTCGGCGTTCTGCACGACAAGCTCGGCCTGGAGGACGCTGTCACCGGCTGGATCGCCGCCCTGGATCTGGACAACGTCGGCTATGTCATCGTCGGACTGTTCGTGGTGGTCTGGGCCGTGGCGATCGCCTACTGGCGTCTGGCCAAGGTCGAGGAGCGCTGGAACGCCCGTGCCATGGACGCCGGCTGACGGCTTCCAGGGCGCGCCGGGGCGGTCCACCAGCACTGAGCCGAGATACCGAAACACAGGGTGAGTTCTCGGAAACACCGCGTTCACGACGGCGGGAACCGACGGTAACAACCGCTTCCTAGCGTGACCGGCCATGGGATCGGAGTCCTATCCCCGGCCGCACGCGACTCATGACGGTCCGTCGGTTCCCCCGTCCTGTCGATGACGCCAAGCGGGGCTCCTTCTTTCGTGCCGAAACACGAAGCACGAAGAACGAAGGACGACGCACCACGCACGAAGTGCCCGCACCAGCGTCATCGGGAGGCGCGACATGAGCACCACCGGGTCACGGCCGCAGACGGCGGCTGCGGCGAAGACCGCTGAGAACCAGGCGGCCAGGGAGACCCTGGAGGACTACACCCTCCGTTTCGCGCCCCGCAGTTACCGCCGCTGGACCCCCATGGTCGTGGCGACGACCGCACTCGGCGGCATCGCCTACATGGCCGACTTCTCCATCGGCGCCGGCATAGGCCTGGCCCACGGGACCGGCAACGCGCTCGTGGCGATCGCCGTGGCCGCCGTCGTCATCTTCGTCACCGGTCTCCCTCTCGCCTACTACGGCGCCCGCTACAACATCGACCTCGACCTGATCACCCGGGGCTCCGGCTTCGGCTACTACGGTTCGGTCCTCACCAGCGTCATCTTCGCCAGCTTCACCTTCATCTTCTTCGCCCTCGAAGGCTCGATCATGGCCCAGGGCCTCAAGCTCGGCCTCGGACTGCCGCTGTGGCTGGGCTACCTGGCCTCCACGCTCATGGTCATCCCCCTGGTGATCTACGGCATGAGGGCGCTCAGCAAGCTCCAGGTGTGGACGACCCCGATCTGGCTGCTGCTGATGGTCGGCCCGCTGGTCTACCTGGTCTCCACCGACCCCGGCACGGTCGACCGCTTCCTCGGCTACGCCGGCACCGACGGCGACGGCGGCGTCGACACCGCCTCCGTCCTGCTCGGCGCCGGGGTGTGCCTCTCCCTCATCGCGCAGATCGGCGAGCAGATCGACTACCTGCGGTTCATGCCGCCCAAGTCCGAGGCGAACAAGCGCAGTTGGTGGACCGCCGTGGTCATGGCCGGCCCCGGCTGGGTGGTGCTCGGCGCGCTGAAGCAGGCCATCGGTGTGTTTCTCGCCGTCTACATCCTCGCCAAGGTCGGCCCGGCCGCCGCGACCGAGCCGATCCAGCAGTTCCGCGGCGCCTTCGATGCGATGATGCCGTCCTGGATGGTCATCCCGCTGGCCGTGGCCCTGGTGGTCATCAGCCAGATCAAGATCAACGTGACGAACGCGTACTCCGGTTCGCTGGCCTGGACGAACTCCTTCACACGGGTCACCAGGCACTATCCGGGCCGCATGGTGTTCGTCCTGGTCAACCTGGGTTTCGCGCTCGCCCTGATGGAAGCCGACATGTTCAGCTTCCTCAACGACATCCTGGGCTTCTACTCGAACTGCGCGATCGCCTGGGTGGTCACCGTCGCCACGGACATCGGCATCAACAAGTACGTCCTGAAGCTGTCCCCGCTCCAGCCGGAGTTCCGCCGCGGCATGCTCCACGCCGTCAACCCGGTCGGGGTCGTGGCCTTCGTCGCCGCCTCCGGCCTGTCGATCGCCCTGTACTTCCATCTGCTGGGCGACACCCTCCAGCCGTACTCCCCCGTCGCCGCGGCGGTGATCGCCTTCGCCGTGACCCCGCTGATGGCGATCGTCACCAAGGGCAGGTACTACCTCCGCCGCGCCGACGACGGCATCGATGAGCCCCTGCTGGACGCGGACGGCAGCCCGAGCGCTCTCACCCTCGACTGTCATGTCTGCCACCAGCCGTACGAGCGCCCGGACCTGACCGCCTGCGTCACCCACGGCGCGCTGGTCTGCTCCCTGTGCCTGAGCACCGATAAGACCAGCGACCATGTGCTGCCGGCCACCGCGTAGCGGTGCCCGGTCCCTTCCGTCAGCCGGTGCCCGGGCGGACCACGACGGCCAGGGCTTTGATCCGCCCGCTGTGCCGGAAGTGCAGGACGAACGGCACGAGGTCGCCCGCGTGCCACGTCCCGCGCACCGCCACCATCACATCGAGGCCCTGCGGTGACATCGCCACGGTGCCGCCCGCCGGGACGGTGACGGAGTCCACCGCGCGCATGGTCCCGGTGTTGCGGTTCGTCGTCGTGTTGCGGCCGAGCATCGCCGCGTCGGTGGCGGTCGAGGTCACACCCGTCAACTCGTCGTCGGTGCCGCCCGCGTTGGAGATCCGGAAGAAGGCGGCGGATTCCGTGCTGTTCCCGTACGGCAGCAGCACCCGTCCGGACGTCACGTCGACGCGTGCGGGGCTGCCCGCCGCCCCGGCCGCGGTCCAGGCGGCCAGAGTGCCGAGCGCGAGCACGCATGCCGCCACGGGGGCGAGCGCGGCGCGGAGTGCCTCGCCCAGCCGGCGGCGGGAGGGCAGCCACACGGCCGGTGCCGTCACGACGCACCTCCCAGCCGCTGCGGCCGCCCCGGCTGCCAGGTGCGCAACCGCAGGCTGTTGCCGACGACGAGCACCGAACTCGCCGACATCGCGGCTGCCGCGAGCATCGGATTGAGCAGGCCCACGGCGGCGAGCGGCACGGTGAGGGCGTTGTAGCCGAACGCCCAGAGAAGGTTGGCGCGGATCGTGCCGAGGGTCCGGCGGGCCAGTCGGACCGCGTCCGCGACGGCCTCGATGTCCCCGCGGACGAGGGTCACATCGGCGGCTCCGATGGCCACGTCCGTGCCGCTGCCCATGGCGATCCCGAGGTCGGCACCGGCCAGCGCGGCCGCGTCGTTCACTCCGTCACCGATCACCGCGACGCGACACCCCCGCTCCCTCAGCTCCCGTACGAGATCGGCCTTGTCCTCGGGCGTACACCGGGCCCGTACGTCGTCGATGCCCAGTTCGGCGGCGACGGCACGGGCCGTCTCCGCGCGGTCGCCCGTGGCCAGCACCGGCCGCACACCGAGGCGCCGCAACCGGTCCACGGCACGGTAACTGCCCGGCCGTACGAGGTCCCCGACCGCGATCAGCGCCTCGGGCCGACCGTCCACGAGGACCAGAACCGGGGTGTGCCGGGCCGTCGCGCACGCGTCCAGGGCACGGGCCAAGGGGGCCGGCAACTCGCCGTCGGGCGCCCGGACTTCGACCGTCCGACCTTCTGCACGGCCGCTCACGCCCAGCCCGGGCAGTGCGCGGAAGCCGGTCACCTCGGGCAGTGGCCGTCCGGCGTACGCGACGATCGCCCGGCCCAGCGGATGCTCGGAGCCCTGCTCGACGGCGCCCGCGAGCCGCACGGCCGCCTCTTTGCCGATCCCGCCCGCCACCTCGGTGACCCGGGTGACGCTCATGTCCCCGGTGGTGAGCGTGCCGGTCTTGTCCAGGACGACGGTGTCGATGTGCCGCAGGGTTTCCAGCGCCTGCGGACCGCTGACCAGGACACCGAGCTGGGCGCCACGGCCGGTGGCGGCCATCAGCGCCGTGGGAGTGGCGAGCCCCAGCGCGCACGGGCAGGCGACGACCAGGACCGCGACGCACGCGGTGACGGCCGCCTGCGGGTCGGCTCCCGCACCGAGCCAGAAGCCGAGCACCGTGACCGCGATCGACAGCACCACCGGGACGAACACCCCTGCCACCGCGTCCGCCAGACGCTGAGCGCGCGCCTTGCCCGCCTGCGCCTCGCTCACCAGCTCGGTGATCCGGGCCAGTTGGGTGTCGGCACCGACCGCCGTGGCCCGCACCAGCAGCAGCCCGCCCGCGTTGACGGCACCGCCGACGACCGCCGAGCCGGCCTGGACCTCGACCGGTTCGCTCTCGCCGGTGACCAGCGACACATCCACCGCGGAGCTGCCCTCCACGACCTCGCCGTCGGTGGCCACCCGCTCCCCCGGCCGGACGACGAAGACCTGACCCACCCGCAACTCCTCGATCCGGATGCGCCGTTCACGTCCGCCGTCCCGCACGTCCCGCACCGCCACGTCCTTCGCCGCGAGCACGGCGAGCGACCGCAGCGCCCGCCCGGTGCCGTGCCGGGCCCGCGCCTCCAGAAACCTTCCGGTGAGCACGAACAGCGGTACGGCGACGACGGCTTCCAGGTAGACGTGCGCGCCGCCGTCGGCGGTCCCGGCGGAAGGCAGCAGGGTGAAGGGCATGCGCATTGCGGGGTTCCCCGCGCCACCGAGGAACAGCGCGTAGGCCGACCAGCCGAAGGACGCCACCACGCCCAGCGACACCAGCGTGTCCATGGTCGCCGCCGTATGCCGCAACCCGCGCACCGCCCGTACGTGGAACGGCCACGCGCTCCACACCGCGACCGGCGCGGCCAACACGAAACACAGCCACTGCCAGTTCCGGAACTGCAGGGCGGGCACCATCGACAGCACGAGCACGGGGAGCGAGAGGAGCGCGGTGACGACGAGCCGGTCCCGGCCCCCGGACTCGGCTGCCTCGTCCGGCTGTTGGGGGTGGGGCTCGGGGGCGGGGCCGGGCGGGGCGGGCAGTTCGGCGGTGTACCCGGCGCGCTCGACGGCCGCGACCAGCTCGTCCGGTGTGACGTCCGTCGGATGGCTCACCCGGGCCCGCCCGGTGGCCAGATTGACCGTCGCGCTGACCCCCTCCAGCTTGGCGAGCCGCTTCTCCACCCGCCGTACACAGGCCGCGCAGGTCATACCGCCGACCGTCAGGTCCGTGGTCGCCAGGGCGCCCGCCTCGGGGGCCGTCATCCGTGCATCCCGCCCATGCCGCCACCGTCGCCGTGTGGCACGGGGTCTCCACCGCCGGAGCCGGAGCGGCTGCCGTGCATGCCGGGCGCGACCGGTCCGTAGGCGGCGCCGACGGCGTACGACACCCCGAACATCAGCGCCAGCAGCAGGACGAAGCCGCACAGGGCGGGCGGCGGCACCAGTTTCCTCAGCGCGGCGCCTGCACCGGAGTGCAATGGTCGGGACTCTTCGATCACCGGGTTCTCCTGGTCGCGTCGTACGGCGCACTCGGTTCGAGCCGTACCGGTTCAGGAGTCGGGGCCGCGAAGGGGCGAGTTCCCATGCCTGGATATGAGCTGAGTCACTGCATCGCTGACGGCTCAATGTTCCGTCGTGCAGCAGCCCTCTGCCTCGGCGGTGCCCGAGACCGCGTCGAGGCGGCAGAAGCAGGACGCCTCGACCGGCACGTCCGCCAGCGCGACGGCGATCTTCAACTTCTGGGCCACGATCTGCGCTTCTCCCGCCTTGCCCAGCCGGACCAGACACTCGTGCAGCCCGTGCAGGGCCCAGACGTTGCCGGGGTGCTGGGCAGCGCGTGGAAGCGTGTCGTCGAGTCCCAGGTCGGCCCGGTAGACCGCCTCGGCCTCCGCGACGCGCCCCTGTTCCAGGAGCAGGGCGCCGTACGCGTGCCGGGTGGGCTGCATCCATCCCCACGGCTCGTCGTAGGGAAGGTTGTCGTCCAGTTCGATCGACCGCCTGAGCGCGGCGAAGGCGGCGTCGTGGTCGCCCTTGCGGTAGGCGAGTTCACCGTCGAGCATCGCCGACGCGATCGCCAGGATGTCGGCACAGGTGTTGTTGAACAGCATGCGGGTCCGCGGCACCCGGTCGACCGCCTCGCCGAACAGCCGGCGTTCGGCCTCGGCCTCGGCGACACGGCCGGTGGCCGAGAACGCGACACCACGGCCGTAGTGCAGCATCGCCGTGCTCACGCTGTACAGCTCGGGGTCGGCGGGCCTGGGCATCCGCAGGATGTCGTCCCAGCGGCCGAAGCGGATCAGTACGTGGACCCGCATGGCGAGAAAGCCCTCCAGCCAGTCGGCCATGGGCGGACTCTGCACGCGCAGCAGTTCCTCGGGGACGGACGCCTCCAGCCGGGCAGCGGCCTCCAGAGCGGTCCGGAACCGGCCGAGGAACATCGCGCCGTAGATCTTGAAGTGGTGGTTGTGCGACCGGTACAGGGTGTAGAAGTTCATGGCCCCGGCCCGCGCGTGGAACTTCTCGTCGGCGGCGATCGCGTCCTCGTTGTCCGACACCACGCGGCGGTAGTCGCCGCAGAGCACCTCGATGTGTGAGGGCATGTGCAGCAGGTGGCCGGCGTCGGGCACCAGCCGGCGCAGCCGGTCGGCGGCGGGCAGGGCCGCCTCGGGTGTCGGGGACATCTCCATCAGGTGGATGTACATGTGCAGGATGCCGAGGTGTCCCGCCCCGGCCTCTGTCGCGACCGCGCGGTCCAGGACGGCCTTGGCCTCGATCGTGCGGGCGCCTTCGGCCGGTTCACCGGTCCGCAGGTTCCACAGCCGCCAGGGGGTGAGGTTCATCAGCGCGTCGGCGTACAGGGTGGTGATGTCGGGGTCGTCCGGGGCGAGTTCGTGGACGGCGCGCATGCTGTCGGCGTACGGCGCGTTCCACACGGAGCAGTCCTCGACGGCCGCCGCCTGCGGATAGCGGGCGCGCAGCGCGCCGATCAGGGCTCGTTCCACGGGCGTGGCGCCGGTTTCCGCCTTCTCGTGGGCGCGTTCCACGGCGGCATGGGTGCGTTCGACGGTGCGTGCGAGGTCCTGGGTGTCGAAGAACTCCCAGGGCTTGTTGTAGTTGGGGCCGAGTGCGTACGCGATGCCCCAGTACGCCATGGCGCAGCCGGGGTCGGCCGCCGCGGCGGCTTCGAAGCAGGAGACGGCCTCCTCGTGGTTGAAGGCGTACGTCCAGACCAGTCCGCGGTCGAACCACCGTTGCGCCTCGGGCGAGGAAGTCGTCACGGGGCGGCTGTAGGTGCCGAGATCGTAATAGTCCATGCAGCGTCCCTCATGCGTTTATTACGCAAAGCGTGCACCGAGCAGCATAGTGGGCCGGGTCGTGACCGCCCCCTGCATCCATAACCCGATGTTCTGGGGAGCCGAGAGCTGGCCGTCGGGTCCGGCCGCCTCCACCCTTGGCCCAAGCCGCTGTGCAATGTCACATCACATAGGAGCTTCCATCGTGAGAGCACGACGATCCGGGATGGTCATGGCTGCCGCCCTCGGGCTCGTCGCCGTCGCCGGCTGCGGGGGAGCCGGCGGGGGCGACGGACAGGGCGGACCCGCGAGCAAGGGAGGCACCCTGCACGTGCTCTCCAGCACCGACCTGGAGCACCTCGACCCGGCCCGCAACTACGTCACCACCTCCGAGAACGTCGGCCGGCTGATCTACCGGACGCTGACGACGTACGCGGCGGCACCCGGCCCGGCCGGCGGCAGGATCGTGCCGGACCTGGCGACGGACACCGGACGTCCGAGCGCCGATGCCCGCACCTGGACGTTCACGCTCAAGGCGGGGGTGAAGTTCGAGGACGGGCGGCCCATCACCAGCCGTGACATCAAGTACGGGGTCGAGCGGACGTTCGCCGCGGAACTCCCCGAGGGACCGCCGTACGCGCGGATGTGGCTTGCGGGTGGCCGGAGTTACAAGGGCCCCTACAAGGACAAGCAGGGGCTCGCCTCGATCGGGACGCCGGACGACAGGACGATCGTCTTCAGGCTCAACCGGCCGGTGGCCGACTTCGGTTCGGCGGTGTCGCTGCCGACCTTCGCCCCGGTTCCGCAGGACAAGGACACCGGGGTCCGCTACGACAGCAGGCCCTTCTCCTCCGGTCCGTACAAGATCGGGGCCTTCGAACCCAAGAAGCAGCTCACGCTGGTCCGCAACACCCACTGGAGCCCGGCCACCGACACGGTGCGCAAAGGCCTGCCGGACAAGATCGTGATCGATCTCGATCTCGACGGGGCCGTGGTCGACCAGCGCCTCATCGCCGCTCAGGGGCAGGATGCGGACGCCGTCGCCTTCGCGCCGGTCGGGCCTGCCTCGGTCGGGCCGGTGCTGGCCAACCCCGCGGTGCACAAGCGGCTGGTCACCGGCGAGTCGATCAACACGCGCTATCTGAGCCTCAACACCCGGCACAAGCCGCTCGACGACGTCCGCGTGCGGCAGGCCATCGCCTACGCGCTGGACAAGGACGCGCTGCGCACGGCCCGGGGCGGTCCGATCGCCGGCAAGCTGGCCACCACCCTGCTGCCGCCGTCGCTGCCGGGCGCCGTCCTGGACGATCCGTTCCCGAGCCCGGGCGGCAAGGGCGACCCGGCCAAGGCCAAGACGCTGCTCGCCCAGGCGGGCCACGCCTCGGGCCTGACCCTCACGCTCGACACCCCGGCCACCGCGGGCGGCCAGACACAGGGCGAAGCCGTGCAGGCATCGCTGGCCAGGGCCGGGATCAAGGTGAACATCAACGCGATCAGTTCATCGGCGTTCTACAGCACGGTCGGGAACACCTCGCAGGAGCACGACCTGGTGATCGACGGCTGGACGCCCGACTGGCCCGGCGCCTCCACGTACCTGCCCCTCGTGTTCGACGGCCGGCTGATCACCCCGGAGGGCAACAACAACCACGCCCAGTACAACTCCCCCGCGGTCAACGCCCGCATCGACGCGATCGCCCGGATGAAGGATCCGTCGGCCGCCGCGACGGCGTACGGCGAACTGGCCGGGCAGATCATGCGGGACGCTCCGGTCGTACCGTTCCTGTGGGACAAGGCGGCCGTCCTGACCGGGCCTCATGTCACCGGCGCCTACGGGCACATCGCCTACGTCGGCGAGCTGGATCTGGTCTCGCTGGGGCTGCGCAAGTGACCGCCACACTCCCCGCCCCGATACCGTCCGACGCGCCGCAGCGCGTCGTACCCCGCGAGACGTCCCTGTTGCGCCGGCTGCTGGCCCAGCGCTCCGCGACGGTCGCGCTGACGGTGGTCGTGCTCCTGGTGCTGATCGCCCTCGCGGCCCCGCTGATCACCTGGGCCGCCGGCACCTCCCCGACCGACTTCCACTCCGAAGCGGTGGACCCGACGCTCGGCGGACTGCCGCGCGGCACCGGAGGCGGGATCAGCGGCGCGCACTGGCTGGGCGTCGAGCCCGGCAGCGGCCGGGACATCCTCGCCCGTGTCGTCTACGGCGCCCGGGTCTCGCTGCTGATCGCCCTGCTCGCCACCGCCCTGTCGGTGGCGCTCGGCACGGCGCTCGGACTGGCCGCCGGGTTCTTCGGCGGCTGGACCGACACCGTCATCGGCAGGCTGATGGATCTGCTCATGTCGTTCCCCGCCCTCATCTTCATGATCGCGCTGATCTCCGCGGCGCCGGGTGTGAACCGGCAGCTGCTGCTGGTCGTCGTACTCGGCTTCTTCGGCTGGCCGTACGTCGGGCGGATCGTGCGCGGACAGGCGATGGTGCTGGCCCGCGGCGAGTTCGTGGCCGCGGCCCGGGTGCTGGGTGCCTCCCGGCGCGCGCTGCTGCTGCGGGAGGTGCTGCCCAACCTGAGCGGACCGATCCTCGTCGTGGCGACCATGTCGATCCCCGGTTACGTGGCCACCGAGGCGGGCCTGTCCTTCCTCGGTATCGGGGTGCGCCCGCCGACCCCTTCATGGGGCCAGATGATCGCCTCCGCGGTGCCGTGGTACGCCGCCGACCCCGTCTACTTCCTCGTCCCGGGCGTCTTCCTGTTCGTCACCGTGCTCGCCTTCAACGTGCTGGGTGACGCGGTGCGGGACGCACTCGATCCCCGGAGCCGCCGACGATGATCCTCTATGTCCTGCGCAGACTGGCCGCGACGGCGGCGATCCTGCTGGTGGTCTGCGCGGCCACCTTCGCGATCTTCTATCTCATGCCCGCCGACCCGGCCCAGGGCGCCTGCGGCAAGGCGTGCAGCCCCGAGCGCATCGCCGAGATCCGCACCACGCTCGGCCTGAACCACTCGGTGTTCGTGCAGTTCCGCGACTATCTCGTCGGCATCGTGGCCGGGCGCGGCTACGGCACGGGGGCGCATGCCGTGCACTGCCCTGCCCCCTGCCTGGGCTTCAGCTTCCAGACCGATCAGCCGGTGTGGCGGATGCTCACCGACCGGCTGCCGGTGAGCGTGTCCATCGCCGTGGGCGCGGCGGTGCTGTGGCTGATCGTCGGTGTCACGGCGGGTGTGATCTCGGCGCTGCGCCGTGGCAGCGTGTGGGACCGGGCGGCGATGACGGCCGCGCTGGGCGGCGTCTCGCTGCCGGTGTACTTCACCGCCCTGGTGCTGCAGTACCTGCTCGTCGTCAAGCTCGGCCTGCTGCCCTATCCGCAGGCGATCCCGCTCACCGAGGATCCGGTCGGCTGGGCGGAGTCCATGGTCATGCCGTGGATCACGCTGGCGATGCTCTACGCCGGGATCTACGCACGGATGACCCGGGGCGAGATGCTCGACAGTCTCGGCCAGAACTACGTCCGCACCGCGAGGGCCAAGGGCCTGCCCGAGCCGACCGTGCTGCGCCGGCATGCGCTGCGGCCCGCGCTGATGCCGATCGTGACGATCTTCGGGATGGACCTCGGTGCGCTGCTCGGCGGCGCCCTGATCACCGAGTCGGTCTTCGGCCTGCCCGGCGTGGGCAAGCTCGCGGCCGACGCGATCAACAGCGCCGACCAGCCGGTGATCCTCGGCGTGACGCTCTTCGCCGCGGCGTTCGTCGTGATCGCCAACGTCGCAGTGGACCTGGTCTACGCGCTCCTGGACCCGAGAGTGAGGGCCGTGGGATGACCCTGCTGACCGTACGTGATCTGACCGTGGACTTCGCGGGCGGCGTGCGCGCCGTCGACGGACTCGATCTGGACCTGGCCGCCGGGGCGGTGCTCGGCGTGGTGGGTGAGTCCGGCAGCGGCAAGTCCGTGACCAGCCTGGCCGTCATGGGTCTGTTGCCCGATGCCCGCGTCACGGGTGAAGTCCGCTTCGACGGGAGGCAGTTGACCGGCCTGGACCGGCGGGCGCTGCGCCGGCTGCGCGGAGACCGGATCGCGATGATCTTCCAGGATCCGCTGTCCTGCCTGAACCCCTACTACCCGGTGGGCTTCCAGATCGCCGAGGCGTACCGTGCGCATCGCCGGGCCGGACGCCGCGAGGGGCACCGGGTCGCGGTGCGGATGCTGGACCGGGTCGGCATTCCCGAGCCCGAGCGGCGCGCCCGCGCGTATCCGCACGAGTTCTCCGGCGGCATGCGCCAGCGTGTGATGATCGCGATGGCGCTGTGTCTGGAGCCCGACCTGCTCATCGCGGACGAACCGACCACCGCGCTCGATGTGACCGTGCAGGCCCAGATCCTGGACCTGCTGCGGGAACTGCGGGAGCGGTCCGGCACCGCCATCATGCTCATCACCCACGACATGGGCGTGGTCGCCGGACTCGCCGACGAGATCGTGGTCATGTACGGCGGCCGCGCGGTCGAGCGGGGCACGGTCCGCGAGGTGTTCTACCGCCCGCGCGACCCCTACACCAAGGGCCTGCTCGCCTGTGTGCCCCGGGTCGACGGGCCGTTGCCCGACCGGCTGCCCACCCTGTCGGCACCGGAGGTGACCGCGTGAACGCCCCCCTGCTCGAAGCGCGGGACCTGGTCAAGCGGTTCCCCGTACGGCACGGCCTGACCCGGCGGCTCGCCGGACATGTCAGGGCCGTCGACGGGGTGTCGCTGCGGGTGGACGCGGGAGAGACGCTGGGTCTGGTCGGCGAGTCCGGCTGCGGCAAGTCCACGGTCGCCCGGTTGCTGACCCGGCTCATCGAACCCACCTCGGGCACGGTCTCGGTCTCCGGACGGGAACTGACCACGCTGGACGAGCGGTTGCTGCGGCCCGTGCGCCGCGATCTGCAGATGATCTTCCAGGATCCGTTCTCCTCGCTCAACCCCCGCCACACCGTCCGGCAGATCCTGACCGCCCCGTACCGCTACCAGGGCCTGACCCCCGACGAACCGGTGGAACACCTGCTGGAGCGGGTGGGCCTGCGGCCGGAGCACGCCGCCCGCTATCCCCACGAGTTCTCCGGCGGCCAGGCGCAGCGCATCGGGATCGCCCGGGCGCTGGCGCTGCGGCCCGAACTGGTGGTGTGCGACGAACCCGTCTCGGCACTCGACGTGTCCGTCCAGGCGCAGATCCTCAACCTGCTCAAGGACCTGCAACGGGAGTACGGGCTCGCCTACGTGTTCATCGCGCACGACCTCGGCGCGGTCCGCCAGATCAGCACCCGCGTCGCCGTGATGTACCTGGGCACGGTCGTGGAGACGGCCGACCGGGACACGCTCTACGGCAGCGCCGCGCACCCGTACACCCACGCCCTGCTCTCCGCCGTACCGCTGCCCGATCCGGACGCCGAACGGGCCCGTGAGCGGATCGTCCTCCACGGCGACCTGCCCAGTCCGCTCGCTCCGCCCAGCGGCTGCCCGTTCCGCACCCGCTGCCCAAGGGCAGCCGACCGCTGCGCCGCCGATCGGCCCGTGCTGCGCGCGATCGCCCCGGGCCACGAGGTCGCCTGCCACTACCCCGAGCCGCTGCAGCCGCCGTCCTCCACGTCGTTCGCCGAGAAGTCGTTCACCGAGAAGTCGTTCACCGAGGAAAGGACCTCATGAGCCACAGCTACCGCCTGCCCGGTCTCGCCGTGACCGACCACGTCCTCACCGTGCCGCTCGACCACGCCGCCCCCGCGGGGTCCTCGATCCAGGTGTTCGCCCGGGAACTGTCCGACCCGGCCCGCGAGGGCGAGCGCCTGCCCTGGCTGCTGTTCCTGCAAGGCGGCCCCGGAGGCAAGTCACCCCGCCCGCTGAACGCCACCAGCGGGTGGCTCACCCGTGCCCTCAGGACCCACCGCGTCCTGCTGCTGGACCAGCGCGGCACCGGCCGCAGCACCCCGGTCACGGCCCGGTCGGCCGAGCGGTTCTCCGATGCCGAGGCGCTGGCCGCCCATCTCGCCCTCTTCCGCGCGGACTCGATCGTCGCCGACGCGGAACTGATCCGGCATCAGCTGTGCGGCGAGGAGCCGTGGGAGACGCTCGGCCAGAGCTACGGCGGCTTCATCACCCTGACCTACCTGTCCCGGGCCCCCGAAGGGCTCCGCGCCTGCTACATCACCGGTGGCCTCCCCGGCCTGGACACCACCGCCGACGACGTCTACGCGGCCACGTATCCCCGCGTCAGGGACAAGATGGCCGCGTTCTACGCCCGCTACCCCGGTGACCGCGACCTGATCCGGCGCATCGCCGGCCTCCTCGACCGCCGGCCGGTCCGGCTGCCCGACGGGGACCGGCTCACCGTCCGGCGGCTGCGCACCCTCGGCCTGATGCTGGGCATGGGTGAGGGCGCCGAGCGCCTGCACTGGCTGCTGGACGAAGCCCTCGGCGCCGACGGCGACCTCTCGGCGACCTTCCTGCATCAGGTGACGAACCTGACCGGGCTCGTGGACAACCCGCTCTTCGCCGTGCTCCAGGAGGCCTGCTTCGCGCAGGGTGGCAAGCCCACCGACTGGGCCGCCGCCCGAGCGCTCGCCACTCGCCCGGAGTTCGCCGAGGACGCCGACCCGCTGCTGTTCACCGGCGAGATGTTCTATCCCTGGATGTACGAGGAGATCGCCGGACTGCGCCCGTTCCGCGATGCGGCCCACCTCCTGGCCGAGCGAGCCGACTGGCCCGAGCTGTACTCCCCGTCGCGGCTGGCGGCCAACCAGGTGCCGGTGGCCGCCGCGATCTACCACGACGACATGTACGTACCCACAGAGCTGTCCCTCCCGACCGCGCGCTCGGTCGGCGCGCTGCGCGCATGGGTCACCAACGAGTGGGAGCACGACGGGGTGAGCGCGTCCGGCGAAGGCGTGCTGTCCCGCCTGATGGACATGGCCGGCGGACGCGCCTGACATCCCCGCCCGACCCGAACTCCACGTCCCCGCACCGACCCGAAGGAGAGGCAAGGAGACATGTCCGGATCCCCCCACACGCTCAGGGCCATCGCCGCGGGTGCCGCCGCGACGGCGCTCCTGTCGCTCGGAGCCGCCGTCCCGACCGCGCACGCGGCGCCGGACCCGGCACACCGCGCGACCGCGGCCACCGACTGCGCCCTGCCCGGCCGGACCGGCTGGACGGACGAGGGCCACACCACCGACTACACCACCCAGTTCCAGCGCCCCCTCGGCACCAGGCACGTGCTCATGCTGTTCGTCGACTTCCCGGACGCCCGGGCCGCGGGTTCCACCTCCGACTACTACCGCCAACTCGCCCCGGCTGCCGACTGGTTGAAGCGCGACTCCTACGGACGGACCACACTGGACATCACCCCGCTCAACCGGTGGATCCGGATGCCGCAGGACTCCACCAGCTACGGCTTCCAGCGCGGGATCACCTTCGAGCAGCACGAGGCGTACGTCCGGCAGGCGGTGGCGGCCGCCGACCCGTACGCGGACTTCTCCCGATTCGACATGGTCTACCTCGTCCCGTCGAAGTCCGCCGCCGCGATCAGCTTCTCGCCGACGTACCTGTTCGACCCCACCACGGCGGGCGTCACCGCCGACGGCACGCGCATCAAGTGGGCCGTGACGTTCGGGCAGGACATGTGGCACTGGGGCTTCAAGGTCGCCGACCACGAGACCGGCCACACCTTCGGCCTGCCCGATCTCTACGCGTTCACCGGCACCGACTACCACCGCTTCGTCGGCGGCTGGGACCTCATGGGCGACATCGCCGGCGCCGCCCCGCAGCACCTCGGCTGGGAGCGGTGGAAGTTCGGCTGGATCGACGACCGCCAGGTCGCCTGTCTGCCCACGAGCGGCAGCCGCACGGTCCGCCTGAGGGCCGTGGAAAGCCCCGGTGGCACGAAGGTCGCCGTGATCCGCACCGGCGAGACCAGCGCCTACGTCGCCGAGTCCCGCAGGGCCGTAGGCGCGGACGACCACGCCTGCTCCACCGGCGTGCTCATCTACCAGGTGGACACCTCCGTCCAGACCGGCTACGGCCCGGTCCGGATCGTGAACGGCAACCCCGACGCCACCCCGCCCTCGGGCTGCCGGGCACTGGACATGGCGGCGTTCCATGCCGGCCAGTCCTTCACCGACCCGGCCACGGGTGTCCGGATCGACGTCGACGACGGCAGCACCACTTCCCAGGACGAGATCTCGATCACCAAGCGGTGAGACCACCGGCTCTGTCCGACACCCGCGGTGCGTCCGGATGGCGCCGCCGCCATCGCGCGTACGCCGGTGCGGCGGCGCAGGTGGCGAGATACCCCTCGGCCACTCTGCGGACGACCGCGTCGCCGTGCGCGGCCAACGGCCCGTCGCAGCGCCAGCCGAGTACATGGCGGTACCAGAGCGGATCGCCCGAGAGAGGGCGCACCGCGACGCCGGGCACCTCGATGAAGGTCGCCTGGCAGAGGCTGACGGCCAGCCCCGCCCGTACCACGTCGACCAGCTGCCTGCCTTCGGCCTCGTAGGGGGCGTGCGGCTGACGGCCCGTCCGGGAGAAGACGGACGCCCAGTACTCCCGGGTGCGATCGCTGTCCGGATGGGGCAGGGCCCAGTCCTCCTCGATGAGTTCCTCCAGGCTCACCTCTTCGCGTCCGGCCAGCGGATGGGCGGACGGCAGCAGGGCGAAGACGGGCTCGCTGACGACCGGGCGCAGGAACACCCCCTCGCGCGGCGGGAGTTCATGGCCGGGGTTGTCACCGAGGACCGCCGCCTCCAGGCGTCCCGCCGCAAGGTCGTCCAGCAGCGGCGACGGGGAGTACTGGCACCGGGTCGTCACCTCCGCGCCGGGGATCAACTCCCTTGTGGCAACGACGAGATCGGCGAGCAGTGGCGCGCCCACCGATCCGAGGCGCACGCGGCCCGGGGTGATTCCGCAGCGGGCGGCACGGGCGGTGTCGGACAGCAGGCCGTCGATACCCGGCAGGATCGCCCGTGCCCGGGGCAGCACCAGCTCGCCCAGGGCGGTGGGTACGGCGCCGGCCTGCCCCCGGTCGAAGATCGGTCCGCCCAGCATGGTTTCGATGCGCCGCAGCTGGGCGCTGAGTCCCGGTTGGGTCATACACAGCGACGCGGCGGCACGGGTCAGACTTCCGGCCTCCGCGATCGCGCAGATCACGCGCAAGTGCCGTACCTCTAGATCCATGGCGCGGATGGTAAGGAGCGACGGGAGGCTTCCGGCAGGGGGCGGACCCGGCACGGTCACATATGAAATGTCACACGCCGTCCAAGAGTTATGGGATGCGGGCTGCGCAGCCCTTGACGAGAAGCGCCATGTGAAAGCCACGAGGGCCCGGTGCGATCGTCATCGCCTCGGAGACGATCTGCCACCGGATGTGCCTGCTCCCGTACAGTCCGTGGCACAAGTGCCCCAGCACGGGCGAGCCCCAGCGGTTGACCAGGAGAAGAAACATGGACACCGAAGCCGGTCCCGGCTCCCTCCCGCACGTGCCCGGAGCGGTGCGGCCGGTCCCCGAAGCCGAGCCAGGGCTCGTGGAGCGCTGGCGTTCGCAGGGCGGCGAACTGGTCGAGCTGCTCACCCAGGTGCGCGAGCGACTGGGCGGGATCGCCGCGTTCCGCCTCGGGCCCGCCCCCACCGTCCTCGTCACCGACCCGCAGGCGGTCCAGCACGTACTCGCCCGGCACCCGGACCGGTACGTCAAGCGCTCCCACCGCGCCCGCCTCCTGATCGGCGACGGCGTCCTCGCCGCCACCGGCACGGCGTGGAAGCGGCAACGCCGCCTGCTGCAGTCCCAATTCACCGGTACCGGGATGCGCCGCTACGAACAGCGGATCACCGAGGCCGCCCGGACCACCGCCGCACGCTGGAGCGGGTACGCCCGTACCGGGCAACCCCTCGATGTCGAACGGGAGATGCGCCGCTTCGCCCTGGACACCATCTGGCGCTCTCTCACCGGGCACCCCCTGGATGACGGAACCGAGCGCGAACTGGCCACCGTAGCCGCCGTGACGGCCGCGCTTCCGACCCTGCCGGCGGACGTCACCGACGCCCAGGACGCCGTCGCCTCCGACCTCGCCCGGATCGACGCGGTCGCCCGGCATGCCATCAAGGCCGCCCGCAGCGGGTCGGCCGGCCCCGACGGCCCGGGCCTCCTGCACCTCCTCGTCGATGCCGCCACCGAGCGCCCCGAATACACCGACCGGCTCATCCGCGATGAGCTGGTCACGCTGCTCGTGGCCGGGCACGAGACCACCGCCACCACCCTGACCTGGCTCTACCTACTCCTCGACCGGTACCCCGCCGGCCGGGAGGAAGCCCTCGCCGCCGGCGGGGCAGGATCGGCGCAACGCCGTCAGGCCATCCAGGCTCTGGTCCACGAGACACTCCGGCTCTACCCCTCCGCCTGGATCCTGCCCCGCCACGCCACCGAGGACGACACCCTCGCCGGCTACACCGTCGAGGCGGGCACCGACATCCTGGTCTGCCCGTATCTCACGCACCGCGATCCCCAACTCTGGCCGGACCCGGAGCACTTCGACCCACGGCGCTTCATCACCCCGGACGGCCGGCCCACCCACCCGGGCGCGTACTTCCCCTTCGGCATCGGTCCCCGCGCCTGCCTCGGCCTGCAATTCGCGCTCCGCGAATCGACCGTCCTGCTCGAACACCTGCTGCCGGCCCACACCCTGGCCTTCGACTCCACCCCCACGAAGACGTCGTACGGCATGACCGTCCGCCCCGACGGCCCCACCCTCGCCACCGTGGCACAACCACACACCTGACGTGCATGAACGCGTGAGGCGTCGGCAGTCTCGTCCCGCTGACACGGGTGTCGGCGGCACCGACGAGGGATTATCGGCCACCTCGCTCGCATGCCGCCGGGGCATCAGGGCGCGTGCACCACACCGGATCCGGTTGCCCGGACTGCGGTCCTCGTGCGGCCATCACGACACAGCGGGCATATCAACCACCTCTGGCCGGTCAGAGAAGCCGGGTGGGCCGCGCGCGGTCCCTGTCCGTCCGGTGGCGCAAAAATGTCGGTTCTTCCTCCGGCCGTCTCGACCAACATCATTTGACGTTGATTCACTTGCGCCACAGGAGCCTCACGGACCGACCGGCCCGTCACGGGCTCCTTCTTGATGCAGGCGCCCATACGGAGGGGACCAGGATGTCGCAGCCGGAGCAGCCCGACCACTCAGCAGGCCGGGCACAGCTCAGCCTCGGGATCGCCGCCGCGCGGAACCTGACGACCACCACCAAGACCGTGCCGCAGATGCAGGGCATCAGCTCACGGTGGCTGCTGCGCATGCTGCCCTGGGTGGAGGTGAAGGGCGGCACGTACCGGGTCAACCGGCGGCTGGTGTACGAGGTGGGCGACGGCCGGGTGACGTTCGTCCAGGAGGGCTCCGCGGTCAAGGTCGTCCCCGCCGAGCTGGGCGAACTGCCGCTGCTGCGCGGCTTCGGCGACGAGGCGGTGCTGCGGGCCCTGGCCGAGCGGTGCGAGCAGCGGGAGTACGAACCCGGCCAGGTGATGGCCCGGCAGGGCCGGGCCGTCGACCACGTCTACCTGATCGCGCACGGCAAGGTCGAGAAGCTCACGCCCGGCCAGTACGGCGAGGAGACCCGTCGCGGCGTGGTGGCCGACGGCGGGTTCCTCGGCGGGCAGATGGTCGCCGAGCAGCCGGGTACATGGGAGTTCACGGCTCGCGCGTTGACGGCGTGCACGGTGCTGGCGCTCCCCCGGGAAGCGTACGAGGAGGTGGCGGGCCGGTACGAGGGGCTTCGGGCCCATGTCCGGCGCAGCCAGGACGAAAGGGCACGGCCGCGGAACAGGAAGGGCGAGGCGGCCATCGCCCTCGCCTCCGGTCACACCGGCGAGCCGGTGCTGCCGGGCACGTTCGTCGACTACGAACTCCGGCCTCGCGAGTACGAGTTGAGCGTCGCGCAGACCGTTCTGCGGGTGCACAGCCGGGTCGCGGACCTCTACAACGACCCGATGGACCAGGTCGAGCAGCAGCTGCGGCTGACCATCGAGGCGCTGCGCGAGCGCCAGGAGTCCGAGCTGGTCAACAACCGTGACTTCGGGCTGCTGCACAACGCCGACCACAGCCAGCGCATCTCCACCCATTCCGGGCCGCCCACCCCGGACGACATGGACGAGCTGCTGAGCATGCGGCGCGGGACGAAGGCGTTCTTCGCCCACCCGCGGGCGATCTCCGCCTTCGGCCGCGAGTGCAACAAGCGGGGTCTCGCGTTCGACACCGCCGAGGTCGGCGGACACCCGGTGCCGGCCTGGCGCGGCGTCCCCCTCGTTCCCTGCGGCAAGATCCCGGTCTCCGAGCAGGGCACCTCCGCGATCCTCGCGATGCGGCTGGGCGAGGGGGAGCAGGGCGTCGTCGGCCTGCGGCAGACCGGCATCCCGGACGAGTACGAGCCGGGCCTGAACGTCCGGTTCATGGGCATCAACGAGCAGGCGATCATCTCCTACCTGGTCAGCACCTACTACTCGGCGGCCGTTCTCGTGCCCGACGCGCTCGGCGTTCTGGAGAACGTCGAGGTCTTCGGCACGCCGTCGTAAGGAGAAGTCCGTGTCACTGCTGTCCCGGATCGCGGCGCCCACGGCCCGTCACGACGTGGCGCGGCTCGTGGCCGAGCTGCTCGCCGAGCACCCCGGTGCCCGCCCGGAGGGGCCGGCGAGAAGGACCGCCCTGCCGACCGGACCGACGGGGCTCGGCACGTCGGCCGCCCGGATCACGGCCCGGCGCAAGGACGCCGAGGGCACCGGGGTCCCGGAGCTGTACTGCCCGGCGGCGCTCCGCGACGACCCGGCGCTCGCCGAGGAGGTCAACGTCCGCCTGCTGGCGTGGGCCGAGGAGATCGGCCTCTACGCCGGCCGCCTCGACCGAGTCCGCGCGGCGGACTTCGGACGCCTGATGATGCTGGCGCACCCCGACACCGACGACCCGGACCGGCTGCTGGCTGCCGGCAAGTGCGCTCTGGCGGAGTGGGCCACGGACGACTACTACTGCGACGACGAGACGATGGGGTCCGCGCCGGCGCTGCTCGGCGCGCACCTCGGTGTCGCCTACGCGGCCATCGACCCCGCTCACCCTCCGCTCCGCTACGTCCCCGCCGTCGAGCAGGCCATGCAGGACGACCCGGTCCGGACCGCCCTGCGCTCCGCCTTCGCGCACCTGGCCCGGTACGCGGACTCGTCCCAACTGGCCCGGCTGCGCCACGAGGTCGCGGTGCTGTTCGTGGGCTACGGGCAGGAGGGGTCCTGGCGCTCCCAGGGCCGGATGCCCGCCGTCTGGGAGTACCTGGCGCACCGTCAGATCAACAGTTTCGTCCCGTGCGTCGCGATGACCGACATGGTGGGCGGCTATGTGCTGCCCGCCGCCGAGTACGCCGATCCGCGCGTCCGCCGTGCCGTGACCATGGCGTCCACGGCGGCCACGCTCGTCAATGACCTGTACTCGATGGCGAAGGAGCACCACTCGGACAGCGTGGAGTTCAACCTGCCGACCGTGATCGCCGCCGAGGAGCGCTGCACGCCGCGCGAGGCGGTCGAGCGGAGTGCGGCGATCCACGACGAGCTGGTCCGCACCTTCGAGACCGAGGCGGCAGCCCTGGCCCTGACCGGCTCCCCTCAGCTGCGCCGCTTCCTCACGGGGGTGTGGGCCTGGCTGGGCGGCAACCGCGCGTGGCACAGCGGCAGCCGGCGCTACACCTCCTCCACCTCCACCACTTCCTGACTTCCGCACCTCGCAAGGAGCCCCACTCTCATGACCACCACCCCCGCCCCTGTCCTGCGCACCGCGTACCAGAAGTCCGTGGCGGACTACTGGAACGCCGAGAAGGACCCGGTCAATCTGCGCCTGGGCGACGTCGACGGCCTCTACCACCACCACTACGGGATCGGCGACTACGACCCCTCCGTCCTGGACGGCCCCGAGGACACCCGCGACGAGCGCATCATCGCCGAACTCCACCGTCTGGAGTCGGCCCAGGCCGACGTCCTGCTCGACCACCTCGGCCCCATCGCGCCCGGCCACCGCCTGCTGGACGCCGGCTGCGGCCGGGGCGGCACCAGCATCATGGCCAACGCCCGCTTCGGCTGCCAGGTCGACGGCGTCTCCATCTCCGAGGCCCAGGTGGAGTTCGCGTGCGGCCAGGCCCGCAAGCGGGGTGTGGACGACAAGGTGCGCTACCACTTCCGCAACATGCTGGACACCGGCCTGCCGACCGGCGCGTTCCAGGGCATCTGGAACAACGAATCCACCATGTACGTCGACCTGTTCGACCTCTTCGCCGAACACGCCCGCCAACTCGCCTTCGGCGGCCGCTACGTCGTCATCACGGGCTGCTACAACGACGTGACGGGCGGCCGCTCCAAGGCCGTCAGCCGCATCGACGAGCACTACACGTGCAACATCCACCCGCGCAGCGCCTACTTCAAGGCCATGGCCGCGAGCGGCCTGGTCCCGATGAACGTCCTCGACCTCACGGACGCGACCATCCCCTACTGGGAGCTGCGCGCCAAGTCCTCCCTGGCCACAGGCGTCGAGGACCCCTTCCTGACGGCGTACAAGGAGGGCAGCTTCCACTACCTCCTGATCGCGGCGGACCGAGTCTGACGGCGGGGGCGCCCCGCCCGGAGTGCTGATACAACCCGGGCAATGGCTCTAGAGTGCGGCCATGGGGAGCAGGCGCAGGGTCCGTCGTATCGCGGTGGGCGGCACGGTGTACGGCTGGTGTTTCGGGCACCGGCACGATCGTGTGCGGGGCTACCCCGGGTGCAGCAGCACGGTGACCCTGTGGCGTCCGGGAAGCCGGGCCTGTCTGCGCCTGGTGTTCCAGCCGGCGTCCGACCGCGTCATCGGCTACCTCGACGAGGGCGCGGTGATGCGCCTGCCGGACCGGGAGCATCTGAATCTCCACGAGCCGGGCAGCGTGAGGGCGTTGCTGGACGAGGCCCTGGTCTGCGGGCTGTTTCCCGCAACGGGGCAGGTGGAAGTGGACGGCTGGCCCCTTTTCGACACTGTGCGACCGAAAGATCCGCTCGACAGTCCCTAGGTGTGGAGAGCCGCCGCACCAGTTCTCCGGCCGCAGGGGTGCCCGCGGCTTTGCGTGTCCCAGTGGGTTTCTTGGTCAGGACACGGCATGTACGTCCGCTTCCGTACACGTCGTGCCCTTCGGATGTCCCCGCACGGACCGCATGCCGCCCCCCTCCCGCACTGCCTGAGGAGAACCCTTGTTCCGACGTTCGGCCCGTAGGGCCCGTCCGGCCCGTATGGTCACCGCGGCAGCCGCCGCGCTCGCCGCCACCAGCGCGCTCACCGCGACGGCCATCGAGCCCGCCTCGGCGCACACGCCCGGACACCCGGCTGCCCGGCACGTCCTGCTGCTGTCGGTCGACGGCCTGCACCAGTCCGACCTGGCCTGGTACATCGCCCGCCACCCGCAGTCGGCGCTCGCCCGGCTCGCGGGCGGTGGCGTGGAGTACACGCACGCGAGAACCACCATCCCCTCCGACTCGTTCCCCGGCATGGTCGGCCAGCTCACCGGCGGCAACCCGGGCACCACGGGCGTCTACTACGACGACGGCTACGACGCCGCCCTGCTCCCGGCCGGCACCACCAGGTGCGCGGGCGCCAAGTCCGGCGCGGAGGTCGACCTCACCGAGGACCTCGACAAGAACAAGGACTCCATCGACGCGGGCCAGGGCCTGACCGGACTGCCCGGCAGCATCCTGAAGATGACCCCTCACGCCGCGAGCCTCATCGACCCGACGAAGCTGCCGGTCGACCCGAAGTCCTGCGCGCCGGTCTCCCCGCACGCGTACCTGCGGGTGAACACGGTCTTCAACGTGGCCCGCAAGGCCGGGCTGCGGACCGCGTGGTCCGACAAGCACGTGGCGTACGACATCCTCAACGGCCCCTCGGGCAACGGCATCCAGGACCTGTTCGCCCCCGAGATCAACAGCACCGCCACCGGCTACCCCGCGGGCGTCGACTGGACCAAGGACAACGCGGCGACCGAGCAGTACGACGGCTACAAGGCGCAGGCCGTGCTCAACGAGATCGACGGCTACGACCACGGCGGCACCCACAAGGTCGGCACCCCGGCGGTGTTCGGCATGAACTTCCAGTCCGTGTCGACCGCCCAGAAGCTGGCCGCCTCCGACGGACTGGCCGGCGGCTACCAGGCAAAGGGCGTACCCGGCCCGCTGCTGGAGAAGAACCTCGCCTTCGTCGACAAGGAGGTCGGCGCGTTCACCGTCGAGCTGCGCAAGCGGCACCTGGACGGCAGCACCACGGTCGTCCTGTCCGCCAAGCACGGCCAGTCGCCGACCGATCCGAAGGCGCTCACCCGCGTCGACGACGGCCCCCTCCTGGACGGCCTCAACGCCGCCTGGAAGAAGGCCCACCCGGGCTCCGGCGACCTGGTCGCGCACGCCGTGGACGACGACGCCATGCTGATCTGGCTCACCGACCGCTCGAAGGCCGCCACCGACTTCGCCAAGGCCTACCTGCTCGCCCAGTCCGGCACCGGAGTCGGCATCGACGGCAACGCCAAGCCCTTCACGGCGGGAGGCCTGAAGACCCTGTACGCGGGGGCGGACGCCGCCCGGTACTTCCACGTGAAGCCGGGTGACTCCCGCGTGCCCGACCTGTTCGGCATCACGCAGTACGGCGTCGTCTACACCGGCGGCAAGAAGATCGCCGAGCACGGCGGCGCCCACGCCGACGACCTCGACGTCCCGCTCGTCGTCTCCGGCCCCGTCACCCCGCACGACGTCCGGATCGCCGCCCCGGTCGAGACCACCCAGATCGCCCCGACCATCCTGCGGCTCCTCGGCCTCGACCCGCGGGCCCTGGACGCCGTACGCGCCGAGCACACCCCCGCGCTTCCGGCACGCTGACCTCACGGTCCGCAGGCTGGGGAGCCGCTCCCCGGGCTCCCCAGCCCCTGGGCTACCGGTGCTTTCCGCTGCCCTTCCCGGCGCTTGTCCGGCCGTTCCCGGTCGCGTTGTCCGTGCCGCCGGGGCGGTCACCGGGCGTGCCGGTGCCGCCCGCTGTGCCGTTGCGGGCGTCCGCGGCACCCGCGCCGGGTTTGCCCGAGCCGGCCGACCCGTTCGACGCGGCCGCCGCCCGCCTCAGCTGCTCGGAGCAGTACGCGGTGACCTCGTTCTTTCCGCCGGCGGCCGCGACGAGTCGCTGCCATGCCCTCGCGTCGAGCGCTTTGCCGCGCTTCTCGACGTGTTCATAGGCACGGCAGTGGGCCGCGGTGTCCCGGGCGGAGGAGGGGCGGTCCGTCGGCCCGGGGCCGCCCAAGGACACCGGCGAGGTCGCACCGCCCGGTTGGTCCGTGGCGGCCGCCGACGGGTGCGCGTCCCCTCGGCGGGTACCGGCGCCGTCCGTGGTCGAGCCGGCGGAACCGATGGCCGCTACCGCGACACCGCCCAGGGTGAGGCTGGCGAACACCACGCCGAACGTCATGTGCAACGGGCGGCGGACACGCCGCTCCTCGGGCGGCCGCCAGTCGTCCCGGCGCCGGGTACGCGCCCGGCGCGCGCCCACGCCGTGTGCGGCGGCCCGGAAGGCGGTCAGGGCCCGCTGCTCGGCCTCGGAGTCGAGACGGCTTGCGCGTATGGCGGTGGCCAGCGCCGATTCCAGCGTGGCGGAGTCATCCACGTCCTGCGGGCCGGACACGGCGCCGCCAGGGTGCACACGTCGACGGCCCGGAACTCTGCCGCCGCTCAGCCGTTCACCCATGCGCGTTTCCGTTCCTGTCCGACAGTTTCGATTCGTTCGGCGTAGGAGCCTGTTGCCTTTCCGTACGCACACTGTCGACGTCATTGTTCATTTCGACTCCCCCAGCGTTCGGGAGGCGTCATCCGTCACACCCTCCTCCGCCTCGCCTCCGACGCCCAGTTGCCGGGCGAGGCGTTTGAGGCCCCGGTGGGCGGCAGTGCGCACCGCTCCCGGGCGCTTGCCGAGAATGCGTGCGGTGGCGGGACCGTCCAGGCCGACGACGACCCGCAGAAGCACGGCCTCCGCCTGGTCCTGCGGCAGCCCGCGGACCAATGCGAGGGCCCGCTCGGTGGAGAGGCCCTCCAGGGCCTGCTCATGGGTGCTGCACGGGCCGGGCAGGTCGAGTACGTCCTGCTCCGTCCCTCCCGCCCGGGGCCGTACCCGTTGCCGCCGCAGGTGGTCCAGGGCCCGGTGCCGGGCGATCGTCGCCGTCCAGCCGCGGAAGCCGGCGCCGTCGCCCTTGAACCGGCCGAGGTCGCGGGCTATCTCCAGCCAGGCGTCGGACGCCACGTCCTCCGCCTCGTCGCCGACGAGGCCGTGCAGGTAACCGAGGAGACCCGGCTGCACGATCCGGTAGGCGACCGCGAAAGCGGTCTCGTCGCCGTCCTGGGCCCGCGCGACCGCCGCGCCCAGTTCCCCGTCGTACGCCTGTACACGACGGGGTTGCCGTACCTGGCCCAAGACTGTCCTCGTTCGCACCGGTTCCTAGCGATTGCATGCCGTCCGCCGTGCTCCGGTCGTTTCGACGGCCCCATGGTGACCAGCGTCCGTCCTCACAGAAGTGTCACAACGCACCAGGAGCCCTTCACGTATCGCCGGTGCCCGCGCGACCGGCACCGCCCCGCTCGGGTGACGTTTCGCGTGGATCGTGCGCTGCGGGAGTACCAGGTTCGGTACCCGCAGGCCGAGGCGTCCGCCCGCCGTATGCCGGTACCGCAACCCGTGCCCCGGACCCCTCTCCGTGCCGTTCGTGTCTCCCCCCGTGAGCGGCACGGAGAGGGTTGGGGTGGCGGCGTGTGATGGTTCGGCGGCCCCGTGCGCTCCTTCTGGCATGGATGCGTACCTCCGTCTGCGCGCGGTGCCGCCCCCGGCACTGCGCAACAGTGCGACCTGGATGGAACGACTTTTCGAGGAGGACTCGGAGGCCGTTCGGCGCCGGGTCGGCCGCCACCGTGAGGAGGTGCTGGACGAGCGCTATCTGGACCAGGAGCGCATCTATGCCGGCGCTCCCGCGCGCCATGCCGAGCACCGGCCCCAGAGCCAGGTGGTGCTCGGCGGCCGGCCGGTGTGCCGCACCGACCCGCACAAGCCGCGGTTCCTGGTGCTGACGGCCGCTCAGGCCCGCCGGGTGGCGGAATTCCTGGCGGCGGCCGACTTCGCCGCGCTGTGGGACTTCGCCCGCGACGAGCTGCTGCCGCGCTATGGCGGCGTGATCGCGGAGCCCCGGACATGGCACGCCTTCGCGGCGGGGCACCAGGAGCTGAAGGCGTTCTACGCGCAGACGGCCGAATGCGGGGACGCGGTGGTGAAGTGGCTGCCGGACCGGAGGCGTTCTGTCATGATTCGCCCGCATCACGAGTCCCAGGTGTAACAGTTTCGGCCGAGCGCGCTCTTTCCATGCGGACGACCGCACCGGTCGGCCGGGACAGGAGGCACGACTCGTGCAAGGGACGGACGACAGCGGCAGAACGTACGGCGAGGATCCGTACGGCGGCGCGGGGTACGCCCATGCCCACGGCCACGAGTACGCCGGCAGCGCCACCACCGACACGGTCACGCTCCCCTGGGTGCCGGAACAGACCGCGCAGTGGACGTACCCGACGCCCTGGGGCGCGCCCCGCAGCACCCACGGCGACGTCCTCACCGAGCCGCCTCCGGAGACCGTGCCGCCTGCGGAGACCGTGCCGCCTGCGGGGTACGACACACTCACCCACTCCGTGCCGGAGCTGGACACACCGGCAAGCGAGTCGGTGCGGCCGGTCTTCGTGGATGTCTCGGGGCGGCGCCAGCGCCGCGTACTGCGCGTCGCCCGGCTGCTGGTGATCCCCGCCGGCGGCTATGTCACCCTGCTGCTCAGCACGATGCTGGGCGGCCCGAGCATCAGCTCGCCGTTCGTCCCGCAGCCGGACGCCCCGCATCCGAGCCTGCCCCCGGCGACCGCACCCGACTCCGCGTCCGGCGCCGGACACGCGGAGGACAGCGCGAGCCGCCCCTCGGTACAGAAGCAGTCACGCCCCGCGGCGCAGCGGACCCCCGGGCCCACCGGCCGGCCGGCAGCCGCCCCCGCGACCACGTCCGGTACCGCTGCCGCCCCCGCCGGAGTCACCTCCCGGACCCCGGCCGCCACCGCCACCCGCAGGGGGCGCGCCCTCGGCTCGTCCCACCGTCCCGTGAAGTGACCCAAAGCCCCGACGTGACCGACCGCCGCCTCCGCAATGCTCTCGCCCGGCGCCACAGCCGCACCCGCCAGCTGACCCCCCGCACCCCCTGGCTGCTGCTGAGCGTGCTCATGGTGACCCTGGCGATGGCTCTCCTGCTGCAGGGCTACACCCACCACATGTTCGGCATCACGTCGGACGACGTGACCGGCGCCCGTGGCCGCGCCGAGGCGGTGCCCCGCCAGGTGACCCACGGCGGCCCCGTGATCGCGGACGCCGCCGCCTCCGCCCACACCGCCGGGGTCAAGGCGCACACCATCGCCCTCACCTTCGACGACGGCCCCGACCCCGTCTGGACGCCGCGCATCCTGGACGTGCTGCGCCGCAACCATGTGCACGCGACCTTCTTCGTCGTGGGAAACGAGGTCGTGGACCACCCGGAGCTGGCCCGCCGGATCGTCGCCGAGGGCCACCAGCTCGGCATCCACACCTTCACCCATCCCGACCTGGCCCGCCTCGCCCCCTGGCAGCGGTCCCTGGAACTGCGCGAGACACAGCTGGCGGTGGCCGGCGCCACAGGGGTCACCACCGCACTGCTGAGGCCGCCGTACTCGTCGCGCAACGACGCGCTGGACGACGCCGACTGGTCCGTCCTGAAGCAGGCGGGCGCGGCGGGCTATGTCACGGTGCTCTCCACCCAGGATGCCGAGGACTGGCAGCGGCCCGGCGCGGACCGCATCCTCGCGAACGCGACACCGCGCGGCCGTGCCGGACAGATCGTGCTGATGCACGACGGCGGCGGTGACCGGTCCCAGACCGTCGCCGCCCTGAGCGCCCTGATCCCCCGGCTCAAGGCGCAGGGCTTCCGGTTCGGGACGGTCGGCGCCGCGGTCGGCATGGCCGGACCCGTCCAGCCCGCCGGGCTCGCCGACCATCTGCAGGGAATGGCTCTCATCAAGGTGCTGCGGGCCGGTGACCGGACGGTGTGGCTGCTGGGCGTGCTGATGTACGCGGCCGGAGTGATCACCCTGCTGCGCGCGGCGGTCGTGCTGTTCGCGGCCCGCCGGCACCGCCGGCTGCGCAGGAGGGGCCCCGGCCGGTCCTGGGGGCCACCGGTGACCGAACCGGCCAGTGTCATCGTCCCCGCGTACAACGAGAGTGCCGGGATCGAGGCGGCTGTGCGCTCGCTGCGCGCCTCGGACCATCCGGTGGAGATCATCGTGGTGGACGACGGTTCCACCGACGGCACCGCCGACCTGGTGGAGTCGCTCTGCCTGCCGGGGGTGCGGGTGATCCGGCAGCAGAACGCGGGCAAGCCCGCCGCACTCAACACCGGACTCGCCGCGGCCACCTGCGACCTGGTGGTCATGGTCGACGGCGACACGGTCTTCGCACCCGACACCGTCCGTACGATCGTGCAGCCCTTCGCCGACCCCCGGGTGGGCGCCGTCTCGGGCAACGCCAAGGTCGTCAACCGCGGGGGACTGCTGGGCCGTTGGCAGCACATCGAGTACGTGGTCGGCCTCAACCTCGACCGCCGCCTGTTCGACCTCGCCGAGTGCATGCCGACCGTGCCGGGGGCGGTGGGCGCGTTCCGCCGCGGTGCGTTGCTCGACCTCGGCGGCGTCAGCGACGTCACCCTCGCCGAGGACACCGACCTCACCATGGCGCTGTGTCGCGAGGGCTGGCGTGTCGTCTACGAGGAGGGCGCGGTGGCCTGGACCGAAGCGCCCGCGTCACTGAACGCCCTGTGGCGGCAGCGGTACCGCTGGTGCTACGGCACCCTGCAGGCGATGTGGAAGCACCGCGGCGCAGTGGTGCAGCGCGGCGCCGCGGGCAGACTCGGCCGCCGGGGCCTCCTCTATCTCCTCCTCTTCCAGGTTCTGCTGCCCCTGCTCGCCCCCGTCGTGGACGTCTTCGCCCTGTACGGCGTGGTCTTCCTCGACCCGGTCCGGATCATCGGCCTGTGGCTGGCCTTCCTGCTGCTGCAACTGCTGATGGGCCTGTACGCCTTCCATCTGGACGGAGAGCGGCCCGGCCCGCTGTGGAGCCTGCCACTGCAGCAGTTCGTCTACCGCCAGTTGATGTACCTGGTGGTGATCCAGTCCGTCTTCACCGCCGTGTCGGGCTCACGGCTGCGCTGGCAGCGCATGAAGCGCTACGGCAGCCTGCGGGCCCCGGCCCCCATGAAAGGACAGTGATCCGAGTCCATGAGCGGACACCGGCGCCGACCGCCGCAGCGCTCCAGGCGAAGGGGGCCGGCCCCCCAGCAGAAACGTTGGATCGACTATCCGCGCCGAGGGCGGACCGGTCCGCGCCGCTGGCTGCCGTCGGTGCGCCAACTGCTGGCGCTCTTCCTGTTCTTCTTCGGCGGCACGGCAGCGGCCGTCGGCTATGCCTACGCCACGGTCACCATCCCCGACCCCAACCCCTCGACGCTGCTGCAGAACAACGTCTACTACTGGTCCGACGGCACGGTCCTGGCGACCGACGGCAGCGTCAACCGGCAGAACGTCACGCTCGCGCAGGTGCCCGCCGACGTGCAGTGGGCCTTCATCGCCGCGGAGAACTCGTCCTTCTACACCGACCCGGGCATCGACCCGCAGGGCATCGCCCGCGCCGTCGTCCACATGGCCGAGGGCGGCTCCGTGCAGTCCGGGTCGACGATCACCCAGCAGTTCGTCAAGAACACCTACCTGGACCAGTCGCAGACGTTCTCCCGCAAGTTCAAGGAGCTGCTGATCTCGGCGAAGATCGGCGCGGTCACGACCAAGCAGCAGATTCTCCAGGGTTACCTGAACACCTGCTTCTTCGGCCGTCAGGCCAACGGCATCCAGGCCGCGGCCCGCATGTACTACGACCTCCCGGTGGAGAAGCTCGACATGAGCCAGGGAGCCTTCCTCGCCGCGGCGGTCAACGAGCCGAGCCTCTTCCAGCGCGCGGACTCCGATCCCGTGGCCAGGAAGCAGGCGGAAGCACGCTGGTCCTGGGTGCTGGACCGGATGGTGAAGGTCGGCAAGCTGACGCCCGGGCAGCGGGCACGGTACGCGGCCGCCGGATTCCCGGCACCCAGGAAGTGGAACCCCGGTTCGGGGCTCACGGGCGAGACCGGCTACCTGGTCCAGCTCGCCAGGTCGTACGCCGAGGCACACGACCGCACCATCACCGACAGCAGCCTGAGCCGGGGTGGCTACCAGATCCACACCACCTTCGACAGGAAGCGGACCGCGGCACTGGCGAGGGCCGTCGCCGAGGTCCGCAAGGAACGCCTCGACCCCGCCCGCCGGTCGGTCGACCGGGACGTCCAGGTCGGAGCCGCCTCGGTCGAACCCACGACCGGCAGGATCCTCGCCGTCTACGGCGGTCCCGGCTTCGGCAACGCCCACTACTCGGACAACGCCGACACCTCCGGCGTACCGGTGGGCTCGACGTTCAAACCCGTCGTCCTCGCCGCCGCGCTCCAGCACGGAGCCGTACTGCGACCGGGCCGATCCCCGGCGCCGATCACCCCGGCCAGCAAGTTCGACGGCGACGACGGCATCGAGATCAAGGACCAGCAGGGTGACTACGTCACCGACGACAAGGACCCCTCCGGCCTGCTCCACCAGCACAACGACACCACCCGGCGCTGGGGCTACATCTCTCTGCGCCAGGCGATGGAGCAGTCGGTCAACACGCCGTACGTGCAGCTGGGAGAGGACGTCGGCTACGGGAACGTGGCGAAGACGGCGGGGGCCCTCGGCCTGCGCCGCGACAGCCTCGCCGCCCCCAGCGCCGGCTTCTACATCGGCACCTCGACACCGAGCGCCATACGCATGGCAGACACCTACGCGACCTTCGCCGCCTCCGGTGTGCAGGCCACCCCGTACTCCGTGACCAAGGTGACCCGCGACGGCTCGGCACTTCCCGGCTTCACCGCCCCCGCCCCCGTACGGGCGCTGCCGCCGGCGATCGCCGACACCGTGACCGACGTCCTCCGCGGCGTCATAGCCCGGGGTACCGGCACCAAGGCCGGGGCCCTCGGCCGGACGGCCGCGGGCAAGACCGGAACCACCGACGACTACCGCTCGGCCTGGTTCATCGGCTACACCCGCCAACTCGCCACCTCCGTGGTCCTGTTCCGCGAGGACCCGGCCCACCCCCAGCTGCAGTCCCTGGTGGGCGTCGGTGGCCGGCACAAGGTGTTCGGCGGCGACATCCCCACCGAGATCTGGACCCAGTACATGCGCGCCGCCCTCGCCGGCCTCCCCGACTCCCCCTTCCCAGCCCCCGCGCCCCTCGGCCACGGCACCGACGAGCCCGGCGCTCCCACACCGTCCCCGTCCGCGGCCCCCGTCAAGCGGGGCGGCAGGACCGGCACCACCGCCAAGCCCGGCAAGAAGACGGCCACCACCGCCGCCCCCAGACCGGGCACCCCGCCGTCCCTCCCCAAGTGCCGCCCCCACAAGTGCCATTGACCGCATCAACACCGGGCGGAGCGATGGATCAGCGGAGGAACTTGTCGGCCAGGAGCCGTGCGATGGCCCAGTCCTGCATGGCGACGCCCACGCTCTTGAACACCGTGCGGTTGCCGTGGTCGGCGGGGGCGGAGGTCAGGACGGTGCCCAGTTCGGTGAGACCGTCCTCGGTGATGACGCCGGACTGAAGGGCGTGGATGATCTCGCCGGACTCTTCGAGGACGGCGTCGAGTTCGTCGATGATCACGGTGCTGCCGGCCAGCAGTTCGTCCGGCAGTTCGCGCATGGTGGGGCGGAAGGCGCCGATGGCGTTGACGTGCACCCGGGCGGGCAGCGCGGACTCAGGGAAGAGCGGGCTGGTCGCGGGCGTGGCGCAGCACACGACGTGGGCATCGCTGACGGCGGAGGACGGGTCCGTGGCGATGCGGATCTCGGTGCCGCCGAGTTCGGCATGCAGCGTGTCGGCCAGCGACCGGGCACGCCGGGTGTTCGTGCTGACGATGGTGAGGTGACGCAGCGGACGGACCGTGTGGACGGCCCGGACCTGGTCGGCAGCCTGGCCTCCGGCGCCGATCAGAGTCAGCCTGTCGGCGTCGGGGGCGGCGAGGAGGTCGGTGGCGACCCCGACGGCCGCGCCGGTGCGCAGCGTGGTGACGGCGCCGGCATCGGCGATCAGTTGGTCGAGCCGGTCCAGCGTGCTCCACACGACGGAGCCGGCGATGGCGGGAGCCCGGTCGAAATTCACGCTCAAGGTCTTGATCATGGCGGACCGGGTGGGCCGGTGGTGGGCCGACATCACGAGGAACTGACCGTCCCGCAGGGCGGTGCGGGTGGGCATCTCGAACTCTCCGCCCGCCAGTCCGATGAACCCGCCCCGCACGGCGTCGATCGCCTCGCGCATCGACACGGCCTCGCGGACGTCGCGCTCGTTGAGGCTGATGGTCTTCATGGAACTCCGTCCGCCGGGTCTCCTCGACGCCTCATGCATAACATGTCAGCGCACCTGGACGAGATCTTCCGGCTGCGCACCATGCACGAAGCGCCGGCCATGTCCGAAGTCACTGGCGTGCGCGGCCGGAAGAACCGCGCACGCACGCTCGGCCGGTGGGTGGCTACCGCAGGACGAAGCCGGTGCCGAGGCCGTCCGCGGGATCGAGTTCGAAGCGGTGCTCACCGGTCCGGTACGCCGTCCCCGTGACCTCCGCGACGACGGCGGGATATCCGACGGCGGTCAGCTCCCGGGCGATCCGGGCGCGGAAGCGGGTGCCGACGATCGAGTCGTGGACGAGGGTCTGCCCCGGCCTGAGGCGACCTGTCGCCGCGAGGACCGCGACGCGTGAGCAGGTGCCGGAGCCGCACGGGGAGCGGTCGACCTGGCCATCGGCGAAGACGGTGACGTTGCGCTGGTGCGGGTTGCCGTCCTCGTCGGTGCCGAGGTCGTCGTACAGGATGGTGCCGTAGATGCCGCTGAGGCGGTCGTCGGCGGGGTGACGGGCGTGCTCGGTGTCGTTCAGCGCCCACTTCACCTCGCGCCCGATCGCGATGAGGTCGGAGTAGTGCTCGGGGGTGACGGCCAGTCCGACACCGGCCGCGCCGAGGTGCGCGTAGAGGGCACCGCCGTAGGCGATGTCGACGACGACGTCCCCGCGCGAGGTGGCTACGGTGACCCGTTCGGAAAGCCGGTAGCTGGGGACGTTGACGAAGTCGACGCCGGTGATGCGATCGCCGGCCGTGTGCACGCGCAGGGTGACCCGGCCCGAGGGGACGTCGATGACGACCGTGGTGAGGCCGGAGGGGTCGCGGGTGACACGGCCGGTCTGCACGGCCCAGACGGCGAGCGCGATGGAGCCGTGACCGCAGGCGGTCGAGAAGCCGTCCTTGTGCCAGAACAGCACGCCGAAGTGGGCGCCCTCGTCATCGGGCGGGGTGATGAACCCTCCATACATGTCGGCGTGTCCGCGGGGCTCGAAACACAGCAGCTTGCGCAGCTTGTCCACATCGGGGTCGCTGATGGCGAACATACGGCGTTCGGCGACAGTGGCTCCTTCGATGGCGACCGGGGACCGGGGGACGATGCGGAACGGCTCACCACCCGTGTGGTAGTCGACGGTGCTGATCGCCTCGAACTGGCTCGCCATGGTGCTCCTCGTGCCGTAGGGGTCGGGGTGCGTCGGGGAACTCCTCCGACCGAGTGGTATCAGGGCCGGCTAACTCCCACTGGTCCCGTCAACACGGCGGTTCACTCAAAGGTGCCCTTGAGCCGACATGCCCTCGACATATGCCAAGGGAATGGACATACTCACCCATGTCGGACGTGAACTTCCTGTAATCAAGACCGTCCCCGACACATCCCGCGAACGGGCTACGCGCCCGCAGCGTGTTCCGCTTCGCCATCGACGTCTCCGACACCAGGCCGGTCACCCTCGGTGACATCCGCAAGGGCCGGAAGCCGGACAGCAACGAAATGCGGCCTGACCGCACCCCTCGTACGATGATCCATGGAGGCTGAGCACATGGAGGCCGGTCCATGATGGTGACATCCGCCGACCGCTATCCCTATGCCTTCCACATCGCCCTCGACGGCAACGGTCTGAACGGTCTGGAGGGTGCGGCAGGCGTCTGCGTCTTCCGCTACAACCCGGACAGCGACGAATACGCCTATCGCGTGCAGTACTACGACGGTGTGTCCGGCGGCCACGCCATCAGCATCGCCCCCGACCGGAAATTCGGGTTTCTCGGCAATGCCGGACAGCAACTCCTGTTCTACGACGTCCACTCGCTGGACGAACGCGAGCGTGTCTCCACCCTGCGGTTCGAAACCCCCGACGCGTCCATCAAGAGCAGCACGCACATGGTGTGGCTGGACAACACCCAGGGGGTCACGGCCATCGGTGACGGCCTCTGGCTGGTGGACCTCGACCGCCCGACCAAGGCCGAGCGCATCGGCGATCACCTGCTCAAACTCCCGCACGCCATGAAACGCACCGCCTCCGGCCGCTACCTCGTCTACGGCGGTATGGACCATCCAGGCCGCGGAGAGGCTGCCGAGGTCGGCATCTTCGATCTCGAAAAGCGCGTCGCACGGCGCATCGCCCTGCCGACGACCTGCTGGCATGTGGCCTGCCATCCGTTGGAGGACGTCTTCTACGCACTCTCCTTCCGGGTCCATCCTCAGGAGGGCCGGGACTGGCACGAATGGGCCATGGCCTACTTCAAGGAGTACGTGTTCGAGATCGACGCCGGCAGCGGGCAGATCCTGCGGCACTGGACCTGCGGTCAGAACGTGCCCGCACACATCAACTCGGACGTGTGCGTCTCCGACCGCGAGCTGATCTACTGCAACGGCGGCAGCGGCACCATCGTCATGATCGACCTCGACGACTTCACCTCGTACCGGGTCATCGACGAACGACCGGGACTGTCCGTGCAGATGCGCTCGGCCCGGCAGGCCGCCCGGCAGGTCACCGACGCTTTCACCCGGGGGTCCCTCATCCCGAGCAGCAGGCATTTCGTCGGCGCGCTGCGCGTCACGCGTGGCACGCTGATCGACTCGGTCTACGCCTGCCAGCTCTCCGCCGACCAGAAGCTGCTGTTCACCGCCAACCGCGGGCTCAACACGATCACCGTGTACGACTACCCGGCCAATTCCGTGCGCCTGCGGGTCGAGATGCCGGAGTTGCGCGCCTACCTACCCGATCTGCCTGTCTGGACCGATCCCCGGCTGGGGTTCCACCACAGCACCCTGTTGAGCCCGATCCCGGCGGCTGCCGGGGCCCGACCTGAGGAGTGTTCATGAGCACCGAGACGACCGAAGAGCTGACCACCGAACTCCGCCGAAGCTGGGAGCACTTCCGGAGCGCAGCCGTCCGGATCGGCGAGCTGCAGACGGCGATGTGGGGTGACTGCGCGGAGTTGATGACCGGGCTGTTCAACGGCAAACCCACCTGGGGCGACGTCAACAGGGCGTACTGGCAGTTCGTCGGCGACGAGGGCCTGAAATACGCCGCGGCGGTGAGCGGACTCGGCATCGACTACGCCAGGAACATGACGGAGCTGACCCGGGAGTACGAACAGCGCCTCTGGGAGCAGTTGCGCGCGTCCGCACCGGGTGCCGTGACGGACAACAAGAGCGGCGGAGGCGGGAGCGCATCGGCCGGCGCCTCGCCCCGCTCCAGGGGCACGAAGCGATGACGGCGGTTTCCGGGGCGGCCGGCGTACGGTGACACGGCCCGGCACCTCGCCGTACGCCGCCGCCCCCTCGGGCGCTTCGGTCAGCTCGGCGCTCCGGCTCCGTCGTCCAGCTTTCTGGGAATCAGCTCCCGCGCGCCCAGGACCTCCGGATGCGGCCGCAGACCGGACCTGACGCGGTCCGGCACATGCGGGCTGGTCACCAGCCAGCCGAGCGCCTCGGCGAGCGCCTGGCGGGCGGGCCGCGGGGTGTACCCCAGGAGGGCGGCCTTTTCGTGCCGGTACCAGTAGTACCGGCCCATGGTCCGGGCCTCCGCGCGGGTGGTCGCAGGGGGCCGGGCGCTCAGGACCGCCCGGATCTCCGCCAGTGTCGCCGCCAGGTACGCGGCGGTGTGCGTGGCAGTGGCCCACGGCCCATGGGTACCGCACAGCTCGGAGACGGTCTGGTGGATCGTCCGCCACGCCCAGTTCTCGCCGCCCAGCAGATAGCGTTCCCCGGCGGTTCCGTGCTCCGCGAGCAGTACGTGGCCATGGGCGACGTCCCGGACGGAGACGATGTTGCATCCGCCGGGGAAGGTGGTGCGCAGCGGATCGGCCAGATACCGGGTGAGCAGTGCGTTGCTGGGTACCAACCGCCGGTCGGGCCCGCCGACCACGATGGTCGGGCAGGCCGCTACCACCTCCAGCCCCAGTTCGGTGCCCGACGCGAGCGCCGTCCGTTCCTGCTCCAGCTTGGTGAGGAAGTAGTCCGGCAGGTACTCCTCGCCGGGCATCCCGTTCTCGTCGCGGGGAACCGGGCCGTCGGACGAGCCGCAGGTGACCGACGACGAGGTCACCACCACACGCCGGACCCCCGCCGCCGCAGCCGCCCGCAACACCTCACGAGTGCCCTCGACATTGGCCCGGGCCAGTTCCTCCCGGGTGATGTCCCAGTACGCGAAGACGGCGGCGCAGTGGAACACCGTCTCGCAGCCCTCGAACGCGGGTCGCAGGGTGGCGGGGTCACAGAGATCCGCCTGTACGACAGGGACGCCGAGCGAGCGCAGTTGCCGCGTGTCACTGTCCCGGCGGACCAGCGCCCTCGCCTCGTGGCCGGCGCCCAGCAGGGTGCGCACCACCTGGGCACCGACAAGCCCGGAGGCTCCGGTCACACACGCTTTCACAGTGACTACCTCGATTGCTTGTCCCGGGCCACGGCTTCGCGCAGCCCCTGCCAGAAACCGGTGACCGCGGGGCGCAGCTCTTCCCGGAGTTCCGCGAGCAATCCGGAACGGGACGGGACGTCGCCGGGCGCGACGTGCCGGAAGCCGTCCGGGCCCAACCGTCCCGGCAGCCTCGACACGGCCAGGGCCTGCGACGCGGCGCTCCGTACGAGCTGGACGGCCTCGGTCAGGCGCCGGGTGGGCAGCTCGGCGGCCAGAATGTCGTCATGTTCCTCCCAGGCGCGGCCGATCCGGTACGACCGTCCCTCGTACTCCGCCTCGAAGTTGTCGAGCGTGCGGATGAAGAACCGCTGATAGGCATCCCGCACCAGCGGGTCCCTGAGCTTCGGCCGGGACTCGGGACGGAATACCTGCCAGGTCAGCGGCAGCGTGAACCGCTGGCGCACCCGGACCACGATCCGGGTCCTGTCTCCTCCGTCCGCCGGGAGAAAGGCCACCGAACCGTCGTCGTACTCGGCTGAGCCGTTCGGGCTGCGGACCGTGCGCCAGGCGATCCGCTGCGACTGCTCCTCGTAGCTGATCGACTCAAGCTTGCAGACATCGATGGGCGGTCCGCCGTAGAACGCCATGTAGTTCGGCTGCGCCAGATACAGATTGCGTTCGATCTGGCGGGTGGGCCGCCCTTGCGCATCGCGGGACACCACATGGACCCGTCCGCCCAGGTAGTCGGTCATATAACTGATGGACCGGCTGATATCCACCCGGCGCACGAACTCCGCGTACGGCGCGTTGACGGTGCGTTCGCAACCGAAGAGGACCGAGTTGCCCAGGTGTTGCCACCGCATCGACCAGGCATCTGCGGGAAGCGCGCCGATCACTTCTTCCAACGGCTGGAGGAGACCGTTGATCCGGTCGAACTCGCTGTGGGCATAGGCGTCCGGGTCGATGGCGAGGGAGACGTTCCGGCGCCGGATCTTCTCCTTCCCGTACCCGGTACGCCACGCGCGTACGGTGGACGACGCCGACGCGGCTGCCCCGATCACGGTGCAGAGGGCAGCGGAAGCCGCCGGGTTCTCGTCCGCGACGCGGATCAGCGTGGTGAGGACGCGGGAGAGCCGTGCGAGCGCGGGATCGGTGAACCCTGCCGCATCCGGGGCCACCTGCCAGGAGGCGATGCTGAACAGCCGGTGCACCCGGCCGTCCGGGTCGAGCCGGCGCACCGACTCGACCAGGGCTCTTGGAGGGTTGCGCCATCCCTGGTACGGCGTCAGGTCTCCGTCGAGGTGATAGCCGTCCGGCAGCCCCCTGTCGCGGAACACCCGTGCATGCAGCGGTGACGAGAGAGGATCGACGCGCATGAGCAGAGCGCCGACCATGTCCGCCAGCGCTCCGTCCGGGGCGGCGATGACCGTCCCCGTTTCCAGCGGTTTGCCCACGTACGAGCCGGCGCACCCGTGACTGCTCACCACCGCGTCGATGATGTGGAAGTCCGGTGGGTAGGAACTCAGGAGGTCCACGACGACCTCGCCGCCGTCGTGGCGCGCCCGGTAGTGATGATGTGTGTCGGCGTGCGGCAGCACGCCCAGCAGATTGGCCAGGCACAGGGCGTACCCGAACTCCGGATGGGTGCTGTTCTTCGCGATGTTGATGCGGAAGTCCGCCTCCAGCCAACCCCGTGCCATTCCGCTGCCGTGCAGCACGCTGGAAGCGGGAAACCGGGCCGGTTCGATGTCCTCGCGCAGGTCAACGATCCGGTAGGCGTTGCCCTGTTGGGTGCGCCCGCCGTAGCCGAGCCGGCGACAGGCCTGGAGGAGCCCTGGGCCGTCAAGCCACAGGTCCGGGCCGCAGCGGGCGGCTCCGACGGTGATGTTCGGGTAGCCCCTGTCACACAGCAGGTCGATCAGGTGCTCCACGAGCACGGCGCTGACCGCCGTCGTCGGATCGCCGTACGCGGATGTTCCCGGCGTCAGCATCACCGCCAACCCGCCCGGATCGCCGGCCGCGCGTTCGGCGAGCCGCTCCCAGAGTCCGGCCCGGGTCACCGCGTCTGCCAACAGGCGCGCGGGCGGAAGTGGCCGGGTCCGGGTGGACCGCACGACGGCTGCGACAAGGGCCCTATCGTTCTGGGAGATCATCTGCATGGCCTCCGCCTAGGGGCGCGTCGTTCAGTGGTGCCCATGGTCGACCCAGGACATCCGTCAAAAACGACTAAAAATCTTCAAATGGGATGTTACTGCGCGGAAGGTGGACGCACGGCAGGACGCGCTGACGTCGAACGCGAATCGCGGCACGAGGGATGGTGAACCTTGCGGGTCGCCGAGATGAACACCACTCGCCCAAGCCGCATGGTTTTACAAGATGTAGTAGTTTCCGGACTGGCCGGAGCCGCCGCGAGCGTCGCCCCAAGCCTGACCCCTGCATTCCGAGCAAAAGGCCATCCATGTCCGTCCTGACCTACCCCGAAGCCATAGGCGTCGGCCTGCTGCAAGGCGTCACCGAGCTGTTCCCCGTCTCCAGCCTGGGGCACAGCATCCTGATTCCCGCGCTGCTCGGCGGGCACTGGAAGCACGACCTGGACGTCTCCGCCGACGGTTCCCTCTACCTCAACGAACTGGTCGGCCTCCACCTGGCCACCGCGCTCGCCCTGGTGGTCTTCTTCTGGCGCGACTGGGTCCGGGTGATCCGCGGACTGATCACGTCGATCACGCAACGCCGCATCCAGACCGTGGACCAGCGGCTCGCCTGGCTGATCATCACGGCCTGCATTCCGGTGGCCGTCGCCGGCGTCGCGCTCGACAAGGTCTTCCGTACGACGCTCGGGCGGCCCATCCCGACCGCGATCTTCCTGGCCCTCAACGGCATCGTCCTCTTCGTGACCGAACAGCTGCGACGCGGCGGCACCGGCCGCAGGCGGGCCGAGAACGCCGTCACGCCCGACGAGGAGCACCTGAGCCCGGACGAGCTGTCGGACCTGCGGATCACCCGGATGACCATCCGCCAGGCAGTGACGATCGGCGCAGCCCAGATCCTCGCCCTGTTTCCAGGCATCAGCCGCTCCGGCTCCACCATCAGCGCGGGCATCTTCAAGGGCCTCAGCCACGAGGACTCCGCCCGCTTCGCCTTCCTGTTGGCCACCCCCGTGATCGGCGGCGCTGCGCTGCTCAAGCTGCCCCCGCTCCTCGGCCCCGAGGGCAACGGCCTGCGCGGACCGCTACTGGCGGGCAGCGTCGCCGCCTTCATCGCGGCCTACCTCGCCACCCGTTTCCTCGTCCGGTACTTCGAGAACCGCACCCTCATCCCGTTCGCCGTCTACTGCACCCTCGCCGGACTCGGCAGCCTGGCCTACTTCACCATGGGCTGATCGGGCACGGGGGTTCGGCGTCAGGAGCTGCTTCTACGAGGACGTCTGCGCCGGCTACGCCGCTGACCGGATCTCCGCCCCGGGCGCACGCCTTCCGCGTTCACCCACCCGCAGCCATCGCATGTAACGCCTGCTACATTCCATGATGTGTCGAGTGTGGAACCGGAGAGCCGCTGGCTCGTCCTCGTGATCAAACTGCCTGCCCAGCCGTCGCGGCACCGTGTGGCGGTCTGGCGGGAGCTGCGCAGGATCGGCGCGCTCTCGCTCGGCCAGGGGATCTGGGCCGTACCGGACGTGCCTGTCTTCGCCGACGGCATTGCGCGGGCGATCACGCTGACCGAGCAGGCCGACGGCCAGGTCGTGACGCTGAATGCCGCCGGGCGTGGCCCGCAGGACACCGTCCGTCTCCAGAAGATGTTCGGTGCCGCCCGGTCGGCGAACTGGGCGGAGTTCCTGGCCGACTGCGGCAAGTTCGAAGCGGAGATCGCCAAGGAGATCCGTATCTCCAAGTTCACCCTCGCCGAACTGGAGGAAGAGGAGCAGTCGCTGGAGCGGCTGCGGCGCTGGCACCGGGATCTGACAGCACGCGACGTGTTCGGGGCTCCCGAGGCGGCCGAGGCCGGCGAGCGGCTCAAGCAGTGTGTGGCCGTCTGCGAGGACTACGCCGAGCGCGTCTTCGCCGCCCTGCACCAGATCCCGGAGACGGAACGATGACCACGGCAGCCGCGGGGCGGTCGGCTCCGGCCAAGCACATGTGGCCGCTGTACGCGGCCGGTTTCACCACCGCCTTCGGCGCGCACGGGATCGCCGCGAACCTCGGCGGGCACGCCCAGGGCGCGGTCACCTCGCTGCTGGTGCTCGGCGGTCTGCTGGCCCTGTACGACGGCGCCGAGGTGCTCCTCAAGCCGGTGTTCGGCACGCTCGCCGACCGGATCGGCGCGCGGCCCGTGCTGCTCGGCGGACTCGTCGCCTTCGCGGCCGCGTCCGCGCTGTACGTCGTCGCGGACAGCCCCGGTTGGCTGTGGGCCGCCCGCCTCGGGCAGGGTGCCGCGGCCTCCGCGTTCTCCCCGTCGGCCTCCGCGCTGGTCGCCCGCCTCAACCCGGCCGCCAAGCACGGCCGCGCCTTCGGCAGTTACGGCTTCTACAAGTCGATCGGCTACACCCTCGGTCCGCTGCTGGGCGGGGTGCTGGTCTGGGTCGGCGGGCTGCGGCTGCTGTTCGCCGTCCTGGCCGCACTCGGCGCGGCGGTCGCCGTATGGGCCGCGCTCTCCGTTCCCGTCGTACCACCGCTGCCGAAGGCCCGGCAGACAGTGCTGGATCTGGCCCGGCGGCTGGCCGACCCCGCCTTCCTCGCCCCCACCTCGGCACTGGCCGCGGCGACCGCCGCCCTGTCCGTCGGGGTGGGATTCCTGCCGGTGTCCGGGCGGGCGGCCGGCCTGGGTACGGTGGCGACCGGTGCCGCCGTGTCGGTGCTGGCGGCCTGCGCGGCCGTCGTTCAGCCGAAGGCGGGGCGGGCGCTGGACCAGGGCCGACTCACCACCTGTACGGGCATCACGGCGGGGCTTGTGCTCACCGCCGCCGGCATGGGGTGCGCCATGCTGCCCGGCCTGACCGGCATCCTCGTCGGCGCCGCGCTGATCGGCGCCGGAACCGGTCTGATCACCCCGCTCGGCTTCGCCGCCCTCGCCGCGAGCACCCCCACCGAGCGGCTCGGGCAGACCATGGGCGCCGCAGAACTCGGCCGCGAACTCGGCGACGCGGGCGGCCCGTTGCTCGTCGCGACGGTGGCCTCCCTCACCACCCTCACCCACGGCTACGCCGCACTCGCCGTCATCCTCGCCCTCGGCCCCATGATCACTCTCCTGCGAGTTCACCTCAAGAGAGGGTGACCCGCGGCCCCTCCTGCGCAAGCGGACGACAGGCGTGATCCGGTGAACGAGCCGATCCGGGCCGACCACGGACTGAGTTTCTACAACATGTAGTAGATTAGGCTGACGGCCACCACTCGTTCACCGGGATGTCATCAGCATGCCATCACCGGTCGTGGAGGTCGACCGAGGCCGCGGGCCGTTCCGCGTCACTCGTGCTCATACGGAAGGACGTCCGCCGATGACCGCGCCCGCCACTGCCCAACTGGCCTTCGACGGCTCCGGCATCGACGGGTCGCTGTTCACCTCCGTCACCGACTTCGCCCGCGACACCAAGTGGCTGAACACCCCCATCGAGCTGTGGACCAACCTCGGCCTGGGCGTCTTCGCGGTGCTCATGGTCATGGGCTGGTGGAGTGCGCGCCGCCGTGGCACGCAGGCGATGACCGTCGCGCTGGCCGCGCCGGTCGCCGTGGTGATCGCCTTCGCCGCCGCCGAGGTGGTCAAGAAGATCGTCGCCGAGGTACGGCCGTGCCGGTCGATGCCCCACGCCTACATCGTCGACGCCTGTCCCGCGCGCTCCGACTACGCCTTCCCCAGCGGGCACTCCACCGTGGCCGCCGCGACCGTGGCCGCGCTGTTCCTGCTGGACCGCCGCCTGAGCGCCATCGCGGCCGTGTTCGCCGTGGTGGAGGGCTTCACCCGGGTCTACGTCGGCGCCCACTACCCCCACGACGTCCTCGGCTCCGCCGTCCTCGCCCTCCCCGTCGCCTACGCCACCAGCCTCGCACTGCGCCGCTGGGCCGGCCCACTGGTCGCCAACCTGAGCCGCGGCGTGCTGCGCCCCCTGCTGGCCGCCGAAACAGCCGCCCCACAGCACGCCCAGTAGAAGTCGAACCGGTCACTTCGACGGCAGGTGCGCTCCGGCGGCATGTGCGTGCATCGCGGCTTCGAACAGCCGCTCCGTGTCATGCGCGGTCAGGGCCAGACTCGCGCAGCATGCCGCCATCAGCACCGCGAACGCAGCCGTCGCACCGTTGTGGCGCCGTACCGGCGGGGCCATCAGCGCACGGACGCGCTGGGGCACCTGCCCGCCGGTGGCGGCCAGAGCCGCACGTCGGGCCCGGCTCGCCGCCAGGGCGGCCCGCGCGATGGCCCGGGCCACCAGCTGCCGGTCCGCCACCTCGGCACCCGCCTCCTCGTCGGCCCACCGCTCGACCGCAAGCGCTCCGGCCCGCTCCAACGGCCGCAGCAACGGATTGACCGCGGCCGTCAGATGCAACACCAGCGAGAACACATGGTGCCGATGCCTCAGGTGCGCCCGCTCATGGGCGAGCAGGGCCCGCCGCTCCGGCGCGTCCAAGAGCCGCAGCATCCCTGAGGAGACCACCACGCGCCCGGGCGCGCCGAGAACGGCGAAGGCCGCCGGCACCGGATCGTCGACCACGGCCAGTTCCCCGCCCCCGGCGATGTGCCGGCACTCCCGCCAGGCGTCGACCAGCGCCCGCCCCCGGCGCCAGGACGCCACCGTCACACTGACCACCACGACCAGCACCACCCCGGCGCACACCGCGGCGACCTCCCGGTTCACCGGGTCCTCCGCCGCCAGCACACTCACCGACCACGACCCCTGCGCCGCCACGAGCGGCACCTGACCCACCGCGGTGAACGCCAGAATCGCCAGCTCGGTCACCCATGTACCGGCCGCCACGACGGCCGCGCACACCATCGCCCATGTCCCTGCCCGCGGCGGCATCCTGCGCCCCGCCCACGGCGCCACCAGCGCCTGCGCCGCGCTCACCAGCAGCGGCAGATACATCGGTACGGGCCAGAACACGCCTTATCCCCGCAGGGGGCCGTCACCGTGCAGCAGCTGCTCCAGCAGCCGCTCGTCCTCGGCCGACAGATCCGACACGAACCGGGCCAGCACCGCCGCACGGTCCCCGCCCTCGTCCAGCAGCGAGTGCATCCCCGCCGCGGCCATCCCCGGCTGGTCGTCCACGGGCGTGTACAGGTAGCTGCGGCCCTCGCGCTGCCGGGCCACCATCCCCTTGTCGCACAGCCGCGTCAGGATCGTCAGCACGGTGGTGTAGGCGGTGTCGTCCCCCAGATACTCGAGCACCACCACAGCCGTCGCCGGGCCGCCGGCCGCCCACAGGGCCGCCAGCACCTCCCCCTCCAGCTCTCCCCGCGCACGGCGCCGGGCTTCCTTACGGCCGTTCGCACCGCCGGTCATCCGGCACCTCCCTCTCCCCGCCCCAGCAAGCTCCGCCTTGGCCCCGTTCAAGCTACTACGAGACGTAGAAAAACAGCCATCTCCAGCAACGGGGTCAGTCGTGTGGGGCCTGCCCGCTCACCCGGTGGTCGGCGTGGCTGAGGGCCTCCATCACCAGCCGCCGCAGATGCCCGTCCCGCAGGCGGTAGTAGATGTACCGCCCTTCGCGCCGCGTCTCCACCAGGCCCGCGAGCCGCAGCTTGGCCAGGTGCTGGCTCACCGCCGTCCGGGACGCCTCGCACCGCTCGGTCAGCGAGCCGACGTCCGACTCCCCCTGGGCCAGCAGCCACAGCAGATGCAGCCGGGTCGCGTCGGACAGCATCGCGAACACCTCGGTCGCCTCCGTGAGACGCGCGCTGTCCGGGGCACGTAGATGCGTACCGGGTGCAGTTGGCAAGGACTCGCGAGCAGGCATGCAGACAGCGTAAGGGCCGGAGCGGGCGGGCGTGGCCTCCGGTCACTTCGACCTGAAATCAACATGTGCGCAGATGCGCACCTGTATGTACAGTGGAGGGATCGAGCCCACCTCCGATCCGCCTCGGGACCGCCGCATGCTCACCGTCCTGCGCAACCGCACCTACCGGCACCTCTTCACCGCCCAGGTCATCGCCCTGGTCGGCACCGGCCTGGCCACGGTCGCGCTCGGTCTGCTCGCGTACGACATCGCGGGCGCCGGGGCCGGTTCGGTCCTCGGGACCGCGCTGGCGATCAAGATGGGGGCGTACGTGGCGATCGCCCCGGCCATCGGCGCGGTCGCCGACCGCCTGCCGCGCCGGGCGCTGATGGTCGGTGCGGACCTGATCAGGGCCTCGGTGGCGCTGATGCTGCCGTTCGTGGACCAGGTGTGGCAGGTCTACGTCCTGATCTTCCTGCTCCAGTCCGCGTCGGCCGCGTTCACCCCCACCTTCCAGGCGGTCATCCCCGACGTGCTGCCCGCCGAGCGGGACTACACCCAGGCACTGTCGCTGTCCCGTCTCGCCTACGACCTGGAGAACCTCTTCAGCCCGGCCCTCGCCGCCGCCTTGCTCTCCCTCATCACCTACAACTGGCTCTTCCTCGGCACCGTCGCCGGCTTCCTCGCCTCCGCGGCCCTCGTGGTCTCCGTCGTACTGCCGAAACCGGTCGCCCCTGCCCAGCCGCGCAGCGGTGGCGTCTACGCCAAGGCCACCGCCGGCAGCCGCCTCTTCTTCTCCACTCCGCAACTCCGGGCCCTGCTCGCCCTCAACCTCGCGGTGGCGGCTGCGAGCGCGATGGTCACGGTCAACAGCGTGGTGTACGTCCGCGATCATCTGGGGCGGAGTGCGGCGCAGGTGTCGCTGGCCCTCGGGGCGTACGGCGGCGGCTCGATGATCGTCGCCCTGCTGCTCCCCCGCGTACTGGAGTGCGTCTCCGACCGGACGGTGATGCTGCGCGGCGCCCTGCTGCTCCCGGTCGTCTTCGCCGGACTTGGCGGCCTCACGGCTGCGGGGACCGGCGGCTGGCGCTGGCCCGCGCTACTCCTCACCTGGGCCGCCTTCGGTGCCGCCTGCTCCATGGTGCTCACGCCCACCGGCCGGCTGATCCGCCGCTCCGCCCCGCCCGGGGAACGCACATCGGCGTTCGCCGCGCAGTTCTCCCTCTCCCACAGCTGCTGGCTGCTGACGTACCCGCTCGCCGGCTGGCTCGGCGCGACGGCGGGCCTTCAGTCGGCCGTGGTCGCGCTGGGCGTGATCACACTGGCCGCCGGACTCGTCGCGGTACGCCTGTGGCCGTCGGGGAAACAGGCGCCCGCCGAGCACGAGCACACCGATCTCCACGACGGTCATCCTCATCTGGTGGACGCCGTACAGGTCGGGACCGGCTGGCGCCACAGCCACAGCCTGTCCGACGGCCTCCACGCACACCACTGAGGAAGGGGCAGTCCTCCAGGCTCCGCCGCCTGAGCGGGAGCCTTCCGGCGGCTCACTCGGCGGCCCAAGGCCCGCGCTGAGGACACCGGCGACGACCAGGTTCCGCACGACCAGCGTGCGGGCACGGTGGCAAGCTCGTCGCGGACGATCACCGCGTCGGCGTTTTCCAGAGCCAGGTCGGAGCCCGCCCGTCCCATGGCGACGCCGGTGCAGCATCTGCGCCTCGGCCTGCGCGACGCCCTGGCCACCGCCACCGTGGCCGGAGTGCGCTGGACCATCTCGATCGCCTCCGCACCGGGGTCGGGGCTACGACGCGACGGTCTCCGTCTGTGCCGAGCAGTGCTCGGTATGGAGGGGGTGGGCGGGGCCCTGGGCCCGCAGGTGGACCTGGGTGCCGATCGCAGGTGGTGCGGTGTCCGTGTAGACGACGAGGTGCTCGGGAAGGTCCCGGCCGGGGTCGGGGGCGAGTTCGATGCGGTGGTCGTGGCCCCGGAACAGACAGGCGGTGACGCGGGCCTGGACGGTGTGCGGGCCAGGCTCGGAGGTCATGCGGAGTTGGTGGGGCCGCAGCATGACGACACCGTCCTGTTCGGTGTCGGTGTTCAGGGGCAGGGGTCCGAACGCGGTCGCGGCGTATCCGTCGGCGGCTTTGGCGGACAGCAGGTTGGCCTCGCCCAGCGCTCGGGCGATGCCCGCGTCGGCCGGCCGGTGATAGAGAGCATGGGGGGTGCCGGCCTGCACGATACGGCCGTCCCGCATCACGGCGATCGTGTCGGCGAAAGCGAGGGCCTCGTCCACATCGTGGGTCACCAGGATCGCGGTGGCGCCCGCGCGCCGCAGGGTGGCTGCGACCTCCGTGCGCAGTTCGGTGCGCAGCGCGGCGTCGAGGGCGGCGAACGGCTCGTCGAGCAGGAGGAGTTGGGGCCTGGGTGCGAGGGCGCGGGCCAGGGCCACGCGTTGCTGTTGGCCGCCGGAGAGCTGGTGCGGATGGCGGTCGGCGAGCCCGTCGAGCCCGACGAGGTCGAGCATCTCCCCCACCCGCTCGCGGCGGTCGGCGCGGGAGAGGCCGAAGCCGATGTTGGCGGCGACGGTCAGGTGGGGGAAGAGCGCCCCGTCCTGGGGGACGTACCCGATGTGCCGGCGCTCGGCGGGGACCCTGGTGCGGCCGTCGTCGAGGACGCGGCCGTGCAGGGTGACCGTGCCCCAGGTCGCGGAGTGGAAGCCTGCGACGATGCGGAGCAGGGTGCTCTTGCCGCAGCCGGAGGGCCCCAGGACGCAGGCGAGCGCTCCGTCCTCGACGGTGAGGTCGAGTCCGGTGAGCACCGGGCTGCGGCCGTGTGCTGCCTCCAATTGGTTGATCAACAGGCCCGGCTGGCCGGTCATCTCAGTTCTCCTCGGGCGCGGTTGAGGGAGTGCGGAAGGTGCGGCGGGTCAGGATCAGCACGGCGGGCACGGACATGGCCACCATCACGGCGGCGTACGGTGCCGCCGCCCCGTAGGAGAGGCCCGCGGTGTAGACCCAGAACTGGGTGGCGAGGGTCTCGGTGCCGGTCGGGCGCAGCAGCAGCGTGGCGGTGAGTTCGGTGCTCGCCGTGAGGGTGACCATCGCGAAGGCCGCGCCGAGCCCGGGAAGGATCAGCGGCAGGGTGACCCGGCCCAGGACGACGATCCTGCGCACTCCCAGCGAGCGCGCCACATCCTCGACGCCGTGCGGCACATGGGCGAGGGAGGCCCGCACGGAGGTCAGGGCGAGCGGGAAGAACAGCACCACGTACCCGGCCACCAGCAACGATGGCTGCTGGTAGAGGGGTTGGGCGTAGCGGATCGCGAAGTACACCACCGACAGGGCGACGGCGATGCCGGGCAGTGCCCTGGTCAGGTAGGCGGCGCGTTCCACGGTACGGGCCAGGCGGGTGGGACGGCGCCAGGAGTAGAGCGCCACCGGCACCGCTGCCGCGGTGGCGACGGCCGCCGCCGTCAGGGAGTACCCCAGGGTCGTCACCGTCTCGGTGACGATGGAGGCGGACGGCAGGGTGGTGGAACTGCCGCGCAGCAGCCAGTGGACGAGGGCGAAGACCGGCACCCCGAGCGTCACCCCCACCACCGCCAGCAACGCGACCGCGGCGACCGGCTTCCAGCGGCCCAGGGCTGCCGGCGTGCAGCCGCGCCCGGTGGTGCCCTCGCGCACCACTCGGCCACGCCGTGCGGCGCGCGCGTCGAGCACGACGAGGAGGAGGGCGAGGCCGACCAGGGCGAGGGTGAGCAGGCTGGCGGAGGCCATGTCGAAGCTGGTCTGGTACTCGTTGTAGATCGCGGTCGCGAAGGTGGTGTAGCGCAGCATCGCGAACGCCCCGTATTCGCCCAGGAGATAGAGCGAGACGAGCAGCGCACCGCCCGCCAGGGCGGGGCGGGTGAGCGGCAGCGTGACCCGCCACAGGGTCGCGAGCCGGCCTCGGCCCAGGCTGCGCGCGACCTCCTCGGCCGAGGCGTCGGTGTGCCGCAGCGTGGCCGCCACCGGCAGGAACACCAACGGATAGAGCGACGAGGTCATCACCAGCACCGCACCCCAGTACCCCTGGACCTGGGGGAAGAGCGAGACCCAGGAGTAGCCGTGGACGAACTCCGGCACCGCGAGCGGCATGGCCAGCGCCACCGTCCACGCCCGGCGGCCGGGCAGGTCGGTGCGTTCCACCAGGTAGGCGGCGGCAAAGCCGAGTACGAGCGTGCCGGCGGTGACGACCGTGGTGAGGGCGACGGTGTGCCACAGCAGCGTGCCCACCACAGGCCGGTCGAGCAGGCGGTGCGCGGTGTCTCCGCCCGCCTGCGCGGCCTGCAGCCCGACGAACACCAGCGGCGAGGCGACGAGCAGCGCGACCAGGCCCGCCACCAGCGGCAGCGGGCCCGGCGCCGTACGAAGGGTCCTCACAGCAGACCGACGGACTGCAGGAGTTGCAGCGCGTCCTTGCCGTCGCCGAGGTCACTGGCCCGGGTGACCGGTCCGGAGGCGGTCAGGGCCCGGCTCACCTTGGTGTTCTTCACTCCTGCCACGAGCGGGTACTCGTAGCTCTCGGAGGTGGCGATGATCTGCTGGGCGGGCTTGCTGGTCAGGTAGGCGAGGAACGCCTGGGCGGCCGCCTGGTGCTTGCCGTGGGAGAGGACGGCAGCGCCGGAGACGTCCACCAGCGCGCCGGGGTCGCCCTGCTTGAAGTAGCCGAGGGCGCTGTGCATGTGGGCGGCACCCTGTTCGTCGCGCAGCCGGTACCAGTAGTAGTGGTCGATCACGCCGCCCTCGACCTCACCCCGGTTCACCGCGGCGACCAGGTCCTCGTTGCTGCCGTAGACCTTGCTGTTGGCCTTCAGCCCTTCCAGCCAGCTCTTCGCGCCGGCCTGGCCCTCCGTCTTGATCATCCTGGTGACGATCGGAGTGAAGTCCGTCTCGCTCGGCGCGATGCCCAGCTTCCCCTTCCATGCCGGGCCGGCCAGATCCTTGACCCCGGACGGCACTTGGCCCGCCTTGAGCTTGCCGGTGTCGTAGACGAACGCCGCCTCGCGGGCGGAGACGCCCGCCCAGTCGCCCTTGGCCGAGCTGTCGGCCGACGGAACCGCCGCCAGGGTGGCGGCATTCGCCTTCGCCAGCAGGCCCTTGTTCTCCAGGGTGGTGAGCGCGGGCGGATTCTCCGCGAAGAACACGTCCGCCGGGGAGGCCGGGCCCTCGGTGAGGATCTGGTTGGCCAACTCCGCCTCGTCACCGGAGCGCACGTTGGCCTTGATGCCGGTCCGCGTCTGGAAGTCCTTCACCAGCGCGCTGACCGTCTGCTCGTGCTGACCGCTGTAGACGGTGATCGTCTGCCCCTTCAGCGAACCACCCGACGACGAATCGTCCGAGCTTCCCGAATCGTTCGAACCGCCGCACCCCGCCAGCGCCAGGGCCGACAGCGACACCGCCGTCGCCAGCACGGCGGACCGGCGCGCGGACCGCAGGACGACACGAGACATGGGACCTCCGAAGTGAGACGCGGGCGGGCCGTCGACGCCGCCCCCACGGCACACACCCGCCATCAACAAAGCAAGGCACACCGTACTTAGGTAAGCCTTGCCTGAAAACACATCCACAGAGCGTCGACAAGTACCTATTCGGCCACTTCAGCGCCCCTAAGAAACCGATTTGCCTCACTTTGACAGCGCCTTTTTGACCATCCCATAGCTCACTCATAGCGACCTCATGGCAGCCCCATCACCGTTGACTGCACGAACGGTTACCCAAGCGTGACAGCGGGTGCTCCACACGACGAAGGCGACGCGGTGCATGAGCGGCCTGCCCGGCACGGGTGTCCTGAGCAGGATCCAGCAGGAGGCCGCACGGCGCTGATCAGGCAAATCACCCTCGCCGACCGGGCGACCACCATCGCCCGAGCTGCTCGAACTCCGCGCCATGGTGGGCGTGTTGTGCCAGGCCGACAATCCGACGCGCTGGAACGGGAACGGTCCCTGACCGCCTGCCCGAGCTGATCGCCGCCTGCCGATCGGCCGGCCTCGACGTCATCCTCAGCACGGACAGCCGAAGGCGCTCAAGCGGGTAGCGGGATCCTTCCCAGCTCGATCACCCTCAGGTGCTGCACGTCCTTCGCCGTGGTCTCGAACAGCGCGCCCGCCGGAATGCCGGGGACGGTTCTGATGTGCCGCCAGCCCTGGCCGGTGTAGTACGCGTGGAGGCCGGTGTTGTCGGTCCAGGCGGCCAGGCGGACCATTCGGGCGCCGTCGGCGGCGGCGCGGGCGCGGGCCCACTGCTGGAGGGTCGCGCCGATGCCGCGGCCGGCGTGCGGGCGGGCGACGATCACCTTGCGGAGATAGCGCGCCGGGACGGCCAGTTCGGCCGGGGTCCACAGGCGTGGATGGCCGTGCGGGAGCAGGGTGAGGGTGGCCACCGGTTCGCCCTCGGGGGCGAGCATGGCCATCACAGTCGCGCCCTGCTCGATGAGGGACAGAGTGAGCCGGGGGCGGAAGGGTTTCGACCACTGGTCGGAGCCGTGCCGCACCGCCAGCCAGCCGGCGGCCTCCCGCCGCCAGTGGCGCAGGGTCTTCAGGTCCTCCGGGACGGCCGGACGGACGTAGAGCGGCGGCGGGGTCAAATCCGCTCCTCCCCGAACGAGTAGAGGCGGCGCAGGGCCTGGACGAGACGACGGCCGTGGGCGTTGAGCGAACGGCCGTCCGGCGCGGTCAGCGGGCGCCGGGTGACGAGCCGGCCGAGGATGCCGCGCGGGTGCAGCACCGTCCCTTCCCGCGCCAGGTTCACCAGGACGCACTCGTCGGCCCCGCACTCCAGCAGCCCATAGCCGGGGCGGCGGAAGACCAAGCGATCGTCCTGGAGGGCGTACACACCGGGGGCGGGTGCGTACGGCACGTAGCAGGGTTCGGGGGCGGAGTGACGTACGGTCAGTTGAACGCCGTCCGCGGGGTCCTGCTGGGGTTTGCCGAGGGTCCGGTGGCCGTGCCGCTCGGCCATGTGCCGTACCAGCGTAGGCACCTGCTCCTCCCCGAGTTCGATCTCGCCCAGCAGCCAGGTCGAGCCCAGCACACGGCAGTTGACCTCCAGCGCGACGACGGAGTTCGCGCACACGGCGAAGTCGGCGCCGAAGATGCCCCGGTAACCGAGGTCGGCGAGGCTCCGGCCGATGCGTTCCATCGCGTCGTTCGTCCGGGCGAGCACGGCCGGCGGCAGCAGCGCGGGGGCGCCGAAGTCCGAGCCGGAGTACTCGCCGAACCCGGCGCCCGTCTCCTCGATCCCGGCCAGTTGCAGGGCCGCACGCAGCGTCTCGGCCGTCCCGTCGTGGGCGACGAAGCCGTAGCAGGCCAGGGTGGTGTCTCCGACGTACTCGCTGACCAGCCAGCGCGACCGCGACGGCAGGTCCGCCGCCGTGCTCCCGTCGGTGACCAGGTACGTGCCGTTGCCGCCCGCGCTCCGCGGCTTCTGTACGACGAACCGGTCGCCGAAGCGGCGCCGCAGTGCCGGGTAGTCGATCCCGTCCACGCCGCCCACCACCACGTCGTCCGGCGTCGGCACCCCCAGCTGCCGGAACCAGTCCCGCATCGCGGCCTTGTCCTTGAGCGCCTCCCAGGCGTGCTGCACGTCCGGCACGAGCAGCCGGGCGCCGGTCGCCTCGACGGCCTGCTGCCAGTGCGGCCGGTACGTCCCGTAGGCGGCGAGGGCGAGCGTGCGGCCCCGCCACCGGTGCCCCACCAGGCCGGGCAGGTGGTCCATCAGGGCGTCCAGATCGCGGCCGCTCAGTGTGTCCACGCGGCTCCGGGTCCGCTCCTCCAGCGTGTACATGTGCGCGGCGAACCGATCGGTCCAGCCCGCGTCCGCGTCCTCGGGCGTCAGCAGTCCGGCCAGGCAGTCCGTGCGGAGCAGCGGCAGCAGGTAGAGCGGGCGCGGGGCGGTGCCGAGGAAGCGGGCGGGCCGCAGCAGGCGCTCGACATCGTCGAGGGACGCAATCACGCCGTGGATTATGCAGTCCGGCGATGCGCCCCGGACGTAAAGAAACCGTGGGTCGTCGGTCGCGCTGTCAGGCCGTTAAAATGCCCGGCCGCCCGGGCTTTTGCAGGGTGCCCTTTCCCCGGCGTTCTCGTTCTCGTAGGAAGCCGAACACGTCGGCACCCTGCGGAACGGAAACGGAAACGGAAACGGACACGGAAACGGACACGCCTTGCGAGTGACGATGCTCGGCCACGCCGGGCTCTACCTGGAGACGACCGCGGGGAGCATCCTCTGTGATCCGTGGACCAGCCCCGCGTACTTCGCCTCCTGGTTCCCCTTCCCCGACAACAGCGCGCTCCCCTGGGACCGGTACGCGTGCCCCGACTACCTCTACGTCTCCCACCTCCACCAGGACCACTTCGACCCCGCCCATCTGCGCGAGCGCGTGGGCCGCGACACCACCGTCCTCCTCCCCGACTACCCCCTCGACGACCTGCGGGGCGCACTCGCCACCCTCGGCTTCACCCGCTTTCGCCGGCTGCCCAACGGCGATCCCGTCGAACTCGGCGGCGGCCTGCGCGTGGCGATCACCGCCGTGAGCGCACCGGTCGACGGACCGATCGGGGACTCGGCCCTCGCGGTGGCCGACGGCTCGGCGCGCATCCTCAACCAGAACGACGCGAGGCCCCTGCAGGCCGAACAGATCGCCGCCTTCGGCCCGTACGACGCGCACTTCCTGCAGTTCTCCGGCGCCAGCTGGTGGCCGCTGGCCTACGACCTGCCCGCGCGCGCCAAGGCGGTGTACGGCAGGGCCGCCCGGCGCAACGGCCTGGCACGGGCGCGGCGTTTCATCGAACAGGTCGGCGCTCGGCACGTGGTGCCGAACGCGGGCCCCGCCTGCTTCCTGGACGACGACCTCTTCGACTTCAACGACCTGCACGGCGAGGACCACAACCCTTTCCCGGACCAGTCGGTGTTCGTGGACCACCTGCACCGCAACGGCCACGCCGGGGCCGTACTGACCGTCCCCGGCACAGTCCTGGAGTTCGCGCACGGACAGTGCGAGGTCCGCCACCCGGCCCCGGACCCGTTCACCGCGTTCCAGGAGAAGGAGGCGTACCTGCGGGCGTACGCGGCCCGGGCCCGGCCCCGGATCGCACAGGAGCGCCGGACCTGGCGACCGGCCGGGACACGTGTCGATGTCCTCACCGCTCTCAAGGACTGGTTCGAGCCGTTGCTGCGGATCGCCGACCACATCTGCGCGGGCGTCGGCGGCCCGGTCCTCCTGGACATCGGCGACCTGCCGCTCGTCATCGACTTCCCCGCCCGCGAGGTGCGCCGTTGGAACGGCGAACCGTGCCGTTACCGCTTCCGGTTCGAACGCGACCTGGTGGAGCGTCTGATCGCCGGCCACCAGGTCGACTGGGTCAACAGCCTGCTGCTCGGCATGCGGTTCACGACCTCGCGGGTCGGACCGTACAACGAGCACGTCTACACCTTCTTCAAGTGCCTCTCCCCGGAGCGGATCAGCTACGCCGACGCCTGGTACGCCGAACCCGAGGCGCCGAGCGAGTTCATCCGCCTGGACGGCTGGGAGATCCAGCGCCGCTGCCCCCACCTCCGTGCCGACCTGGCCCGCTTCGGCGAGATCCGGGACGGCGTCCTGCGCTGCCGTATGCACAACTGGCGCTTCGACCTGGAGTCGGGCCGCTGCCTGAACGCTTACAGCCACCGCCTCACCGCCCGCCCGGCCGGGGACGCGTGACTGTGGCTGCCAAGGTTCCGTCCCGCAGCGGCAGTTGACCGGAGGTGCGGAGCAGGTTGCCCGACCGGGGCACGCCGAGTTCCTTGAGAGGGGCCTCGGTGGCGGATGTCATGCTGCGGTCGCCTGTGCTCACAGACCCTCGACTGCCGTGATCAGTCGTCGTACGGCTTCGTCGACCGTGGAGCGGGGGCAGCCCAGGTTGACCCGCATGTAGCCGTGGCCCTCGATGCCGAACTTCTGTCCCTTGTCCAGCCACAGGCGCGCTCGGGTGAGCATGAACTTGTCCAGGGACTCGGCGTCCATCCCGAGGCCACGGCAGTCCATCCACGCCAGGTAGAGGGAGTCGGCCGGCAGGACCCTGACCTTCGAGGTGGCGGTGTTGACGGCCTGCTCGAAGTGGGCGTGGTTGCCGCGCAGGTAGGTGAGCAGCTCCTCCAGCCACGGCTCACCGTGTGTGTAGGCGGCTTCGGCGGCGACCATGCCCAGCACGTTGACCAGCGGGAACAGGTTGCGCTCGTACTGGCGGGCCAGTTCCTCGCGCAGCCTGCGGTCGGGGACGAAGACGTTGGCGCTCTGCAGGCCGGGGAGGTTGAAGGTCTTGCTGGGGGCCGTGCAGGTGATGCTGTTCTGTGCGCACTCGGGGCCGAGCGAGGCGAACGGGATGTGCTTCATGTCCGGGATGATGATGAGGTCCTGGTGGATCTCGTCGGAGACGACCAGGACGCCGTGGCGGGCGCATATCTCGCCCATGGTCCTCAGTTCGTCCTCGGTCCAGACGTTCCCGGTGGGGTTGTGGGGGTGGCTCAGGATGAACAGCTTGGTGTCGGGCCTTATGGCGGCCTCGAAGGTGCGGGCGTCGAACCGGTAGCCGTCGTCCGTCCGCTCCAGCGGCGCGTACGCGAGGTGGCGGCCGTTGAGCAGGACGTCGTCGTGGAAGTGGACGTAGACCGGCGGCTGGATCAGGACCGAGTCGCCCGGCGCGGAGAATGCCTGCACCGCGGTCTTGAGGGTGGTGATGATGCCCGCGGTCTGGAGCACCCATTCGCGCCGTACGTCCCAGCCGAACCGCCGGGCCTGCCAGCCGGTCACGGCGTCGAGGTAGCTGTCGGTCGCACCGCCGGGATACCCGAAGACACCGTGGTCCACGGCCTGGTGGAGCGCATCGATCACGGCCTGGGGAGCCTTGAAGTCGGTGTCGGCGACCCACATCGGCAACGGGTCGGCCGCGGCCTCGTCGGCCGCCAGGAGTTGATGGGCGTAGGCCCACTTCATGGAGTTGGTGTCCCTGCGGTCCACGACGGTGTCGAAAGCCGATCCCGTCGCCACAGCATGTCGTGCCGGGTCACAGGGGGTGCGATCGGTTGCCATAACTGGATGCTAGCCACGATGCGGGGCAAAATGTTCGTTAGCTTTGCCCACATTAGGCCCATTGTCGCTATGCGAGAGCTGGAGACGGCGGGGATCATCCGCGGCTACCGTGCGGTCGTCGATGCCGCGGCCATCGGGTACGGGTTCGAGGTCCTGCTCTTCGCCACGTTGAGCCGGCCCGACGCGGTGACCGAGTTCGACGCGGCCCTCGCCGACATCCCGGAGGTCATCGAGGCGCAGAGGCTGTTCGGTGAACCGGACTACCTGATACGCGTGGTCACCGCCGACCTGCCGTCGTACCAGCACCTCTATGAGTCCGTACTCGTCCATCTGCCGGGGGTCCGCGGCCTCAACTCGACCATCGTCATGAAGCAGGCCGTCCACCCCCGGCCCTTGCCCGGGCGGCCGCCGCGTGCGGTGACGACCCGCCCGCCTGGTGCCGCATGACCGGGCGGAGCGACTGCCCGCGCAGTCCGAGTGGGCCGCACGCGGAACCCCGCCGACACCGGTCAACGGGCCCGAGCCAGGCGGAGCCAGAAGAAGATCACGGGCAGGACAAGAGTCGCTGCGACGGCGTTCAGGCCGTCGAAGCCGATGCTGTGCACAAGGGGTCCGGCGAGGCCAGCACCCACCGCCGCGACGACGTTCATCGCGGTGTCCGTGGTGCCCTGCACGCCCGGCCGAAGCGCCGCGGGCGTGGCCTCGCTGAGCATCGCGGAGCCGGCCACCAGGCTGAACGACCAGCCCAGCCCGAGCAGGAACAGTCCTGCCATCACCATGGCGACCGAGCCGCGGCTCAGGCCCGACAGCAGCGCTGAGGCGATGAACACGGCCTGCCCGGCAACCGCGGTCGGCAGGTGACCCACCCTGTCGGCGAGCCAGCCGACGGCCGGCGAGAACGCGTACATGCCGAGCAGATGGCCGCTGATGGTGAAGCCGACGACGGTGAGAGTCGCTCCGTCCTCGGCCATGCTGACGGGAGTCATCGTCATGACTGCCCCCATGATCGTGTTGGCCATGACGACGGTCACGAAGGCGAACGCGGCGCGTGGCGCGTGGCGAAGGTGACGCAAGCCCGCTCGCACCGTGCCGATCTGCGACGCCCGCGTATCTGACGGTTTCTCAACTGACGTCGATGCTGCGCGCGTTCCTGTTTCCGGCAGTCCTTCGCTGTCCCGTTGCCGCCGGGCAAGCACCAGCGGGTCAGGGCGTAGCCAAAGCCACAGCAGTACCGATGCCAGCGCCATGCAGACGGTGGCCAGGACGAACGCCCCGGTCAGGCGAGGGAGGTGCAGTACCGATGCCACACCGGCGCCCGGATCGGCGAGATTCGGCCCGATCACGGAACCGATCGTCGTGGCCCACACCACGATGGACAGAGCCTGGGCCCGACGGTGCGGCGCGGCCAGGTCGGCGGCTGCGTAGCGGCTCTGCTGGTTCGTCGCACTGCCCACTCCGAAGAGCAGCATCCCCACTATGAGCAGCGGTATCGACTTGCTCACCGCCGAGCCCACGAGGATGACTCCACCGACAGCGGCCGCAAGCCATCCGGTGCTCAAGGCAGATCGGCGCCCTCGTCGCTGCGCGAGGAGAGCAAGGGGCACGCCGACCGCGGCGGCGCCGGCCGTCGTGGCTGTGCGGGCCAAGCCGGCGTAGGTCTCACTGTGAGCGACGGACTCTGCCAGCAACGAACCGATCGACACCGATACGCCGACGCCGACCCCGCCGACGATCTGGGCTGCCGCCAAGAGCCGGACTGTGCGCTTCTGCACGGCACGCACATACGCCTCGGCCTGCCCCGGCACCGCGCGTATGTCTTGTGAGGCGGTCACGTACCAGCACTCCTTCTGGGATACCAACCGGTTGAAACGAACAAAGAGCCCTTGTCGTACGGTCACTCGCGACCGGCGACGACAATGCGGCTGTTCAGGACGTCGGGGACCGCCAGTACGGCTCGTGCGGCTCGCTCTCCGGCCGCGAGGGCGCCTTCGATGTGTCCGGAGTGTTCGGTCGCCGTCTCCGTCGACGCCCAGTGCAGTCGGCCGTCCAGCGTCGGCCGCTGATAGAGGGAGTGGCCGAAGAGCGAGTAGTCGGCGAGGCGCCGCACGGTGGACGGGGACGTCCACGGCTCGGTGCTCCAGTCCTGCACGTGCAGGATGTCGGGGGTGGCCGCGGCCGGCCCGAAGAGCTGCGCGAGCTGTGCGGTGACGGCGTTGTCGAATCCCGCTCCGACGGTGCGCGCGTGCGCGAATCCGAAGAGCGCGGCGGGCCGGCCGTCGGGCCCCGACATGTCGCGTATCTCCTCCAGTGGACCCGTCCTGCTGAACGCCGCGCCGGCCAGCCCCTCCTCCCTCCAGAATGCGGCGGGGTACTGGGCGACGACCTTGGCGACCGCCCCCATCCAGACCGGGGTGGACCGGGCCAGGCCCACGAGGTCGGCGGGGAGCGCGTCGCCGAATTCGATGCGCTCCAGGGCCAAGGCCGGGGGGACGGCCAGGATGACGTGCTCGGCGTGCAGGGTTCCGTCCGGGGTGCCGACGGCAAGGCGGCCCTGGCCATCCGGGTGGATGGCGGTGACGGGCGTGTTCAGCCGCAGGGTGTCGCCGGGCAGTGCGGCGGCGAGGGCGGCGGCGATGCTTGGGGAGCCGGCGGCGAAACGACGGGAGGGGGCGTCGATCAGGTTGCCGGCGAGGCGGCGTGTGCCGGTGGCCTCCTGCAGGATGGTGTCGCCGGTGAGGTGCTGCTCGAAGGTCTCGATGCCGGCGCGTGCGGCCAGGGTCCGCACGCGCTCCTCTCCGTCCCAGAACCAGGTGGCTCCCAGGTCGAGGGCCCGCTCGGGGTCCGCTGTGGGGGCCGAGAGCAGGCGTCCGCCGGTGCGGTCGCGGGCTTCCAGGCAGACCGTGTCGCGGCCGGCCGCGTGCAGGGCGGTGGCCGCGGCCAGTCCGGAGGCGCCGGCGCCGACCACGATCACGTCGTGGCTGTCCCGGTGGGGCATGTGGCTTCCTTTTTCTGATCAGGCCGGACCCCCACTGTCGTCGGAGGTGTTTCGGCGTCCGGCTTCCGGGGTGTGCCCAGCCGGTGGCAGCACGGCAGGGCGAGGGTCGCTGCGCCGATGTGGCGGCGCTGCGGGGCGGCGCTGCGGGGCGGCGGGGAAGGTTTGGTCACTCGCCGTCGGCGGTGTCCAGGACGATGCGGAAGCGGGGGGCTCCGGAGCGCAGCCGGGTCACGGCTTCGCCGGCCTGCTTCAGCGGCATCCGCTCAATCATGGGCCGTACGCCGTTGGTGACGGCGAACCACATCGCCTCTTCCGTCTCGCGCGCGCTGCCGGTGAGGTGTCCGGTGACGGTGTGGCCATTCATCACGAGCCGGGCCGCCGGAACGGTCACGGATCCCGCGTCGAAGCCGATGAGGGTGAGCTGTCCGTGCACGTTCAGCCCAGTGAGCAGTTCGTCCACCGCAGCGGTCGAGGAGGCGGTGTAGACGATGAGGTCGGCGCCGCCCAGTTCCTTCAGGGCGGCTCCGGGTGCCTGGGCGGTGCTGTCGATGTAGTGGTGGGCGCCCAGGTCGCGGGCGGCCTTCTCGCGGTCACCGCCCCGGGCGATGGCGACGGTCTCGTAACCGAGCTTCGCCGCGAACTGGACGGCGAGGTGCCCCAGCCCACCGAGCCCGAACACGGCGACCCGTCCGCCCGCGTGCGTGCCGGCCTTGCGGACGGCGTTGAAGGTCGTCACGCCCGCGCATCCGAACGGGGCGGCCTCGAACTGGTCCAGCTCGTCAGGGATGCGGGCGAGCGCGTCAACGGGCACGGTGATGCTCTGGGCCCAGCCGCCCGGGTAGGACAGGCCGGGTACCTTGCGCTCGGGGCAGTGGACGACGTCCCCCGCCCGGCAGAACGCGCAGTGCCCGCAGCTCCCGCCGAACCAGCCGACGGCCACGCGGTCCCCCACCGACCAGCCCTCGACCCGCTCGCCCAGTTCGGCGATCACACCGGCGACCTCGTGTCCGGCGGTGACCGGGAAGGACGTGCCGACGCCGGTGGCCGCGACCGTTGCGATGTCGGCGTTGCACACGCCGCTCGCCGTGACCGACACACGCACCCACGTGCCCGTTGGCGAGGTCGTCTCGGCCACGGAGGGGTGCAGAGGGCCTCGGGGCTCGGTCACGACCATGGCCTTGGTCATGGCCACCGCGGAGCCTGACATGGTGTCCCTTCCATTCCGAACACGACGACGCATATAGGTGATGGTTATGCTGAATCGGCAGAAGCCCCACCGTAAGCAGAGGAGATTCAGTCCGGTAGGGGACATCGATGAATGGAGCGATAAGGCATGGCTATGACCGATCGCCTGAATCCCGAAGGGCTCCGGTATGCGCAGGCGGTCGCCGAGACGAAGTCCTTCAGTGCCGCCGCACGCGCCTACGGTGTGACCCAGCCCGCCCTGTCCAACGGGATCGCCAAGCTGGAGGAACGCCTCGGCGGGGAGCTCTTCGACCGCTCGCCGCGCGGCGTGACCCAGACCGCCTTCGGCACCAGGATCCTTCCCTTGATCGAACGTGCCTTGGTCGCGCTCGATGCCGTCGCGGCGGAGGCCAGACGGCTGACCGAACCCGGCGAGCAAAAGATCCGCATGGGTCTTTCGCCCCTGATCGGCTCCCACCTGGTCGCCCGGGCGTTCGCCAAGGTCTGTGACCTTCCCGTCCCCCGCGACCTCGTACTGCGCGAGGCGAACATGCAGGACCTGCGCACATGCCTGCTGGCCGGCCAGCTCGACATCATCCTGATCCCGGCGGTCGCCGCGATGCCACGCTTCGAGCACCGGGTCATCGACGTCGAGCCGATCGTCGTCGTCACCCCCGACTCCACGCAGGCGACTCCGCTCGAACTCGAAGAGGCCGGCAAGGAGCAGTTCATCCTCGTGCCGGACACCTGCGGCCTGACCACCTTCACCACGCGGCTCTTCCAGGCGCACGAGATGCCCCTGAACACGTATCCGGGGGAGGCCGCCAGCTACCAGGTCCTGGAGGACTGGACGAAGCTCGGCCTGGGTTCGGCCATGGTCCCCCGTTCCAAACTCACCTCGCCCGACGTGCCCCACCGTCCGCTGGTGGATGCGGGCCGCGAGGTTCAGATCTCCTTCGAAGCGGTCTGGAGCGCCGACTCCCCGCTCGCCGCGGACCTGCTCCGCCTTGCCGACGGCCTCGCGGCTGCCCGCCACTAGCCATACGCATCGCTTATAGCGTGATTCAGCAGGATCCCCTACCGGCCCCTGCGAGAAATGCCTAACTTGGCAGGCACGTCGCGGCACATACCGCACTGCTCCATCCCTGCCGTCGATTGAGGCATAACCGTGGCGTATCGCGTCCACGAGAAGTACGAGAAGCCGCTCCAGGACATCGTCCCCGGCGCCACTGCGCGCCGCCCGCCCGCCCACACCGGCCCTGGCACACCCCCCGACACCGACACCGACAGGTGGAGTCATGCACGACCTCGAAGACCTGCTCCGCGAGTACGACCGTGCCCGCGCCTACACCGACGAGCTGTGGAAAGACCTCACCCCGGACGAGGTCACCTGGCGCCCACACGAGGACTCCAGTGCCATCGGCTGGCATCTCGGCCACCAGGCCCACGTCGCCCACTTCATGATCCGCAACCTCACCGCGGCCGAGCCCAGCCCCGACCCGGAACTGGACGGGCTCATGGACTCGGCGAATCCGGAGAAGTTCCGCGGCACGCTGCCCACGGTCGAACGGCTCGACGTCTTCCGGGACACCGTCGCCGAACGCGTCCACGCCCGCATCGGCGACATCGCCTCCGGCAACGTCGGCGCCGCCAGCCAACTGACAGTCGTCGCCACCCACCTGCTGACCGCACTCATCAACCACGAATACCAGCACGACCAGTGGATCAGCGAGGTCCGTGCCGACAGCCTCGGCCACGCGCTCCCGCCCGACCCGTGTTCGGACCGGCTCAGTCGCGTCGACGGCTATCTCCTCCTCAACCCCCATGTCTGACACGCCGTTTCGTCGTCCGACAACCGGCCTGGAACAGGAGCACCACATGTCCAGCAGCACCCTCGACTTCTCCGGCCAGAAGGTCGTCGTCATCGGCGGCACCAGCGGCATGGGCCACGCCGTCGCCCGCCATGTCCTCGATGCCGGCGGCAGCGCCGTCGTCACCGGCCGCACGCAGGCAAGCGCCGACGAGGCAGCGGCCGCCCTGTCCACCCACGGCAAGACAGTCGGTCTGGCAGCCGACCTGGCCGACCCCGTGGCCGTCGACCGCCTGCGCGTCATCCTCACCGAGGAGCACGCCGACGCCACCCTCCTCGTCAACGCGGCCGGTGTCTTCGCGCCGAAGCCCTTCCTGGAGCACATGTCCGAGGACTACGACCGCTATCAGGCCATCAACCGGGCCTTCTTCTTCCTCACCCAGACCGTCGTAGGAAACATGATCGCCCGCGGCGCGAAGGGAGCCGTCGTCACCATCGGCTCCATGTGGGCGCACCAGGCCGTCGCGGCGACGCCCTCGTCGGCGTACTCGATGGCCAAGGCCGGGTTGCACTCCCTCACCCAGCACCTCGCGATGGAACTCGCCTCGCACGGCATCCGCGTCAACGCGGTCGCCCCAGCCGTCGTGCGCACGCCGATCTACGAGGAGTTCATCCCCAAGTCGGACGTCGACTCCGCACTCGACGGCTTCAACACCTTCCACCTCTTGGCCGTACCGGCACCCCCGACGACGTCGCCGCCACCGTCGCCTTCCTCCTGTCGGACCGGACCGACTGGGTCACCGGCGCCGTCTGGGACATCGACGGCGGCGTCATGGCCGGACGCAACTGACAACAGGGCGCCGGCCGAGTCAGGCCCTGTCCGTCGTCACGGGGTAGGGAACGAAGGTGCTGGTGTTCTGGTCGATCCGCAGGGCGTGGCCGAGCGGTGGTGCGGCGCGCTGCGGGCAGTCGAGGCGTTCGCAGACGCGGCAGCCCATGCCGATGGGTGTGGCGGCGGAGGCATTGGTGAGGTCGAGGCCGTCGGAGTAGACGAGGCGATGGGCGTGGCGGATCTCGCAGCCGAGGCCGATGGCGAAGGTCTTGCCGGGCTCGCCCCAGCCGCCGCGATGCCGGGTGACAGCACGTGCGGTCCACAAGTAGCGTTGGCCGTCCGGCATTTCGGTGACCTGGACGTGGATGCGGCCGGGCGCGGCGAACGCCTCGTAGATGTTCCAGAGGGGACAGGTGCCGCCGGCGCGCGAGAAGTGGAAGCCGGTCGCGGACTGCCGCTTGGACATGTTGCCGGCCCGGTCGACGCGGACGAAAGAGAAGGGCACGCCGCGCAGCCGGGGCCGCTGGAGTGTGCTCAGGCGGTGGCAGACGGTCTCGTAGCCGAGGCCGTAGCGGTCGGTGAGGCGTTCGATGTCGTAGCGCACCTCTTCGGCGGCCGTGTGGAAGGCGCCGTACGGCAGGATCAGGGCCGCCGCGAAGTAGTTGGCGATGCCGATCCGGGCCAGGGCATGCGCCGGCGAGCCGGGCTCGAAGTCCTCCCCGGCTTGGCGGTTCAGCTCGTCGCCGTATTCGAGCAGGGCGAGTTGTGTCGCCATCCGGAAGGCGCGCTGGCCGGGGCGCAGGCGGCTGGACAGGTGCAGGGTGCGGGTCGGCTCGTCGTAGTGGTGCAGGTGGTCGCCGGTGTCGGCCGAGAGGTGGATGCCGTGGGCCGTGGCCAAGCGGTTCGTCAGGGCCTGTACGACCTCGCCGGGCCGGATGCCTGTGTCCTCGGCCAAGTGCTCGGCCGCGAGGTCGGTGTCGTGGAGGTAGTTCTGGCGGCGGTAGAAGAAGTCCCGGATCTCCTCGTGGGGTGAGCGGGGCGTCTCCCCTGCCGTGTCACGGCCGTCGGCTGCTCCGGTAAGGCGTTCGGTCAGGAGTTGGTTGCGGCGGCCCAGGTCGAGGAGGACCTGTGCGGCCCCGGGCAGGCGCGACGCCAGTTCGGCGAGGTCGGACGCCGAGATCTGGGCGGCGGCGATCTCCCGTGTCAGCGCTTCACGCAGGTCGGCCACGAGGCGGGTGGTGTCGCGTTCGGAGAAGAAGCCCGGGTCGACGCCGAAGGTCTCCGTCAGCCTGAGCAGGACGGGCACGGTGAGCGGGCGGGAGTCGTGCTCCATCTGGTTGAGGTAGCTCGGGGAAATACCCAGGACGCGGGCCAGTTCCGCCTGGCTCATGCGGCGCTCTTCCCGCAGCCGCCGCAGGCGCGCTCCCGCGTACGTCTTGCTCACCGTGGCTTCCTCCGTGTCCAAGTGCCCGCGAGTGTAAGCCAATTCGGCCCCTGCAAGCCTTCGCAAGATTGGCAAAACGCGGCGAGAAGATTCGCAGAAGTTAGCAGACATCCATGGTTGATGGCACTAAGTGCCAGTGCCAGAGTTTCAGTGCGGCCCGCCGGACCCGGCAGGCACCGCCCGGAACCGGGGCACGATTCACTGCCCTGACGTCGGAGATCCCGGCGGTGGCGGCGTCCTGCGTCGGCAGCATTGCTCACTCTCGACTCCGTGGTGACGGCGGGCCGCGTTTCAGTACGACGACACACAGTGCCATCCCTGGTTCGGGTAGCACGGGCTTGGCAGACGCCACAGATCGAGGAGACGTGACAGTCATGGCAGAGGCGAGGACGCAGGCGGCCGAGGAACTCGCGCGGCGCTGGGCCACCGACCCCCGATGGCAGGGCATCGAGCGCACCTACGGCGCCGAGGACGTCATCCGGCTCTCCGGCAGTGTCCGCGAGGAGCACACCCTGGCCCGGCGCGGTGCCGGGCGGCTGTGGCGCCAACTGCACGAGCAGGACTACGTCCACGCCCTCGGCGCCCTCACCGGCGGCCAGGCCGTCCAGCAGGTCAAGGCCGGGCTGCAGGCCATCTACCTGTCCGGATGGCAGGTCGCGGCCGACGCCAACCAGGCCGGCCACACCTACCCCGATCAGAGCCTCTACCCCGCCAACTCCGTTCCGCAGGTGGTCCGTCGGATCAACAACGCGCTGCTGCGCGCCGACCAGATCGCCACCGCCGAGGACGCCGGCGACACCACGGACTGGCTCGCCCCGATCGTCGCCGACGCGGAGGCCGGATTCGGCGGTCCGCTCAACGCCTTCGAGCTGACCAAGGCGATGATCGCGGCCGGCGCCGCCGGCATCCACTACGAGGACCAGCTCGCCTCGGAGAAGAAGTGCGGCCACCTCGGCGGCAAGGTCCTGGTGCCGACCTCGCAGCACATCCGCACCCTGAACGCCGCCCGCCTCGCCGCCGACATCGCCGACGTGCCCACCGTCATCATCGCCCGCACCGACGCCCTCGCCGCCAACCTGCTCACCACCGACGTCGACGAGCGCGACGCCGAGTTCGTCACCGGCGAGCGTACGGCCGAGGGCTTCTACCGGGTCCGCAACGGCATGGCACCGGTCATCGCCCGCGGCCTGGCCTACGCCCCCTACGCCGACCTGATCTGGGTGGAGACCGGCACCCCCGACCTGGAACAGGCCCGCGAGTTCGCCGAGGCCGTGCACGCCCAGTACCCGGACCAGATGCTGGCCTACAACTGCTCGCCCTCCTTCAACTGGAAGGCGGCCCTGGACGACGACCAGATCGCCAAGTTCCAGCGGGAGTTGGGCGCGATGGGTTACCGCTTCCAGTTCATCACCCTGGCCGGCTTCCACTCGCTCAACCACGGCATGTTCGATCTGGCCCGCGGCTACGCCGAGCACGGCATGACCGCCTATGTCGACCTGCAGGAGCGCGAGTTCGCCGCCCAGGAGCACGGATTCACCGCCGTCAGGCACCAGCGCGAAGTCGGCACCGGCTACTTCGACCTGGTCTCCACCGCCGTCAACCCCGCCTCCTCCACCACCGCCCTGGCCGGCTCCACGGAGGAGGAGCAGTTCCACCAGGCCGCCGGCCCGGGCAACCCCGCTGCCTGACCGGCCCCCGGCAGGAGCGGAGGGCGGACGGCCGTCTGCGCCGCCCTCCGCTCCCACCCCTTAGGAGAACTCGATGACCACCCTCGCACCGCCGCACCACGTTCGCGTTCTCGCCGCTCCGGGCGACCGGCACGACGAGATCCTCACCCCGGCCGCCCTGGACTTCGTCGGCGAACTGACCGCCGCATTCGGCGAGCGCCGCCAGGAACTGATGAAGGAGCGACGCCGGCAGGCGTTGCGTCTGGCGTCGGGCTCGCCGCTCGATTTCCCCATGGTCACCTCCGCCGTGCGGACCGACACGTCCTGGCGTGTGGCACCTGCGGCGCCCGGACTGACCGACCGTCGGGTGGAGATCACCGGGCCGCCCGACCGCCGTATGACCGTCAACGCGCTGAACTCCGGTGCGAAGGTGTGGATGGCGGACTTCGAGGACGCCACCGCGCCCCTGTGGGAGAACATCGTCGGCGGGCAGCTGAACCTGCTCGACGCCATCGAGCGCCGGATCGACTTCACCACGCCCGAAGGCAGGGAGTACCGGCTCGGCGAGAAGCTCGCCACCATCATGGTCCGGCCCCGTGGCTGGCACCTCGACGAGGAGCACCTGGAGTACGACGGCCGGCCCGTGCCCGCCGCACTCGTCGACTTCGGCCTGTACTTCTTCCACTGCGCCCAGCGGCAGATCGACGCCGGACACGGCCCGTACTTCTACCTCCCGAAGCTGGAGAACCGCTACGAGGCCCGGCTCTGGAACGACATCTTCGTCACCGCCCAGGACCTGCTCGGCATCCCCCGGGGCACGATCCGCGCCACCGTCCTCATCGAGACGATCACCGCCGCCTTCGAGATGGAGGAGATCCTCCACGAACTGCGCGAACACAGCGCCGGCCTCAACGCGGGCCGCTGGGACTACCTGTTCAGCCTCATCAAGACCTTCGGGCACCGCACCGACTTCCTGCTGCCCGACCGGGCGAAGGTCACGATGACCGCGCCCTTCATGCGCGCGTACACCGAACTCCTCGTGCGCACCTGCCACAAGCGCGGCGCACACGCCATCGGCGGCATGGCCGCCCACGTGCCGGGCAAGGACCCGGCCGCGAACGAGGCCGCGCTCGCCAAGGTCCGGCTGGACAAGGACCGGGAGGCGGAGGACGGCTTCGACGGCTCCTGGGTGGCCCACCCCGGGCTCGTCCCCGTCTGCCGTGAGGTCTTCGACGGTGTCCTCGGCGATCACCCGCACCAGCTGGACCGTACCCGGGACGACGTGGACGTGACGCCCGCGGACCTGCTGTCCGTGCGCCGGATCAGCGGACCGCCCACGCTGGAGGGTGTGCGGACGAACATCGCGGTCGCGCTGCGCTACTTCGCCGCCTGGCTGCGCGGGCAGGGCGCGGTCGCGCTGTACGGCCTCATGGAGGACGCGGCCACCGCCGAGATCGCCCGTGTGCAGGTCTGGCAGTGGCTGCGGCACCGGTTGATCGACCGGGAGACGGTCCTCGGACTGCTCGAAGACGAGGTCGCCGCGCTCGGCGCCGAGTACCCGTGGGCGCCCGTCGACGACATCCGTGCGCTCTTCGAACGGACCGCGCTGACGGGCGAGTTGCCGCTCTTCTTCACTCCGGACGCCTACACCCGCCACCTCGTGCGCCACACGGAGGCTGGGGCATGAGCGAAGACATCCGGCGCGTCGGCGTCGTGGGTGGCGGTCAGATGGGCGCCGGTATCGCCTAGGTCTGCGCACGGGCCGGGCTCGACACCGTGGTGTGCGAGGTGGACACGGTCGCGGCCCGCGCCGCGAAGGACCGGGTGGCGGCGTCGCTCGACCGCGCCGTACGGCGCGGCAAGCTGGAAGCAGCCGCCGCCGGGGACGTGCTCGCCCGCGTGGTCTTCACCAGCAGTCTCGACGACCTCGCCGACCGGCAGCTGGTGGTCGAGGCGGTCGTAGAGAACCCTGACGTCAAGAGTGAGGTGCTCGCCGCCCTCGACAAGATCGTCGAGGATCCGGAAGCCGTGCTGGCCTCCAACACCTCCTCCCTGCCGATCATGCGGCTCGGCATGGCCACCGGCCGGGCGGACCGGGTCGTAGGGCTGCACTTCTTCAATCCCGTCCCCGTACTGCCGCTGGTGGAGGTCGTGACCTCCCTGCACACCTCGGCCGCGGCGACCGCCAGGGTCGAGGACTTCGCGGCTCGCGTGCTCGGCAAGACCGTGATCCGGTCACAGGACCGGGCCGGCTTCGTCGTCAACGCGCTCCTCATCCCCTGCCTGCTGTCGGCGATCCGGATGGCAGAGTCCGGCTTCGCGGGCGCGGTGGACATCGACACCGGCATGGAGCTGGGCTGTGCCCACCCCATGGGGCCGCTCAGGCCGGCGGACCTGATCGGACTGGACACCGTCGCCTCGATCGCCGAGTCGCTCTACGACGAGTTCCGCGAGCCGCTCTACGCGCCGCCGCCGCTCCTTCAACGGATGGTGGAGGCGGGACTGCTCGGCCGGAAGACCGGACGGGGATTCCACACCTACGACCTGGGCTGAGGGGGCTGGGCGTCGTCGACTTCGAGGTTCCCGGCTTCGCGTCGTTCATCGGCGGACGTCTGCTGGAAAGCGAACGGGAGTGGCGGACGTCCTCGGCCGTACCCTCCAGGAACCGTTGGCCGCCGTCCGTGACCGGACCGAACGGCACGTCATGCGCCGTCGTGTCCCTCGGTGGCAGCCCGTGGCACGTCCTCAAGTGCGCTCGCCCACTGCTGGGACCACTCGGTGAGCGGACGTAGGGCCTGGCGGGCGCCATGTCCGAGGGGGGTGAGCGCGTAGCCGCCGTCGGGCAGTCGCTCGGCAAGTCGAGCGTCCTGCAGTTCCGTGAGCCGCTGCTGCAGGACGCTGGACGACATGCCGTCGCAACGCTGCTGCAGCGGCCGGAAGCCGAGTGGGCCGTCGCGCAGCTCCCAGACGATGCGCAGAGTCCAGCGGCGGCCGAACAGATCGAGCGCGGCCATCACCGGCCGGCCGGTCGTGGACCCGCGGACCGGTCCGTGCGGCCTGGGTGTCGACGTCACCGCCGTGACCTCCCGTCAGCTCTGTTGCTTCGGATTTCGAAACGGTAGCATTGCGCCGGTGCTTCGATTTTCGAAGCGCTACCAGGTCGGCCGATCCGGCACAGGGAGGCAGGATGGCTCCGCAGAGCACGACCACCGCACGCTCCACGACGTTCCGCTGGCAGGAACCAGGACCCCTCTTCGCCACCAGACCGGAACTGTCCGGTCTGCACTATCTCCAGGGCATGTTGAACGGCGACGTGCTTCCGCCGCCGGTCATCCAGGCGCTGGGCATCACCCTGGTGCGTGCCGAGCCCGGCCTGGTGCGGTTCGCCATGCCCGTGCGTGACCACCTCGTCAACCATCTCGGATTTCTCGCGGGTGGCATTCTCTCGACCGTCGTCGACGTGGCCCTGGCCTCCGCGGTGCTCTCCATGGTCACTCCGGATCAGGACATCGTCACTCTCGATCTGAACGTCGACTTCCTGCGCCCCGTCGACGGTGCCTGCGGCTCGGTGACCGTCGACGCCGAAGTGGTGCATCTGGGCCGCAACCGTGGCCTGGCGACGTGCCGCGCGGTCGGCCCGAACCAGCGGGTGTACGCCATCGGCAAGAGCACCTGCCTGATCCGCCCCAAGACTCCGCCGGCCGACGCGCCGAGCGGCAGAGCGACCGGCATCGCACACGGAGAGAGCCATGATGTTTCCTGACCACGCGGCCCGCGGTGCCATCGCGCTGGCGTTGGCCGAGGATGCCGCCGCGGACGACATCACCACCCGGTGGAGCGTGCGCGAGGACCTGTGTGCACAGGCTCGGATCATCTCCCGTCAGGCCGGGGTGGCAGCCGGGATTCCGCTCGCCGCCGAGGTCTACCGGCAGCTCGATCCCACGGTGGTCGTGCACGACACGATCAGCGATGGCACGCCGGTCAGGCCGGACGACGTGCTGCTCCGGCTGCGGGGGCCGGCGCGAAGCCTTCTGGCCGGCGAGCGCACCGTACTCAACTTCCTCCAGCGACTGTGCGGAATCGCCACCTTGACGAGTCGCTATGTGTCCGAGGTCCGCGACCTCCCGGTGCGCATCCTCGACACCCGCAAGACCGTGCCGGGTCTGCGCGCTCTCGACAAGTACGCGGTGACGGCTGGCGGCGGGCACAACCACCGGATGAACCTCGCGGCCATGGTGCTGTTGAAGGAGAACCACATCGCGGCGGCGGGCGGTGTCACCGCTGCCGTCACCGCCGTTCGCAAGGGCATGGCCGACGAAGGCAGAGACGTGCTGATCGACGTCGAGGTCACGACCCTGGCCGAACTTCGGGAGGCCGTTGCCGCCGGGGCCTCCTGGATCATGCTCGACAACATGCCCCTCCACGAGCTGGTGGAGTCCGTCCGGCTACGCCGGCACCGCGGTCTCGACATCGTGCTGGAGGCGTCGGGCACCATCACCCTGGAGCGGCTGCGGACGATCGCGGAGACAGGGGTCGACGTCATCTCGGTCGGCGCCCTGACACACAGTGCCCCCGCCCTCGATCTGACCATGCTGGTCGACGGAGCCCCTCGTGTCTGATGCCCTCGCCATGAGCGGGCCTTCGGCCCGGTCCCTGACCGCTGTTCCGGCTTCAGTCCAGGAGCAGGGGATTGGGCAGGTCTGCCGCGGGATCCATGCGCAGGAGCGTGTGCAGGACGCCGGCGAGACCGGACATGAGGCTGGGTGAGAACGCCTCACGGGCCAGGCCGCCGACGGGGCCGCGCTGTTCGAGACCGGTGAGGATCTCCGCGTCGAGGTCCAGCTGGTCACCGTAGCCCAGGGAGGTGAGGAACTCCCAGAGGCCGAGGTCGCCGTGGCAGAGGGTGTGGCTCCAGCCGAAGCCCTCGGCGGCGCAGGCACGTGCGGCGCGGTGGGCCATGCCGAGGTGGACGGGATCGCCCATGCGCCGGTGCAGGTCGAGCATGCCGATGCCGATCCCCGCGCTGCCGTGGCACCAGCTGGTGAAGAAGTCCTCCTCGGCGCCGATCCGGACGTCGAGCCAGTTGCCCTGTTCGGGCTGCCAGAGGGATTCCTGGAAGGCGAAGGCTTGCTGAGCGAGGCGCCGCCAGCCGCGGCGTTCGGCCATGGAGCCGGCATCGCTGAGGGCGAGCCGGGCCAGCGCCCAGCCGATGCCGGTGGCGCCGTGGGCGAAGCCGCCGATGCCCTCGGGGTTGAGCCGGGTCGTCCAGCGAGCGCCGCTCGCGTCGAGCGTGGCCAGCCCGGTCAGCCGGCGCCCGATGTGCGCGGCGGCGCCGAGCCACCGGTCCTGCCCGGTCGCGGTGGCCAGGTCGAGCAGGGGGACGATCGCGCCGGCGACCCCGTTGAGGAGGTCGACCTCGATGTCCTCATCGACCAGCGGAGCGTCCTCGGCGAGCAACCGGGCCCGCTCGGCGGCCCGCTCCAGCAGCCAGTCCTCACCGAGCACCCGGTGCAGCGCCAGCCACGTCCACACCTGGGAAGCGGCACCGCTGAACGCCCCGGCCGACGGCGTCGGCGTGCGGTCCTCGGTGCCGATCAGCACGCGCAGGGCGCCCTCGAAGGTCTCGGCCACGCCCGGCATGTCGTCGGCCCGGCCCGCCCGTACCTCGGTCAGGTACTCGGCGAGCGTGAGCGCGACCCCGCCCTGCCCGGTGTAGAGGTCGGCGGGCAGCACCCGGATGGACCATCCGGCGGGAGTGAAGACGGGGCTGATCCAGGTGACTGTGCCGTCCGCGCCGCGCACCGCGCCGTCGCACAGCCGCCGTACCATCTGCGCGGCCAGGTCCCGGCGGCGCCGCTCCCGGTCGCGGCCGTGCGGGTCGCGGGCGGCGGCCTGCACCCGGGCGGGCAGCGAACGCTCGTTGAGGTAGGCACCCACCAGCGCGTCCTGGATCACCGCCTCCTCCAGCGCCAGATCGGCGGTGCGCCAGTCCTCGACCGTGTCGCGTACGGCGGTCGCGTCCACGGCGAAGGTGAACATCGGTACGTCGCCGGCCAACAGGTCCGCGATCTCGCTGTCGATGGTCGCGCGGTCGGTGGGCGCGCCGGGCAGCACCTCGGCGTTGCGCCGCAGGATGTCCCGGGCCCGCTCCACGGCTGCCGCCTCGTCGTGCAACGACGCCGGATGCCACAGCATCCGCCCGATGTCGACGTACGCCTGTGTCGGCCGCCGGATACGCCGCGCCTGGGTGCCCTCGAAGCGGTGCAGCAGCCGGTAGGGGTCCCGGCCGGGCCGGTGCAGATGCGCGGTCATCTCGCGGAAGCCGGTCAGGATCCGGTCCCAGTACGTGCTCAGGACCGGTGTGGGGCTGGGGTGGTTGCCGGTGGCGGGCATCGCCACCAGGTCCACCTGGAAGCGGGCCGCCGCGGTGCCGCCGTCCGCGATCACCGGGTTCGGGATCAGCGGCTGCTGACCGGGCAGCGCCCCGACTCCGGAGATGTCCACTCCGCCGAGCGCGAAACCGGTGCCGCGCACGGGCAGCAGTCCGGTCCGCAGCACCGTACGGCGGATCGCCGCCGCGGCCACGTCCACCGCGTCGCCCCGGTCACTGGGCGGGAACGGCGCCGGGGCGTCGAAGAGGGTCTCGGCGTCCACGATCACCGGCACGGGGCCGGCGGCGATCATGTTCTCGGCGTGCATGTCGGTGCCGCCGGTGAACCGGAGGACGGCCAGCCAGTGTCCGACACCGCGATAGAACGCGGCGAGTTCGGCGTCGTCCGCGCAGTACCGGTGGGGGACGAACTCGGCCCAGCCGTAGCCCTCACGCGTCAGGGTTCGCGGCACACGGATGCGCTCGTGCGCCGCCGCGGCACCGGGGAAGTCCGCGAACAGCTCGTCCAGCAGGGCGCCCAGTGCCACGTCGATCCCGGACGGGCGGGGCTTGTACATGACGCTTCCGCCCGCGAGGTCGACCCGGCTGACGGTCAGTCCGCCCCGGTGGCTGTCGCCCGCGCCGAAACCGACGGCGCGCAGCTCTCCCGGTGATCGGCCCAGCAACGGCGCCAGCAACGCACGGTCCGCGGCGAGCCGTGTCGCGAACGCCGCTGTTGCCGCCACCGAGAGCCGCGCCACGGACGCTATCCGCCGGCCGAGGCTCGGGTACCGGCCGGCCAGCCGGTCGAGGTAGGCCGGTTCGCTGGCCTGCTCGATGAAAGCGGACCACGTCTCCCGGTCGGCGGCGGCCTCCCCGCCACCCGCTGCTCCCACCTCACCCGCCGTCAGGCGCAGCGCGTGCAACTCGATCAGGAACAGGCGGGCGAGCTTGGCGTGCAAGGACCTGAGCAGGGCGGTGTGCCCGGCCTCCAGCACCACGTCCCGTTCTTCCCGGCCGAGTGCGTCCACGTCGGCCAGCCGCCGGGCCAGCTCGTCTCGCCAGGGCCGGGCGATGCCCCGTACGGGTTGGGTGAACCATTCCGCCTGGTCTCGCGTCTCCAGCCCCGAACCGCTCACCGTCCGCCTTCCCCGTGCCACCACGTCGCGCCGTCGAAGGCGCCCGGACGGAGCATGGGGAATCGTTTCACCAGACCGGTTCCCCACACTCCTGCTCGTAGAACCTCACTCCGCGAAAGCGCTGACCTGTCAGCAGCACCAACTGCCGTGCGAACCGCTCGGGCTGGAACAGAAGCCATAGAGGGAGTCGCTCGGGTCGATGAGCGCGGCCTCGGCAGCAGTGCCTCCGACGTACAGGGGCCCGGCGGGGTTGGACTGGCCGTACGCGCTCTCGGCGCCCGACAGCCAGGCTTCGATCACGGCGGTGTGGGACACACGGGTCTGGGGCATGGGTGGCCTCCGGACGTAGGAATGGGGCGGATTGCCCAGCCCTGAGTATGGCCGGGTCCGAACGGACGTCAGATGGCCGATTCGGCCACACTCAGGTGGTGCTGGTGCGGCGCCGTGCCGTCTCCGGGGCCGACGAGAGGGTACGACCGGCACACCGTGTCACCTTCTGGGCAAGGGCATGCCCCAGCGCGTGGCGCGCTGAGGTCGTGGGAGGTGGCGGAAAGAGGTCTCGACGTTCGTGGGGGTGCGTGCGACGACGACCGTCCGGCCAGTCGCCGGTCAGGGAAGCGTTCAGAACCGGACCGTGACGAGGTAGAAGACGACAGCCCAGAAGGCCATCGCCGCCACGACGACACCAAGGCCACGAAGGTTGGCTCTTGCCGGTTCGTCCGGCGCTGGCCGCAGCCATCGCCCGAGCAACGGGTTCACGTAGTAGGGCATGGTCAGGAAGCTCATGAGGAAGCTCGACAGCAGGTTGCCCACGAGCAGGCCGGTCCAGAGCGGCATGTGCAGCGGGGACAGAGCGAGAGTCAGCAGCACGACAGTGGGGTACAGGCCGACCCAGACCGCGAGCGAGGTCCTGGTCTCGGAGGGCGGCGGCGGTGCCTCCTTGCCGTTGCCCTCGAAGGCGAACCAACTGCCGAACGAGTTGTCGATCGTATGCAGTTTGAAGTCGCTGAACTTCTCGCCCTCGGCCAGGATCACCTGCCGCTGGGGCGACGTCAGCCAGGCGTCGAGGTGTTCGGCGCTGTCGTAGCGGTACAGCGTGGTCCATTCCTCCTGAAGCCCCTCGATGGGGCGGAAGAGCTCGGTTCCGCGAAACCCGTCGAACTTGCTCTCCTCCTGGACCATGCGGTGCTGCCAGGCGAGGAAGTCGTCGACCTGGTTCGGGTGGACGCGATGGGTGACCACCACGGTGACCTCTGGGTTAACGCGGCGAAAGCCGTGTCCACCTTCCTCGATGTCTCGATTCAGAGGGGACGTCGGCTCTCTCCGAGTGCCCGACGTGACGCGCGAGTGTCTCGGTTGTAGAGCGTCGACGTTGCGCCTCGGAATGCCCTCCTGGGGGTGACGGCATGGCGTCGGCAGCCGTGTTCGCTGCGGATCGGTGAGTGAATCTGTCGGGAATCTTGAGGTTCGGGGTCATTTAGCCTGCCTCCACCACAGGGGCCGGGGCAGTCCTCGTTTGTCGAGGTACTGCTGGAACGCCGTGGGCGGGCGCGGCCGGTAGGGGCCGTCGGCGGGTTCTTGAAGGCTCAGCCGCTCGACGTTGATCGTGAGTGCGGCCAGGACGTGCCGGACGCGCGTCTTCGCGAGGCCGCGGTAGCGGCACCGGCGTCCGCGGTGGCCGTCCACGAACTCCTCGATGCTGCCCTCGGCCCCCGAGCGCAGCCCGTAGAGCCGGCGCCAGTCGACCATTTCCATAAGCTATGAATATAAAAATGCTATGCTTCGAGCATGAGTCGTCAAGACACCGCTCCTGGCGCGTCCGCCGCCATCGGGGCAGCCCTCTACGGCCTGGCCACCAGGGCCGCGAGACGCCTGCCCCGGGACATGAGCCTGACGTCCGCCGCCACCCTGGCCACCCTGGACCGGACCGGCCCGCGGCGCATCACCGATCTGGCCGCGGTCGAGGGCGTCACCCAGCCCGCGATGACCGCCCTGGTCCGGGTGATGGAGGAGTCCGGCCTGGTCGAGCGGCGGGGCGACGCGTCCGACAAGCGGGTCACGCTGGTGTGCCTGACCGAGGCCGGCGCCTCCTATGTCCGGACGCAGCGCCAGGCGGGCGTCCACGCGTTCGAGCGGTTGATCGGCGAACTCACCGGCGACGAGGTCGAGGCGCTGGTGGCGGCCCTTCCGGCGCTGAAGCATCTGGCAGAGCTCGAAAGCCAGGACCGCGAAGGGCCGAAGCAGTGACCGGGCAGCCGGTCGGCGGGGTCACGGTGAAGGCGTTCCCGGCGGCGCGTTCCGAGGCGCGGCTGCTGGTCCCCGCCCTGATGTTCATCGCTCTGGTCGTGGCGGCGGTCGCCAGCCTCGGGACGCCGCTCATCACCAGCGTGGCGACCTCGTTCCACGTCTCGCTCGGCAGCGCGCAGTGGACGCTGACCGTCGCGCTGCTCAGCGGCGCCGTCGCCACGCCGGTCCTGGGCCGGCTCGGAGCCGGCCCGCATCGGCGGGCCACGATCCTCGCCACGCTGGCGGTCGTCGTCGCCGGCAGCGCGCTCACCGTGCTGCCGCTGCCGTTCGCGTGGCTGCTGGCCGGCAGGGCGGCCCAGGGCGTCGGGCTCGGGCTGACGGCGCTGATGATGGGCGTGGCCCGGGACCACCTCCCCGAGGAGCGCAGCGCGGCCGTGATCGCCCTGATCTCGGTGGTCTCGATCATCGGGGCCGGCCTCGGCTACCCGCTGGCCGCACTGCTCGCCGAGCTCGGCGGGGTACGGGCCGCCTACGGCCTCGGCCTGGTCGTCACCGTCGCCGCCCTCCTGACCGCGTGGCGCTCCATGCCCGAAGCCCCCGAAGGCCGCTCCGCCCACGTGGACGTGGCAGGCGCGGCCGTCCTGGCCGCTGCGCTGCTCCTGGTGCTGTTCCTCGCCGGCGAGCGGAATCTGTGGAGCCGGCACCTCGCCGTGGCGGCGGGCCTCGCCGTCGTCGCGGTGGTGCTGCTCTGCGTCTGGGCCGTCATCGAGCTGCGCAGCACGACGCCCCTGGTCGATGTGCGGGCGGTGCGGCACCCGGCGGTCGCCGGGGCGAACCTCGCCATGTTCGTCGGCGGGATCGGCATGTACCTCCTGCTCACGCTCATCACCCGGTACGCGCAGACGCCGCACGGCGCCGGCTACGGCTTCGGGCTGACGACCTTCGTCGCCGGGCTGGTCCTCATCCCGTTCTCGGTGCTGGGGTTCGTCGCCGGCAAGCTCACGCCGCGGGTCCGGACGCGGATCGCCGACCCCCTGCTCCTGGCCGCCAGCGCCGTCGTGGTCGGCGGCGGGTTCGCCCTGTTCGCGGCGGCCCGGTCGAACCTGGCCGAACTGTTCGCGGCGATGGGCGTGCTCGGCTTCGGCGTCGGCGGCTTCTCGGCCGCGATGCCCGGCGTCATCCTGGCCGTCACCCCCAAGAGCGAGACGTCGAGCGCCATGAGCTTCAACTACGTCGTCCGCAGCGTCGGGTACTCCCTGGGCAGCGCCATCGGCGGCCTGATCCTCGCCGCGGGCACCGGCCCCGGCCACCTCTTCCCCGACGACAGCGCCTACACCACCGCGGCGCTGGTCGGCATCGGCGCCATGGCGATCACGACGCTGACAAGCCTCGCTCTCGCCCGCCGACGCTCGTCCGAGACCAACCCGTAAGTCAGATGCACTCATCCCAACACTGGAGGTTCCATGCCCAAGGGCTACTGGGTCAGCGTCTACCGCACCATTTCAGACCCTGAGAAGCTAGCCGCCTACAACAAGCTGGCGGGTCCGGCCGTTCAGGCCGGGGGCGGGCGGAGGCTCGCCCTCGGCGGTCGGGTCGTCGCCCACGACGCCGGAATCGCCGAGCGCACCGTCCTGATCGAGTTCGACA